>CAYZKG010000028.1:0-12734 GCA_964478915.1 uncultured Nitrospira sp.
TCCGGCGTGGCCCCTATACAGGCTCGTTAGGGTATATCAGTTGGGCCGGGGATCTGGACCTGAACATCATCATCCGGACACTGGTGCTCACGCGAGGCCAGGGCTACCTGCAGGTGGGCGCCGGCATCGTGGCGGACTCGGACCCCGGACGCGAATACGAGGAAACGTTGTACAAGGCTGAAGCGCTCCTCGAGGCACTAAGAGCCGATGGCGTATGATGTGGATTTATCTGAATGACCGGTTTGTGGAGGCCAAGGAGGCCGTCGTCTCGGTCTTCGATCATGGCTTTCTCTACGGCGACGGGGTGTACGAAACGCTCCGAGCGTACACCGGGCGCATCTTCATGCTCCTCCAGCATCTCGCCCGACTTCGCCGATCCGCCGCGCTCATCGGCCTGGAGCTGCCCATCCCGGAAAAGGACTGGCCCGCCCTCTTACAAGAAGCGATCGCCCGGAACAGCCTGAGCGACGCCTACGTTCGCATCACGGTCTCCCGTGGAGAAGGAGACATCGGCCTGGATCCCCGCCTGTGTCCGCGGCCGACCATCGTGATCATCGCCAAGCCGTTCCGGCCGCACCCCCCGGAGCTGTTCAAGAAAGGCGTGACGCTGGCGCTCGTCGCCGTGCGTCGAAATCACCCGGCAGCCCTGTCGCCTCAGATCAAATCTCTGAACTTCCTGAACAACATCCTGGCCAAGCAGGAAGCGGTGCGAAGAGGGGCCTTCGATGGACTGATGCTCCACGTGGACGGGCACATCGCGGAGTGCACCACCAGCAATCTGTTCTTCGTGCGAGACGGCACTCTCTGCACGCCGTCTCTCGATTGCGGCATCCTCGATGGCATCACCCGGGAGGTGGTGCTGACGCTGGCTCGGGAAGCCGGCATCCCGGTTGCTGAAGGCCGCTATGCGCCGCAGGCGCTGCTTCAGGCCGAGGAATGTTTTCTGACGAACACCAGCATGGAGATCATGCCGGTCCTGGCCATCGAGGGCACCGAGCTGGGGCGAAGCTGCCCGGGGCCGCTCACCGCGCGGCTGCGGGAGCTGTTTAGAGAGCTGAGCGCTGACAGCTAAAAAGCTCCGAAGATTTTGACATCCGGCAGGACGGATGCTATGGTGGCTGGCATGCGTAGAATCCCGTTCCTGTGTTTTGTCCTTTCCGGCGTTGCCGCCTGCTTCGGGCCGCTCCTCGGCGGTCCGCCGACAGCGACGGCCACCGACATTTTCCAATATGTCCAACCGGACGGGACGGTCGTGTTCACCAACGTCCCTAACGATCCCCGATTCAAACATTTTCGCTGGGGATCGATCCTCAAAAAATCGGGCGTCCGGCCCCGCCTGTCGTTCAAGGTTCCCTTTCAGCAGCTCGAAGGCGCGATCGCGCGGTATTCCAAGGAGCACCAGCTCGACCCCGCGCTGCTCCGCGCAGTCATCAAAGCAGAATCCGAGTTCGATCCGACCGCCCTCTCCAGAGCCGGGGCTCGCGGGCTGATGCAGCTCATGCCGACGACGGCGTTGGAGCTGGACGTTCGGAACCCGCACGATCCCGAGGAGAACATCGGCGCCGGCGCGCGCTACCTCCGCTACCTCCTCAACCGCTTCAACGGCGATCTTCCGCTGGCCCTGGCGGCCTATAACGCCGGCGAAAGCCGAGTGGCCCGGTACCAGGCCATTCCGCCCATCCCGGAGACCCGCGAATACGTCAGAAAGGTGCTGCGCTACTATCGGACGTTCTCCAGCGCCCTGGTGGGCACGCGCACCTACACCGGGGAGCATGCATCCCGGACCAACTTCATGACCTCCGCGACCGACCTGAGCTGGACCGGCTCGGGAACCGCCGCTCCCGCCCGCTGACCTGACTCCCCGATTCGATCCGGCTGTGCTGCCGCCAGCCCGGACGGTTGCTCTCCGGATAATCAGCCCGATAGTGCGCCCCGACGCTGTTCTGGCGCCAGAGCGCCGCCTCGGCGACACAGCGGCCCACCTGCACCATGTTCTTGACCTCCAGATCCCGTCGCGTCCCGAACGGGCGCGACACGAGCCGTTCCCATCGCGACAACTGCGCCAAAGCGCCGGCCAGCGAATCCCGCGTCCGGACGATGCCGACCTTCCCCCACATCAGCCGACGCAAGGAGCTCCACAGCTTGTCCGCGTCATCGAGCGGTTTCAGCGGGCCGCGATCCAGATCGCGTACTGAGGGGAACGGCCCCGCGGACCGTGCGCGGTGAGCGGCAAAGCGGGTCGCCGCGCGCGCCGCGCGCGCGCCGAACACCAGGCCTTCGAGCAGGGAATTACTCGCCAGCCGATTCGCGCCGTGCACCCCGCTGCAGGCCACCTCCCCGGCTGCAAACAGGCCCGGAAGGCTGGTCGCGCCGTCCGTGTCGGTCCACACACCGCCCATCATATAGTGGGCGCTGGGCGAGACCGGGATCCACTCTTCGGTCATGTCGATGTCGTACCGCAGACAGGTGGAATAGATCGTCGGGAACCGACGCTTGATGAACGCCGCGCTGAGGTGGGTCACATCCAGATAGACGTGGCGGGCCCGCGTCACGGCCATCTCGGACCAGATCGCCCTGGCGACGATGTCCCGCGGAGCCAGCTCCCCCTCCGGATGATAGCGCCTCATGAACAGCTCCCCCTTGATGCTGCGCAGCCGGCCGCCTTCCCCGCGGATCGCTTCCGAGAGGAGAAACGGCGGGCTGTTGGGAAGATACAGCGCGGTGGGATGAAACTGGACGAACTCCATATCCGCGAGCCTGGCCCCGGCCCGATGGGCCATCGCCATGCCGTCGCCGGTCGCGCTGGGCGGGTTCGTCGTCCTCGCGTACACCTGTCCCGCTCCCCCCGTCGCCAGCAGCACGGCGGACGCCTGGAGGACGGTTCTCACGCCGGTCATCTCGTCCAGGACCAAGGCGCCGCGGCAGACGCCGCCGACCATGACGAGATCGGCCGTAAAGTGCCGGTCGAGCCATCCGATCGTCTTCGCCCGCCGGGCACGCGCCAGCAGCACCTTGACCATCTCATTGCCGGTGGCGTCACCCCTCGCCCGGAGGATCCGGCTGCGGCTGTGTGCCGCCTCGCGGGCGAACGCAAATTTGCCGCCGATCTTGTCGAACTTGGCGCCCCAGGCGATCAGCTCCTGGATTCGCTCCGGCCCTTCCTGAACCAGCACGCGCACCGCCTGGGGGCTGCAGAGCCCGTGTCCGGCTTTCAGCGTATCGGTGAGATGGATCGAGACATCGTCTTCTTCGCTGAGGGCCACCGCTACGCCGCCCTGGGCATAGATCGAACTGCTCTGGAGCGGAGAGCCTTTGGTCAGCATCAGCACTCGGCCGTGGCGGCTGAGCTCGATCGCGGCGCGCAGGCCTGCCACCCCGCTGCCGATGACCAGGAAGTCTGTGCCGACGGTCATCCAGGCGATCCCTCTTTCGAAGGCTCGGTGTGGCGCGTCGCCATGCCGAAGGGGAGGTCACCGTCCATGTTGCTGAGGAGGATGGACTTCACGCCGACCCATCGAAGGACCCCGTGTCCGCGCTCGCGAAAGCCGTCATCGGCCGGATTCCGCTTCCACTGCCCTTGCCAGTGCACGAAGACCTCGATGGTTTCGCCGTCAATGACGATGCGGTCGATGGAGAAGTCCAGCGAGATTTCCTGGAAGTGTTCGAAGTCGCGGGTGATCTCCGCTTCCATTCGCTCCAGGCGCTCCAGTGGCAGCATGAGCGCGTGAATGCCGAGGAGGTCCTTGCCGGTATAGGCTTTCCGCAGGGATTCGACCGCCGCATCGATGCGTTGGTAGCGCGCGAAGTCTTCCGGATACCGCGGACCTTTGGAGGAGCAGCCGGCGCAGAACGCGAGGATCCCCAACAGACAGAGGAGTCGCATCCAGCCGGCGTCGCAGCGTGTCGATGCCATGGCGGCGCATTATACCGATTTCTTGACAGGCTCTCCAGGTGTGTGTTACGTATCGGCCGCTTGCTCGGGATTTCCCCGCATGTCCTGAAGTGGAGTAACCGATGGCCAGCGTCCTGAAAAAGCGCAGGAAAAAAATGCGGAAGCACAAGCACAAGAAGCTCCGCAGGCGAATGAAATTCCAGCGCCGGAAGAGCTAAGGTCGGCTTGTCAAGAGCCGGAGGCTCCCGTGCCCGAGGGAAAGAAGGTTCGAATCCGAGTGCGAACGGTCAGCAGCCTGTACGTCGGCGACTTCGTCATCCCGCCCATGCGCAACCGCGTGTCGGATGTCCTCAATGAAGAGGAACGCTTGTTCATCAACCTCACGGACGTGGTGATCAACGACACGGAACGCGCCGAATTCGTCTCGCTCAACAAGAACATGATCGAATCCATCACCCAGCTCTAGTGGTTCTGTCCACTCCGGCCTCTCTTCCTTTTCACTCCTCACTCCTGACTCCTTACTCATGACGCCGTACTACTCCCGGTTCTATCCCTTCATCAGACCCTATCTCGCCCGGATGGCCGGTGCCGCGATGTTGGCCATGGGAGTGGCCGGCCTCAATCTGGCGATGCTGCGCCTGGCCGGGCACCTCTGGGACATCATCACCGTCCGCCGGGACCTGATCGGCATGACGAGCACGGTCGGGCTGTTTCTGTTGCTCGTTCTGGCCCAGGGCCTCCTGTCGATGGGGCACAGCTACCTGACCGTCTGGGTCTCCCAGCGGATCATGGCGGACTTCCGGGCCCACCTCTTCGGACACTTGCAACGCCTATCCCTCAGTTTTTTTGCGAAGCGGAGGACCGGGGAAATCCTTTCCAGGCTGATGACCGACGTGAGCATGATCCAGAGCACCGCCACCGAGACACCCATCGACTCGGCGAAGCAGTTCGTCACCTTGGTCGGCGGGATCGGATTCCTGCTGGTCATGAATTGGCGCCTCTGCCTGTTGATCCTCGCCTTGTTGCCGGTCCTCGTGGTGGTCGCGCGGTTTTTCGGCCGGCGGCTGAAGGTCCTCTCCACGGCCATGCAGGACCAGACCGCTTCGCTCTCCACGCTGGTCGAGGAGGTGCTCTCCGGCATCCGCATCGTCAAGTCGTTCGTGCAGACCCGGCGCGAAGAGAAACGCTTCACCGGAGAAATCCGGCGGGCGTCGGACCTTACGCTCCGCAGAGCCGCGGTGCTGGCGATCTTCATTCCGACCATCACCCTGCTGACGTTCGCCTCGGCCGGCGCGGTGCTGTGGTATGGAGGGCGGCAGGTGATCGAAGGCAGCATCTCTCCGGGCGACCTGTTCGCGTTCGTGCTCTTCGCCGGCATCCTGATCGGACCGTTCAGCTCCGCTGCCAGGGCCTTTGCCCAGGTGAAGGAAGCTCAAGGCGCGTTGCACCGGGTCTTCGAGATCCTGGACACCAAACCCGAGGTGGTCGATCGGCCGGACGCGGTGGAGCTGCCGGCGATCAAGGGGCACATCCGGGCGGTTGGAATCGGCTTTGCGTACGATCCCCGGCAGCCGGTCTTGACCGATGTCTCGTTCGAAGCCATGCCGGGAGAGATGGTGGCCTTCGTGGGTCCCACCGGCTCGGGCAAGACCACGCTCGTCAATCTCCTGCACCGGTTCTATGATCCGACCCGAGGCCGCATCCTCATCGATGAACATGACCTGCGGGACGTACGCCTGGAGAGCCTCTACCGTCAGATCGCTCTTGTGCCCCAGGAGACCATCCTGTTCGGCGGCACGATTGAAGAGAATATCCGCTACGGCCGAGAGGGCGCGTCGGAGGAGGAGGTCATCGCCGCCAGCCAGGCCGCCAATGCGCATGAGTTCATCACCGCGATGCCGGACGGCTACCGGACGGTCGTGGGGGAAAAGGGGGTGAACCTCTCAGGCGGGCAACGCCAGCGACTGGCCATAGCACGGGCCATTTTGAAAAACCCGTGCATCCTGATCCTCGATGAAGCCACCTCCGCGCTGGATGCCGAGTCCGAGATGCTCGTGCAGGAGGCCTTGGATCGGCTCATGGTGGGAAAAACGTCGTTCGTCGTGGCCCACCGCTTGACCACCGTGCAGCGCGCGGACCGCATTCTGGTCCTGAACAAGGGGCGGATCGTCGAGGAAGGGACTCACACGGCACTCATGGCGCGACAGGGTCTCTACCATTACCTGTACACCGTCCGCCTCGCCGAAATCCAGGACTGAGTTTCGAGGACTGAGGGCCGAGGCTCAGTCCTCAGTCCTACTTCATCACTTTACTTTCGAGAAATCGGCGTCGATTTCCGTGGTCTTGCCGTCCGGGAAGTAGACCACGATCTTGGTCTTGGCATTCGGGTCAAAACTGTCGTAGAGGAACCGGGCGGTGAATCGGGACCGGTACGGCGGTCCCGGACCCTCGTTCTTGCGTCCTCGATCGGCCTGACCGACGTGCTCCGGCTTGATGGTCTTGGAACCCCCCTGTTGAAACACGACCTGCGCCCCATCCGCAAAATACTCGTCATCGCCGCAGAGCTGCACCTCGATCTCCATGTTCGGCATATCGAGGTATTGCCGGATCTTGTCCTCCGGCATGCGGATTTCACGCTTCTGCTTTTTGGACTCGCGGGTCTCGATCCGGCCGGCCGCCTCCAGCGCAAAACGCTTGGTCCTCAAGACCGCGCTGGCGCCGCAGGGATCCTTTTCTGGATCGGCACCCACTCTGGTCGTCAAGGAGGCTTGCTGCATGACCTTCTTGACTTCTTCAGGCGTGTTGGCCTTATCGAGCGACTCCCGTCCGGCGGCCAGCGCTTTCTTGGCCTCCTCCATCGTCAGCTTCACGTCGATCGCCGACGTTGGGCTGGCTGCCCCGACCAGCAGCACCACGCCAATTGCCAGGGCTATCCCCAGGCGAACCCGAGTTGCCGCTTCGAACCGAATACGCATAAAGCCTCCTGATGTGGAGGTGCCATTCTAGGGAAAACCACCGGACCTTTGCAATCCTCTCCGCTAGCCTCTAGCCCATAGCCTGCGCCGGAGGCGCGAAGCGAGACCAGTTCGGATACGGTGCGGTCTGATAGAGTCGCTCGAGGTCCACCGGCGTCTCGACCGCCCGTCGCCGCAGCATTTCGGCGACCAGCCGCAACGGCAGCCCTACCGCTGCAGGGAAATCTCCGGCGATCCGGGCGATGAGACCCCCGCCCCTGCCTTGGATCGCATAGCCACCGGCTTTCCCCATTCCCTCTCCGCTGCTCACGTAGTCATGCACCTCCGCATCAGTCACGCTCTTCATCCAGACCCTGACCGATTCCACGGCGCTGTCCCGAATCCGGTCCTGTTCGCGCACGAGGGCCACGCCGGTGTGGATGACATGCTCGCGGCCCCGCAGGCGTCGCAGCATGGCCTCGGCTTCCCCGACATCAGTCGGCTTTCCCAGCACGTCCGGACCGATCGCAATCAGAGTGTCACTGGCGAGGATCAACCGATCCGGGAATCGCGCGACCAGCGACTGTGCCTTACGCTCGGCAAGCAGTCGGGCACGGTCTTCCGGTCCGAACCCGGGTGACAGCTCCGCCTCGATCACCTCGGCTGAGCCCTCAGGCGGGACGACATCAAAAGGAACTTGGAGCAGGGCGAGGAGATCCCGGCGACGGGGCGAGCTGGAAGCCAAGATCAGACGCATCAATGCGCAATACAGGCCAAGGAAGAGCTGGACGGGTCATCGCTCGTCACGGTCCAGCGTCGCTGCCGAAGGAAGCCCTGGAGCAACTCGGCCGCGTGAGCGCTGCTGGTCGCCCGGACCATCCCGGCCCGGAGGACGGCGGCATCGCGAAAGCCCCGGCAATACCATCCGAGATGCTTCCGCATCGCCGGGAACCGCGCAGGACCGAACAGGGCCTCGAACTGGCGGGCGTGCTCCAGCATGATGTGAAAGCGCACCGCAAGGTTCAGGGGAGAGGGATCTTCCGGGATCTCAGCGCCCGACCGGACGCAACGGCGGGCCGATTCCTTCGCCCTGAAGAACCAGGGAGCCCCCAGCGCGGCTCGCCCCACCAGCACCCCATTGACGCCGTGCTGCAGGATGCGCTGAACCGCATCCTGCAAGCTGCCCACATCGCCATTGCCCAGCAAGAGCGTGGCGGTCCCTTGGGCCAAGCGAGCCGCCCGCTCAATCGCGCGCCAGTCCGCCTCCCCGCGGTACTGCTGTTCCAATGTCCGGCCGTGTATCGAAACGGCGGCCGGCTGCTCTTCCAGCAGATGACTGACCCACGGCTCGATCACGACCGAATCATAGCCGAGCCGGGTTTTCACCGACAGCGGGATGAGGCGCCGAGGCGAGGCCGGTTCGCCGGTTCGCCTGCGATTCATCGCACGGATCAGCTCAATGCGGACGGGCTTGAGTCCGGCCGCCTCGAGGGACCGGCCAGCCGCCCAGTCTCGGATGCCTTGCTGGGCCGCCCGCATGATGTCATGGGCCAGCGCGGGCGTGCGGATCAACGCGGCCCCCGATCCGGAGGAGGCCACGTTTTTGGCGGGACAGCCCATGTTGATGTCCAGTCCGTCGAATCCCAGCTCACAGACCACCTGCGCCGCCTGATAAAACAGCTCAGGAGTCTTCCCGTAGAGCTGGGCGACCACCGGCCGCTCGATCTCTGCGTAGATCAGCGAAGCCAGCAGATGCTCGGGCCCTCGGCAGACATCCATGACGCTGGTGAATTCCGTAAACGTCACGTCCGGAGGCCCTTGCCGGGCCACGGTCAGCCGAAAGGCCGCGTCGGTCACCCCGTCCATGGGGGCCAGGCCAATGATCGGGTGGGGAAGCGTCTGCCAGAAATTCATAGGAACGTTATGCGTGATGCGCTAGGTCCTTCTGAGCGGGCGACACAGTCTAATCGGTGGCCTCGGCTTTGACAAGGGAGCAGAGGCCTGGGCCGTGGTAAGATGGAAGGCCAACAGGAGGGCATGATGACCAAACGAACCGCAGCGAACCGGCATCTGAGTCACCGCCGAGCCATCTCCAACGAGGAGATCCTCGCACAGGTACAAGTGTTGCTGGACGGGCCGGATGACAATCTGACCGCCATCCTGCTGAAGGAGATGCTGCTGGGCACCCTCAAGCTCAAGGACTCTCATCTCGAGACGCTCGATCTCAAGATCCTGAACCGGACGCTGAAGGAGTTGCGCCTGGCTTTCCGGATGTTCCAACCCTATCGGCACCGTCCCAAGGTGAGCCTCTTCGGCTCGGCCCGGACCCCGCCTGATGATCCGAACTACGAACTGGCCCGTCGGTTCGCGAATCTGCTGGTGCGGCACGGCTACATGGTGATCACCGGCGGCGCGGACGGTATCATGCGCGCGGGGCACGAAGGCGCCGGCCGGGAGAACAGCTTCGGCGTCAATATCATGTTGCCCTTCGAGCAGGGACCAAACGAGGTCATCGCGGACGACCCCAAGCTGTTCACCTTCCGATACTTCTTCACGCGAAAATTGTTGTTCGTGAAAGAGTCCCATGCCGCGGCGCTGTTCCCGGGCGGCTTCGGCACCCACGACGAAGCCTTTGAGCTCTTGACGCTCGTTCAGACCGGCAAGACCAACCCGCAGCCGATCGTCTTTCTGCAGGCGCCGGGCACCGACTACTGGGGTCCCTGGTATGCCTTCGTCACGGACCAACTGCTGGCGCGCGGCCTGATCGGCAAGGAAGACCTGTGCCTCTTCAAGATGTTCGAGTCGGCCGAAGCCGCGGTCGAGGAGATCATCGGGTTTTACCGGAATTTCCATTCCATCCGGTTCGTCGGCCGGCAACTCGTGATCCGGATCAAGCATCCGCTGGCCGAGGAGCCTCTGGCGCGCATCAACATGGAGTTCAGTGACGTGCTGGAGCGGGGCATCATCGAACAACGCGGGCCGCTCCCTGAGGAACTGGATGAGTCCGCCCTGAAGGACCTGCCGCGTCTGGTCTTCCACTACAATCGGCGCAGTGCCGGCCGCCTCCGCCAGTTGATCGACCAGATCAATGCCTCACCAACAGGCTAGAGGCGCGAGGCACGGGGCTCTTTTGGAAGCCGCCGGGCCGTGGTATGCTGGCGCCACATGATCCAAGGGCCCCCACGCCATCGCGGCTCCCCGCCCCCGGATATCGTCCTGTACCATGCCGAATGCCTCGATGGCTTTGGCGCGGCCTGGGCAATCTGGAAGCGGTTTCCCTCGGCGCGCTTCGTTCCGGCGAAGCACGGCTTGCCGCCGCCGAACGATCTGGCCGGTCGCCACGTCGTGATCGTGGACTTCAGCTACACCCGGGAGACCCTTCAGGCGCTCGCCGGGAGAGCCAAAAGCCTCATGGTGCTCGACCATCACATCACCGCCCAGGATGCCCTGGCTGACTTGCCGTACGTCTACTTCGACCAGTCGAAAAGCGGGGCGGTTTTAGCTTGGGAGTGGGCGCATGAGGAGCCGGTGCCGTGGCTGCTCCGTTACGTGCAGGACAAGGACCTGTGGCAGTGGACGCTGCCGGGCAGCCGGGAGATCAACGCGGCGTTGGCCTCCCACCCGTTCGACTTCAACATCTGGGACGGGTTCCGGCAGGAGCGCTTGGAGGAAGAGGGCCGCGCGATTCTCCGCTATGAAAACGAGCTCGTCGGCAAGATCGCGGAAGAGGCGATCATCGTGTCATTTCAGGGACACCGCGTCCCGGCGGTCCAGAGCGCCGTGCTGACCAGCCAGCTCGGAGAGCGACTGTGCCGTGGGTACCCGTTCTGCATCATCTGGCACGATCGTGACGGCCGCCGGTACTATAGCCTGCGCTCCAGCGCGTCGGGAGCGGACGTGGCTGCCATCGCAGTGGCCTACGGGGGCGGCGGTCATACTCATGCCGCAGGCTTTTCCGTTCCGCTCCCTCCCGACACGCCCGCGCCGCTTGATCCGCTGCTTGAACAGCCGCTTCGATGATTCCGCTTCACGACGACAATCCAACCGAAACCACGCCGATCATCACCATCGGGTTCATTATCGCCTGCGCCCTGGTCTTTCTGTATCAAGTCTCGCTGCCGGAGCGCCTGGGGGAGGCCTTCGTGTACCAGTACGGGGCGATCCCGGCGGTGGTGTTCGGAAAAGCTGCCCTGCCCCCGGAACTCGCCGGTCTGCCGGCCTATGCCACCTTGCTGACCAGCATGTTCCTCCATGGGGGCTGGATGCACCTGATCGGCAACATGCTGTACCTGTGGATCTTCGGGAACAACATCGAGGACGTGATGGGCCACGTGAAGTTCGTCATCTTCTACATGACTTGTGGCGTCCTGGCCGCGTTGAGTCACGCGGTGATCGAGCCGTCTTCACCCGTGCCGATGGTTGGCGCCAGCGGGGCCATCTCCGGCGTGCTCGGCGCGTATCTGCTGCTGTTCCCCCGGGCGCAGGTCTTGGTGCTGATCCCGCTGGGGATTTTCACCCGCGCGATGTATGTCCCCGCCGGCTTCGTCCTGGGGCTGTGGTTCGTGATGCAGCTGTTGAGCGGCGGCATGACCCTCGGGAGACAAGGAGGCGGGGTGGCCTTCTTCGCGCACGTGGGGGGATTCGCGGCCGGCATGGCCTTGATCGGCATCTTCAAGCATCCGCACGTCCGGTTCTTCGCCCCGCGACGGCACCGGGGGTGGCGGGAATTCGAGTGGTGAGGAAGCGGGTCCTGTCACGCCGAACAGCCTGACTCTGCAAACGGGATGGCCCAATCGGCCCTGCTCAGAGGCTGCGGCTTGACCGCACTAACCCTCGCATCTGCTCGGTTGCGGAACTTGTTCCATCCCTAGCGTGGCTCGAATGGAACTTCAGACAGTCCTCACCGTCGGCTTTCAGCCGACCGCATCTGCTCAGGAAGTGCGGAGCCCAAGCCTCGCCATTCGCGATGCCGCTTGGGCCATCCCGCTTCGGTGTGTTTTAGGGAGCCTCAGTGGGTCCCCACTCTTCCGGCAACGTCCGCTCAAGGCCTACCACGCTTCGCGGGCGATGAAAGTCTCAGTGGCCCCGTTCCTCCGGCATTCCGCTCACTGGCGACATAGCTCCTAATGGCGCGGAGTCAAATGCTCCGCGATTCGAGACGAGAGTCCCGGCCAGCCCGCTATTTCTGAATCAAGGCGTTTGGGAAAGGAGGCGGAGGGGGAGGGCGGAAGACCAGGCGTCGTCCGGTTTTTCGGCGAAGCTTAGCACCATCAACCGCGGTAGACGTCTTTTCGATCAGTCACACGATGGATAAGAATCCTCTTGTTAGCATCGTCAATCCTGTAAAGGACTCGGAACCTGCCAACGCGGATGCGCCAGTCATTCTGGCGACCTTCGAGCTTCCGCACTCCAATCGGCCTAGGAACGTTTTGAAGCCCATCGATGGCGGCTCTAACTCTAGCCATCGAGACCGTGTCAAGGCGCAAGAACTCTTTTTCCGCTCGGCGCGAGAGCTCAATAACATACTTCACCGCCGTCGTTGCTGCCTTCTGCTTTTGGCTTTGACCTCATTCCACGTCCGCCGGGGAGCGCCCCTGACTTCGTCGATCAAATCGGCATCAATCACATCTTGAGCCCGCTCTAAGAGTTCTTGGTACTCTTCGATAGGGAGTAAGACGCTTTGCGGTTTTCCCCGCTTATCAGTCACGAATTTCGGATGCAGAGTCATGTTCTTGTTTCCCTCATCTCATTTCCTATCCGGCGAGCGTGCGGCGGAAGGCTTGGGCGGAGGACGTGGCCCATCTTGCGGCCCGGCCGGGCCATGACGGTTACTGCGGTGCGGCAAGCACGGTGACTTCCGGCATCGGATAGTCCCTCACGTTGCCCGT
>CAYZKG010000028.1:12834-24109 GCA_964478915.1 uncultured Nitrospira sp.
GCGGTGCGGCAAGCACGGTGACTTCCGGCATCGGATAGTCCCTCACGTTGCCCGTGGCCACGGACGCTCCTTCCATGACAGCTGTCGCGGCGATCAAACAGTCCGCTACCCCAAGCTGCCGCCCCTTCGCCCTTCCCTTGAAACGACCGGCCAATTCAGCAATCGGCCCCGTGACGTCGCAGATCACAAGGCCGTTCAGCAGATCGGCAGTCGTCCCGCTCTCCTCAGGACGCATCCCCGCGATGATTTCGGCAACAGAGATGACCGAGCAGCATGGGATGGTAGCGACCGTGAGCTGGTCAAGAAAGCTTCTCATGACACTTCGACCACGGAGAAAGTCAATCAGGACATCCGTGTCCAGGATCACCTTGCTCATCGTCCAGATTTATGGCTGCTTCGGAAGGATCGGCGTAGCGAACGAACGAATCGCCTTGTCCCCTTGGCCAACTCCGGGTGCTTGTCTTCCTTCCAGGCCCCAAAGCTACTAAGTAAGGCCTTTCTGAACTTGATCCGTTTGAGCTCGTTGCGCAATGCTTCCCCGACCACCTTGCTCTGCTCTCCCTTGGGGACTGTCCGCTTCAGTTCCTCCAGGAGATCTTCGGGCAGCGTAAAGTTCGCCTGTTTCGTGACAGTCGCCATAGAAGCCCCCATCACCAACCTATAGAGATGCCTATATGATGGCACGGCGGAGAGCTGATGTCAAAGCCATGAGCTCAGTGGCAGGCAAGGAGCGAGCCAACAGGAACAGACTATGGATTGGTCAGCATTCGCTGGAGGCGCAATGCCGCGTCCCAGGCCTGCTCCGGCTTTTCCGCTAGAAAAGTCACGTGGCCCATCTTGCGGCCCGGCCGGATGGAGGCCTTGCCATAGACATGGAGTTTCGCGCCGGGGATGCGCAGCAGGTCGGCAAGACCGTCGCCGGTGGCGGCCCGGGTCAGATCATCGCCGATCAGGTTGACCATGACGGCCGGACAGAGCAACCGGACTTCGCCGAGGGGCAGCCCGCACAGCGCCCTCACCTGCTGCTCGAACTGGGTCACGGTACAGGCATCGAGCGTGTAGTGGCCGGAGTTGTGCGGGCGCGGGGCGACCTCGTTGATCAACAACCGGCCGTCCGGCATGAGGAACATCTCTACGCAGAACACGCCGACCCCTTCCAGCGCGGTCACGACAGCATCGGCCAGGGCCATGGCCTGCTCTGCGACGGCCGGTTCTACGCCGGCCGGCACTCGCGTGGTCCGTAAGATTCCCCCCTCATGCACGTTCTCCGCGACGGGGTACCGGCGACGGTCGCCGTCGGCTCCCCGGACCACGAGCACCGACAGCTCCTTCTCGAATCGGAGGAATGTTTCGAGGACCCAGGGGGGACCCTCTCCCCTGGACCGGTGTTGCTGGCGCAGCCGATCCTGCACCGGCCCAACGTCATCTGGCCCTGCCAATGTCCACTGCCCCTTCCCGTCATAGCCGGCGGTGGCGGTCTTGCACAAACAGGGATAGCCGAGTTCGCCATTGTCGCCGAGGTCCTCCGGGGACGAGATGCCTCGGAACGGAACGACCGGGAGTCCCCGATTCTTCAAGAAGGTCTTCTGCGCAAACCGGTTCTGCAGCAGTTTGAGGATCCGGGCTCCCGGCCGAACCGGTACGTAGTGCTCGATCGCCTCCGGAACCTGTGCCGCGATGTTCTCCCATTCGAAGGTTACCGCGCTCAACCCTTCGACAAATTCCCCCAGGCCGGTGGTCAATTCGGTCGCATCGATCGCCAGCAACGGTCTGCTGAGACAGCGATCCGCCGCCTTGAAGGCGGGCGCATCCGGGTCCGGGTCCCACACCGCCACGCGGTAGCCCATGCGTCGAGCGGCTGCGGCAAACATGGCGCCGAGCTGGCCGCCGCCAAGGACACCGAGCATGGCTCCCGGATCGATCCGGTCCGGCATCACTTGCCTCTTCGCTTCGGCGCAGGCTCCCGTTTCGGCAGGCGCGTCGCCGTGTATCGGGGCTGGATCGGCAGGCTGGCCAGCACCGTTTCGGTCTGCTCGGCCCGAAATTGCTTGAGGCGCTCGCGGATGACCGGATAGCGTCCTGCCAGGATTTCGGCGGCGAGGAGCCCGGCGTTCTCGGCTCCGCCGATCGCCACCGTGGCAACCGGAATGCCGCGCGGCATCTGCACGATCGACAGCAGCGAGTCGAGCCCTCTCAGGTTGTCCGTCGGGATCGGGACCCCGATGATCGGCAGGTACGTCTTGGCAGCCAGCATGCCGGGCAGATGTGCGGCTCCGCCGGCCCCCGCCACAATGACTTCAATGCCACGGTCCGGCGCCTTTTCGGCATAGGCGAAGAGACGGTCCGGCGTGCGGTGGGCCGAGACGATCGTCAGCTCGCTGGGAATGCCGAGTTGGGTGAGCATGGCGACCGCCTTTTCCAGGATCGGCAGGTCGGTCTTGCTTCCTCCCAGGACGCCGACGAGCGGGTGGGTCGTGCCGGTCGCTTTCGCCTGTTTCGCCATACTGTCTCCCCGACGTTCGGACTCGCTGCCAGACTCTGGTGCCCTGCGGCACAACCTTAGCGTTCCCCGGGAGACCGGTCAAGCGTGAAAGCGGGTGCAGCGCTGGAACCCAAGGAAAACCCGAAAAATTGACCAGCCTCGGAGGATCGGGCTACAATAGCCTACAAACCAGGATTTAGGGAGCCATGCCGCGTTTGAAGGAGAAGATGAAGTCCCTGATGGCCCAGCCCGTTGGGTTGCGCCATATTGACATTGACGACGTCGCCGTGTCACAGGCGCTGGCCTCCTGGGAGCAGGTCAGCATTCCTCAGCGACTCCGCTCTTTCGGCAGGCTGGCGATCAAGCTGTTGCTCCTGTTCACCCTCCTCATTGCGTTCGTCCCCTGGACCCAGACCATCACGGCCACCGGCCAGCTCTCGGCCTACTCGCCGTACGAACGCCCCCAGGACATCGAGGCTCAGATCACCGGTCGCATTAATAAGTGGCACGTCTACGAGGGCGTGCGGGTGAAGCAGGGGGATCTGATCCTCGAGCTCAATGATATCGATCCTCAATTTATGGCACCCGATCTGCTGTCTCTCCTCGAACAGAGAAAGACGGCTTTGGAGCAGAACCGTCGGGCGGCCCTTGACCGCGCCGACCAGTTGGAAAAGCGCATTAAGGAGATGCAGAACCTGGTCAAAGCGGCGGTGCCGTCCGCCGAAGCCCGTGTCATCGAAGCCGAAAACAAGGTCCGCGAAGCCCAGCAGCGCGTCACGGCGGCGAAGATCGCGGTGGACACCGCCGAGCTGAACGTGGACCGGCACCGCCAACTGGCCGAACAGGGACTGGTCTCCCAGCGGGAACTGGAGCTCACGATCCAGGCGGCGATTGCCAGCAAGGCCGATTTGCAGGGGGCCGAAGCGGGCCTGAAAGCGGCTCAGCAGGCCATGCGGTCGCTGGCGTTCGGCCGCGATCAGGTAAGCGCCGACGTGCTGCAACGCCTCCTGGATGCCGAGGCCAGCCGGGCCGGCGCGTTCGCCGAGGCCGCGAGGGCGACAGACCAGTTGGCAGACGTCTCGCTTCGCCTGTCCAACCTCACACAGCGGCGGATTGCCAGCCGCATCTATGCCCCGATCGACGGGACGGTCGTCCGGATGGCCGAGGTGGGGCTCGGAGAGACGGTCCGACCGGGCGACAAGCTGATGCGCATTTCCCCGATGAGCACGGACAAGGCGGCCGAACTCTGGGCTGACGGCATCGACTCGCCCCTGTTGAACGTCGGACGAAAAGTCCGTCTGCTCTTCTACGGCATTCCGGCAATCCCACTGCCCGCTTGGCCGGAGCTGATGGCCGGCACCTATGGCGGCGTCATCAAGGTGGTGGACCAGGTGGATGACGGCAAGGGGAACTTCCGCTTCTGGGTGGTTCCCGACCCCGAGGACCGACCCTGGCCGGAGCAGGCGCATGTCAGACAGGGCACGAAAGTGATGGGATGGGTGATCCTCAACCGCGTTCCGCTGTGGTACGAGATGTGGCGCCGGTTTAACCTGTTCCCGCCCGACTATCAGGAGAGAGCGCCGACCCTCCTGGATACGCTGCTCCCGAAGGTCGGTACAGGGGCGAAGTAGACGTTGGCCCACTCGCCCCCATGACTTGTTCTCGCCACTTCCAGTTCCTTCTCACACACAGGACTGCACGCACCGCCGTGCCATGACCGCAATGAGTCCGGCCAGAAAGGAGCCGATCCGATGAGCCAGATCGTCAGATACATCAGCGTGGTCATGCTCTGTTGGACCTTGCTAGGGCCGGCCTCCTTGGCCTGGTCGGCGGAAGGCAAGGGGAAAACCAACGGAAAGCCCAACGCGTTGCCGCCGATACCACTGACGCTGCCAGAGGTCCTCGCCTGGGTCGATCGCTCGCACCCGCTGCTGCAAGGCGCCGGCACCGAGAAAATCGTGGCTCGGGGCAAGTTCCTGCGCGCGCTGGGAGCCTTCGAGCCGACATTGGTGAACGACTATGAATTGGAGCGACTGGTCACCAAAGACGGCAAAACGGTGAGCGTCGGGTTCAACGACAGCTTCCTGGATGTCCGACACCCGTCTGGCGCTCGAGCCATCGGCGGCTTCCGCGCCGGGGTCGGGCCTATCCAGATCGCCGACCTGGCCATCAACGGGACAAACCAGCCGCTGATGGGGTTCTTTCTCCCGTTGTTGCGGGGCTTCATGGTGAACGCCGACAATGCGGAGTTGCAACGGTCCGGCTTGGCCGACCCCAAAGCCGAGGTCCAGATCGCGCAGACGCGCCAGGACCTCTTCCTGGGCGGGGCCAGTCAATACTGGGACTGGGTGGCTGCCTGGAAGCTTGCGGATGTGCAGAAGCGGGCCCTGGGGGTCGCCGAAGACCGCGCCAAACAGATCGAGGGACGGGCCAAGGCCGGCGCTGTCGCGCCGTTGGACGTCGTCGAAGCCAACCAGGAAGTGCAGCGTCGCAAAGAAAACTTCATCGCTGCCAAACGGGAAGTGGAGCGTGAGCAGTACAAGCTGTCTATGTTCCTGTGGGAGAAGGAGTCGCCGGTCACCCCGAGCGCCGAGCGCGTCCCGGACTTCCCCAAGGAGACGCCCCTGCCCTCCGTCCAGGCGGTCGAGGAAGACAAGGTCAAGGCGAAACTGGCCAGACCGGAGGTGCGGGAAGTGGCGATCGAGGCCAAGCTCAACAACATTGATCTCGAGCTGGCCAAGAACAACCTGCTGCCGAGCTTGAACGCGGAAGCCGAGCCGTCACGCAAACCCGGAGAGTTCGTCCTGGGCCTGGGCTATCGGTTCGGCGTCGAGATGCGGGTCCCCTTCCTGCAGCGGCGTGCGAAAGGCGAGGTCCTGGAGGCGCAGGGAAAGGCGGACCGCTTCGTCCTGATGCAGAGGTTCCGCGAGCAGCAGGCCGTCGTGGACGTGGATAACGCGCTGTCGGCGATCGAGCGGGCCAAGGAGCGCATCGCCGTGGCGCATCAAGCCCTGCAACTGGCCAGGACCCTGGAGCAGGGGGAGCGGTTTCGGTTCAGCATGGGCGCCACCAGCGTCCTGTTCGTCAACTTGCGGGAGCGGAACGCCGTCGACGCAGAGAATCAGTGGATCCGCGCCCTGGCCGATTACCAGAAAGCTCAGGCCTTCTATCAGTGGGCGGTCGGGAACTGGGGCAAAGCGCCGGGCTCCGCGGTCCCGGTCAGCTATCGGCCGATCGAGTGACGCCCTAGCATGTTGTCGCCCGCTTTGATAAGCTTGGTGCGGCTCCGAGGCCGTATCAGCCGCCTCGCGAGAGGCACGGGATGATCACAGCCGGCTCCGAGCAGAATCTTTGGGACAGACACCTCCTCCGGGACATGATTGCCCGGTTGGGCCTCTTCTTCGGGCTCGAGCGGCGCATCTTCGGTCTGCTCGTCACGTATGCCGTGACGATCGGGTTGTTCTCCCTCATCATTCCGTTGACGGTCCAGGAACTCGTCAACACGTTCGCGTTCGCCATTCAACCCATCATGATCATCACCCTGGCCGGGATCATGATGCTTATTCTATTGTTCGTGGCCGCCTTCCGCGCTTTGCAGATGTATGCCGAGGAGGTGATTGAGCGGCGGATCTTTGCGAGGATCGCGTTCGCGCTCTCCCAGCAGCTTCCCCGCTTCCGTGACCAGAATTTCAGGCCCGAATACGCCAACCGGTTCCTCGAAGCGGTCTTGATGCAGCGGGCGCTCGGTGCGCTGGCCGTGGATATCGTCAACGTGATCGTGGGCGGTATGATCGGCATGACGCTGCTGGTGTTCTACCATCCGTATTTTCTGGTCTTTGACGCTTTTCTTTTGGTCGGATTCGGAGCGATCGTCTTCCTGCTGAGCCACGGCGGCCTGAGAACGACCTTGGTCATGTCCGAGGCGAAATACCACACGTTGCAGTGGATGCAGGACATCGCCAACAATCTCCTCCACTTCAAAGCGACCGTGAGCGGGGCGCTGCTGCTGAAGAAAACGGATGACCTCGTGACCACCTACCTGGAAGCCAGACGGAATCGCTTCCGGGTGCTCATCCGTCAGTACCTGGGCTCGGTGGGCTTCCAGGCTCTGGGCCACAGCGGATTGATTCTGACGGCGGGATGGCTGCTCGCGATCGGACAACTGACGCTGGGCCAACTGGTGGCCGCCGAGGTCGTCGTCGCAACGCTACTGCTGAACTTTGATTCGGTTGTCAAGCGGATGCACGTCGTGTTCTATTTCTTCACGTCCCTGGCCGAGCTGGACAGCCTGCTCGCCCTTCCCAAGGATACGGTCGGGGGACAGTTGGGGGTTCCGCTGCCGGATCCAAGCGTGCACGGGGTCCGGCTGGTGTGCAAGGATGTTTCTTTTGCTTATCCTGATTCCCCCCCGGTGTTCGAGCACTTCAACCTCGAGGTGACCGCCGGCGAGAAGCTGGCGATCTTCCCGCACACCTCAACCGGCAAAAGCACTCTGGCTAAGGTGCTGGCCGGACTGTACGCACCTACAACCGGCATCATCCGCTATAACGGCGTCGATCTTCGCGATCTGGACATTGATACGATCAACCGGTGCCGCGGTCTCGTGCTGAGCTCGCCGCTGTCCTTGTTCGAAGGAACGATCGAGGAGAACATCACCATGGGCCGCCCGCAGATCCTGTATGAAGACCTGCTCTGGGCGCTCCGGTTCGTGGAGATGGAGGAGGAAGTGGATGCGATGCCCCTGGGGCTCAAGACCTCGGTCCGCTCGCGGGGGAAGGCGTTCCCGACGGGTCAGATTCTTCGCATCCTGATCGCTCGCGCCATCGTGATCAGGCCGCAACTCCTGATCTTCGAAGGCACCCTCCACAATATGGAGCCGGGCACGCGCGAGGTCATCCTGCGACGGCTGTGCTCGAAGGAGGAGCCCTGGTCCGTCATCTTCATTTCCAACGATCCGACCCTGGAAGCTCACGTGGATCGTCGCCTGCTCATGGACTGAATAAACCCGATGAAACGCTTCTACATTCAAAGGCCAACCTGGCCCCAGTTGCTCGCCAGCGCCGTGATCGCGTCGGTCGGGCTCCTGGGCGCCAAGGCTCTGGGCCATGTCAACCAGGATCTCCGGGTGCTCTACACCGAATACACGCTGGCAGCTGTGGACCTCGCCCACATTTCGGGCGATCTCATGCGCTATCGCACCACCATCAGGCGCTCGCTGGAGGCAACGGATCGAAAGGCGTTCGAGGAGATTACGGCCCCCATCGCGGCACAGCGGGCCCACATTCAGCACGCCGTGGATCGGTATGCCGCCGCCAGCTTGCGCGTCTCACGCAGCGGCCGAAGCGAGCCGGAAGACCTGAAAGCGGTCCGGGAGAGCCTCGACGCCTACTTCTCCTCAGCCAGCCAGACCATCAGCCTTATCACCCAGTCCTGGACTGCGGCAACGTCCAATGAGGCAGCCGAACTTCGGCACATGGCCCAATTGCACGCCATCGACAACGCCGGCCCGAAGCTGATTCAGGTCACTCTGGCGCTGGATCGCCTGCTGGATACCGTGGCCGAAGTGGCCAAAGACATGCGCGACGACGGGACCAGGACCGTCAGAGAAACCAGCGCGCTGCTGATCGTCGCCACGATCCTGGCCGCGGTGCTCAACCTCGTGGCTCGACGGCCACACAGGGTGGAGAAGGCCGGCGCACGAGAGTGGGCATCTCTGCCCTCGGATCAGGCCGGTCTCTCGACGATTCCTTCCTCCGGCACCGGCGAGGATGCAGTCTTCAGGACAGGCGAACGCTCCTAGCACCTCCTTAGCTCGTCGGGACCGGGACCCATTGCTCTGAGCTGCAATGGGTGCCCGCTCCGGATGATGCAATGGGTCCCGACGAGCTAAGGCTACCGGCGGCGCCGCAGTTTTTTCGGCAGGTTCTCGAGAGGGATGAACACGCCGCAGGCCACCACCGTCGTCCACCGGTGGGCTTTCCCGATGGCCGATTGGGTGATGTTCATCGTGCGAACGATCTTGCCGCCCATCTTGAACACCTGCTCGCGTTCCTTCCAAGCGATGTTGGGGTCGAACTCGATGCCGAGCGTGGTGGCGAGCATCTGCGCCGCGAGGTCTTCGGTGTATTCCCCCGACTCTTCGTCCGTCTCGCCGTAGGCATGGTGCTCGGAAAGATAGCCGTAGGTCCGCCTATCGGTTGGGATCGCCAGCCCGATGGAGGCCGAGATCAGACGGCTGCGCTCATTGGTCTCGGAGCGCGCCATGACGCAAAAGGTGATTTCTCCGGGGTTCAGCAGCTTCTCGCCGCGTTTTCGCGGGATGATCCTGCAGTTGGGAGGAAGAATAGAGGAGACGCTAACCAGATTGCAGTAGGCGATTCCGGCGCTTCGCAGTGCCTGCTCGAACGAGGCCAGCTTTTCCCGGTGCACACCAACGCCCCGTGTGAGAAACAGGTGAGTCGGAACCATCTTTCCTCCGTTGGCCGCACCCCGACCCTACCGGGGACGACCTTGTTCGAAGCGCCCACCGCCGACAGCCTCGCATGACAGGCTGCATCCCCATTCTCATTGCCGCGCCTTGATGGTCCTCCGGCACGGGGGCTTATTTACCAATTTGGCGAAAATTCCGCAATAAGGGAGGAAAAATTTTTTCGGTCATGGGCCGTGCCGGTCCCGAAGGTTCAGCACAAGGAGTTTCGGCTCCGTCATCTCTTCGATCGCGTAGCGCACCCCTTCGCGTCCGAGCCCGGAATCCTTCACGCCGCCGTACGGCATCTGGTCGGCCCGAAACGTCGGGATCTCATTGGCCAGGACGGTCCCCACCTCTAGCTCGCGGTAGGCCCGGAAGATCCGGTCCACATCCCGGGTGAAGAGGCCGGCTTGCAGGCCGAACTCCGAATCGTTCAAGCCGGCGAGCGCCTCCTCAAACCGGGCGTACCGCATGACCCCGACGGCCGGTCCGAAGAGCTCCTGGCATGCCACCTTCATCTCCGCCCTGACGTCGGTCAGGACAGTGGCTTCCATCATGGCGCCGGAACGCTTTCCCCCGTCCACGAGCTTGGCGCCCTGCCCCACCGCCTCTTCGATCCAGCCTTCAACCCGGCGGGCTGCGGCTTCATTGATCAGCGGCCCGATGACGGTTTCGCTATCGTTCGGATCGCCGGCCTTCAGCGCCCGCACATGCGCCCGCAATTTGTTCATGAACGGGTCATAGACCGCCTCCTGCACGTAAATCCGCTGGACCGAAATGCAGGTCTGCCCTGAGTAGCTGTAGCCGCCCACGGCGCACCGCTGGGCGGCCAGATCCAGATCGGCATCCGGCTCCACGATCACCCCCGCGTTGCCGCCGAGTTCGAGGACCACCCGTTTTTTCCCCGCTTTGGCCTTGAGCATCCATCCGACCGAGGCGCTCCCGGTGAAGCTCAACAGCTTGAACCGCGGGTCCTGGACCAGCCGTTCGGCGAGGCTGTTCTCGCAGGGAACAACGCTGAAGGCCCCAGGAGGGAGCCCTGCCTCCAGAATCATCTCTCCCAGCAGCAATGCCGTCAGCGGCGTCTGGGGAGCAGGCTTCAGCACGATGGGATTGCCGGCCGCCAGGCACGGAGCGACCTTGTGGGCCACGAGATTGAGCGGAAAATTAAACGGCGTGATGCCCAGGACGGGACCGATCGGGAATCTCCGGGTCAGCCCGAAATAGGAGTCGGTGCCCGGCGAGAGATCCAGCGGGACCACCTCGCCCGGAATCCGCTTGGCTTCTTCCGCCGCGATCGTGAAGGTCTGAATCGCCCGGGTCACTTCCCGGCGGGCATCCGAGATCGGCTTCCCTGCCTCGGTGGTGATCGTGCGAGCGACTTCTTCGCGCCGGGCCGTCAAGCTGGCGGCGATCTTCGAGAGCGTGGCCGCGCGCGCGTGGGCAGCAAGGCGGCGCATGGCCGGACACGACTCGACCGCCGCGCTGATCGCCTCTTCCGCCTCCGCAGATCCGGCTTGGCAGACCTCCGCGACGGTCTCGCCGGTGAAGGGATTGATCACCGGCGCCGTCTTGGCGCTGTGTCGCCAGCGGGCCCCCAGCAGGAAAGGACGGGCGGTGCGCATGTCAGGCTCGCGAAGGACGGTTATTCGGAAGATTCAAGATCAAATCCCTCGCTGGCGTGAACGGGTGGGAGCTGGACCGGCTCGGCGGCCGCCGCGGTGGCTTTCGCGATCAGCTCCTCGGTCCCCCAGTCGCGGATCGACTCCAGCGTGAAGGCTTCGTAGGTCGAGACGCCGTGGCAGGTCGGACAATCCGGCGTCGGCACCTTCCGCTTGAACACTTCGCTCAAACAGGACATGCAGACGAGCAGATCCGGTTCGCCTTCTTCGCATTCGATCGGCCAAAACGTCTGTTCCTGTGACATAGATCCCCTTCCTCAAGGATAGCTCTGCCATTCATCGGTCAGCATTCTGCATTCATCATTTGAATTCGGTCCAGCATAGGCCCCCTCGTCCTAAGAATTCAAGTGAGTTGGCCCCTCGTCATGATTTACTCATCCCCGCGGATGGCCGCTCGCAATTGCTTGGCCTTCTGCCGAAGCTTCTTTTGCGTGATCCGCCGCTCCACCGCCGCCCGGCTGGCCCGGGTCGGGACACGCGGCGCGGGCACGCGGTTGAGCCGTTCCAGTCGCGCGATGAGACGTTCAAAGGCGACCTCACGGTTGCGATGCTGCGAGCGCGACTCCGCCGCGACCACCCGGACACCGGACGGGAGGTGGGTCAAGCGCACGGCCGACTCGGTCACGTTACGATGCTGGCCGC
>CAYZKG010000029.1:0-9654 GCA_964478915.1 uncultured Nitrospira sp.
CAGGGCCTTGCCCTTGGCCGCCCGGCCCGCTTCCGGAATCTCATGCACCTTCAGCCAGTAGACTTTGCCGGCATCGGTGAAGAACAAGAGGTAGTCGTGGGTTGAGGCCGTGAACAACGTCCGGACGAAATCCTCCTCCTTGATCCCCATGCCGATCTTGCCCTTGCCGCCCCGGCGCTGCGCCCGGTACAGGGAGACCGGGTTGCGCTTGATGTAGCCGGCGTGAGAGATCGTGACGACGACCTCTTCCACAGCGATCAGGTCTTCGATGTTGATCTCGGCCTCTTCCGGCACGATCTGCGTCCGGCGGTTGTCCTTGTACTCTTCCTTGAGGCCCATCAGCTCGTCCCTGATGATCTTCCTGACCAACGCCTCGCTGGCAAGGATGGAACGAAGGTATTCCATCTTCTTGAGCGTTTCCTGGTATTCTTCGACCAGTTTGGTACGTTCAAGCTGGGTCAGCCGCTGCAGTTTCATGTCTAGAATCGCGTTGGCCTGGATCTCTGTCAGGCTGAACTGCCGCATCAGGCCGGTCCGCGCGATCTCGGGAGACTGTGAGCGTCGGATCAGTGTGATGACAGCATCCAGGTGATCGAGTGCGATCTTGAGGCCTTCCAATACATGGGCCCGTTCCTCCGCTTTGCGCAGTTCGAATGCGGTCCGGCGCACTACGACTTCGCGGCGATGCTCGATAAAGTACTCCAGAATCTGCTTGAGATTCAGCACCTCTGGCCGGTTCCGAACGAGAGCGAGCATGATCACACCGAAAGTTGTCTGCATCTGGGTGTGCTTGTAGAGATTGTTGAGCACGACCAGCGGAATCTCGCCCTTCTTGAGCTCGATCACGATGCGGAAGCCGTCTCGGTCTGACTCATCACGGAGATCGGAAATGCCCTCGATGCGCTTGTCCTGGATCAGCTCCGCAATCTTCTCGATCAGCCGTGCTTTATTGACCTGATACGGAATCTCGGTGACGATGATGCGGTCTCGCTCAGTCCGCTCATCGGTCTCGATGGACGCCTTGGCCCGGAGCGTCAGAAGCCCCCGCCCCGTTTCATAGGCTTTCCTAATTTCTTCTTTGCCGTAGATGAATCCGGCGGTGGGGAAGTCCGGACCGGGAATCTTCTTCATGAGCTGATCAATCGTCGCGCCCGGGTTTTCCAACAGCAGGATCAGGCCGTCCACCACCTCGGCTAGGTTATGGGTCGGTATGTTCGTCGCGTACCCGACCGCGATGCCGCCTGCGCCGTTGATCAGCAGATTGGGAACCTTGGCCGGCAGGACCAGCGGCTCCTGGCGCGACTCGTCGTAATTGGGCACAAAATCAACGGTCTCTTTGTCTATGTCCGCCAGGATTTCTTCGGCAAGCCTCGTCAAACGCGCCTCGGTGTACCGCATGGCTGCCGGCGGATCCCCGTCCACCGACCCGAAATTGCCCTGGCCGTCCACGAGCATGTAGCGCATGTTGAAGTCCTGTGCCATGCGGACCAGGGTGTCGTAGATCGCTCCTTCCCCATGGGGATGATAGTTCCCCATGATCTCGCCGACGATCTTGGCCGACTTGCGGTAGGCCCGATTGTGGACCAAGCCCATTTCGTTCATGCCGTAGAAGATTCGGCGGTGCACGGGCTTCAGGCCGTCCCGGACATCCGGCAGGGCCCGCCCGACGATCACGCTCATCGCGTAATCGAGGTAGGACGAGCGCATTTCGTCTTCGATAGCGATCTGGGTTAGGCGTTCATCAACCGGCATAAGTCTCCACAGGCTATGGGCTATCGGCTATAGGCAATGGGCCTTGCAACTGACCATAATCCCAAAGCCCATCGCCTATTGCCTAGATGTCGAGGTTGCGCACTTCGAGGGCGTGTTGCTGGATGAAATCGCGCCGAGGCTCCACTTCGTCGCCCATGAGGATTGAGAAGATGTCATCTACCCCCGCTATATCTTCCAGTTTGACCTGCATGAGGGTCCGAGTCTCCGGGTTCATTGTCGTTTCCCAGAGTTGCGTGGAGTTCATCTCGCCGAGGCCTTTGTAGCGCTGGAGGTTCAACCCCTGCTTGCCTTGTTCCAGGATGGCGCGCACCAGTTCGGCCGTCCCTGCGTATTCCATTTGCTTATCCCTCGTCTTGAGCTTGTACGGCGGACGTCCTAGCCCGATGGCGGAAGGCGCCAACTTTTGCAATTCACGAAAGTCCGCGGAGCCCACCAGGTCATGGTCGATCTCCAGGCCATGGACAACTCCGTTCGTCTGCACACGACAGACCACTTTGTTGGATCGATGCTCTTCGTCATCCGTAATCTCAAGCGAAAGGTCGGCTTTGGGGTAGGCGAGCGCCAGACTCTTTTTCACGCTCGCGACGATCTTTTTCAAGGCCGCTGTGTTCTTTAACAGATCCCGATCCAGGCCCGGCTCGTCCACGAAGGCGCGAAGGATCCACTCTTCGCGCTGCTTCTTGCCAAACCGTGCGAGCAGCCCTTCGAAGGCGATGAGCTTCTTCAGGATGGGTAAGAAGCGCCGTCCAGTCACGAAGCCCTGCGCGTTCTCGATGTAGACCTCCACATCCTCGACGGCCAGATCGGACAGATATTCATTCAAGGCATTCTCATCCTTCAAATATCGCTCGTTCTTGCCCTTCTTGACCTTGAAGAGGGGGGGCTGCGCGATATAGATGTACCCCCGCTCGATCAGCTCTGGCATCTGCCGGAAGAAGAAGGTCAGCAACAGTGTCCGGATATGGCTCCCGTCCACGTCCGCGTCGGTCATCAGGATGATCTTGTGATAGCGGGCCTTGGCTATGTCGAAGGCTTCCTTATCTTCCTTCTTGTCCTCCCTGCCTTCGGCATCCTCACGCTTTCGTCCGATGCCGGTGCCGAGGGCCATGATCAAAACACGGATTTCCTCGCTGGAGAGCATCTTGTCGAAGCGGGCCTTCTCTACGTTCAGGATCTTGCCTCTCAACGGCAAGATCGCTTGGAACTTCCGGTCGCGCCCCTGCTTGGCCGTGCCACCGGCCGAGTCGCCCTCCACGATGAACAGCTCGCTGTGCGCGGGATCCTTCTCCGAGCAGTCGGCCAGCTTGCCGGGCAGCGAGCCGGCATCCAGCGCGCTCTTGCGCCGGATCAGCTCCTTGGCCTTCCGCGCCGCCTCCCTCGCACGGGCCGCGTCGATGGCCTTCCCGATGATCCGCCGCGCTATCGTCGGGTTCTCCTCGAAGTAGGTGCCCAGCGTGTCGTTCACCGCGGCTTCGACGATGCCTTTCACCTCGCTGTTCCCCAGCTTGGCCTTCGTCTGGCCTTCGAACTGCGGGTTCCGGAGCTTGACGCTCACCACGGCGGTCAAGCCTTCCCGCACGTCGTCGCCCGTCAAGGACTCGGTGTCCTTCAACAGGTCGTTGGCGTTGGCGTAGTTGTTGATGGTCCGGGTCAGCGCCGCCTTGAAGCCGACCAGATGCGTGCCGCCTTCCCGCGTGTTGATGTTGTTGGCGAAGGAGAACAGGTTCTCGGCATAGCCGTCGTTGTACTGGAGCGCCACCTCCAGGATCATGTCGCTCTTTTCGACCTCGATGAAGATCGGCTTGTGCAGCGGCGTCTTCGCCTCGTTGAGGTGCTCGACAAAGGAGACGATCCCGCCCTTGTACTTGAACACCTGCTCCTTCTGCTTGCGCTCGTCCCCGAGGGCGATCTCCAGCCCCTTGTTGAGGAATGCCAACTCCCGGAGGCGCTGGGCCAGGATGTCGAAGCTGAATTCCAGGGTCTCGAAGATCTGCCCGTCGGGCTTGAACGCGATCTTGGTGCCCCGCTTCTTGGTCTTCCCGGTGATCTGGAGCGGTGCGGTGGCCTTGCCTCGCTCGTATCGTTGCTCGAATACCTGACCGTTCTGCCAGATCTCGAGCTCCAACCATTCCGAGAGGGCATTGACCACCGAGATGCCGACGCCGTGGAGCCCGCCGGAGACCGTGTATGCCCCTTGCTCGAATTTGCCGCCGGCGTGCAGCATCGTGAGCGCCACCTCGGCGCCGGACTTCTTCTGGGTCGGGTGCATGTCCGTGGGGATGCCGCGGCCGTTGTCCACGACCGTCACGCTGTTGTCGATGTGGATGGTGACCTCGATCAGCTCTCCATAGCCCGCCATGTGCTCGTCCACGCTGTTGTCCACGACCTCGTAGACCAGGTGGTGCAGCCCTTCCACGCTGGTGCTGCCGACGTACATGGCCGGACGCTTGCGAACGGCATCCAGGCCCTCGAGCACTTTGATCTGGTCGGCGCTGTATTCACCGCCTTCCGGAATGTTCAGTTCGGGTTTGGTCTCCTTGCTCGACAATCTCTCCTCCGTATACCGGGCTAGAGGCTATGGGCTAGGGGCGATGGGTGAAAACTCCGACCCATTGCCTCGGGCCCCGAGCCTCGCGCCTAGACTTTGATCGGCATCACCACGCAGGTGAAGCCCACGTTCCCCGGCTCCCGTATCAGACAGGGACTGAGCGGGGCCTCCATCTGCAGCGATACCGTCTCTCCATCCATCACGCTCAGCACGTCCAGCAGGTAGCGGGCGTTGAAGCCGGTCGTCAGCGTATCGCCTGCATACTTGGCGGTCAGCTCTTCCGTCGCTTCCCCGAAGTCCGGATTGCTGGAGAACAGCGTGACTCGGCCGGGCGCCATGGTCATCTTGATGGCATTGGTCTTCTCCCGGGACAGGACTGCCACGCGGCGGAGCGCCCCTTCCAACTCGCCGCGCTCCACGGTCACCTTTTTCTCCCGGTCCTTCGGGATCACCTGCTGATAGTTGGGATAGTTCCCTTCCATGAGCCGCGACGTCAGCAGCAATCCGCTCTTGCGGAAGATCATCAGATTTTTGGTGAACCCGATCAGCGGCTGATCGTCGCCTTCCTCGATCAGGTTTCGCACCTCTTGCGCCGCCTTCTTGGGAATGATGGCCTTGATCTCCCGCGGCATGTCCTTGCTGGTGGACTCGGCGAGGTCCTGCTCGGCGAGCGCCAGACGGTGGCCGTCCGTCCCGACCAGCCGGATCGTGAGCTTTTTGTCGGTTGAGGTCAGCATCACGAGGAGGCCGTTGAGGACGTACCGCGCATCGTTGTCGCCCACTGCGAACAGGGTCTTGCGGATGAGCTCCCGGAGCTCCGCCCCGGCCAGCGGGGTCAGGCCCTCGCGCTCGATCGCCGGCAGGGCGGGATAGTCGCTACTTGGCAAGCCGACGATCTTGAACTGACTGCGGCCGGCCTGGATGGTCGCCCAGTTGTTGTCCCCGACAGCGAGCCCCACCTCGCCGTCCTTCAACTCCTTCAAAATCTCGTAGAGCTTGCGGGCCGAGAGCGTGACGGATCCCGGCTCCAACACCTCCGCCTTGTACAGCCCGCGCATGCCGATCTCCAAGTCGGTGCCGACGACATCAAGGCCCTCCTGCTTCGCCTCCAGCAGGATATTGGACAGGATGGGCATCGTGTTCCGCTTTTCCACCACACCCTGGACGCGCTGGAGTGCGGTCAGAAGTTCGACCCGAGCTATTCGTAGTTTCATTGCAGCGTCTCCTCCTGAGTCCGGTTACCCTTTGGTGATCTGGTCCCTGAGACTGTCCAGCGTCGTCCGGAGACTCTGGTCCGTTTCCTTGGCCTTGCCGATCTGCTTACAGGCATGGATGATGGTCGTGTGATCCTTGCCGCCGAAGTGCCGCCCGATCTCCGGAAAGGACGCGTCCGTCAGCTCTCGGCACAGGTACATGGCGATCTGCCGCGGATAGACGAGGGTCTTACTCCGCCGGCGAGAGCGCATCTCGGCAATCTTCACTTGAAAGCGTGCGGCCACGGCTTCTTCGATGTCATCCATCGTGATGATCTTCTTTTTCTCCCCGATGATGTCGCGCAGGACGTTAGTGGCCATTTCCATGGTCACCGGCTGACCCGTCAGGGACGCGTATGCGCCGAGTCGAATCAGTGAGCCTTCGAGCTCGCGGATGTTGCTCTTCAAGGTCGCCGCCAGGTACTGAATGACGTCCTCCGGGAGAGCGATTCCCTCGTCCTCTGATTTCTTTCGAAGGATGGCAATCCGCGTCTCCACGTCCGGCGGCTGAAGGTCCGCGATCAAGCCCCACTCGAAGCGTGAGCGGAGCCGTTCTTCCATCGCGGGCATGTCTTTCGGGAACCGGTCGCTCGACAGAACAATCTGCTTCCTTGCCTCGTAAAGTGTGTTGAAGGTATGAAAGAACTCTTCCTGCGTCCGCTCCTTCCCGATGAGGAACTGCACATCATCGACCAACAGCATGTCGATGCTGCGGTACCGCTTCCGGAGTTCCATCATTTTGTCGTAGCGGATGGAGTTGATGACCTCATTGGTGAACTGTTCCGTTGTCACGTACGCGATGCGCATGTCCGAGCGTTCCGCGACGAAGTTACCGATCGCATTCAAGAGATGGGTCTTGCCGAGCCCGACGCCGCCGTACAGGAACAGAGGGTTATAGGCCTCACCCGGGGCCTCGGCCACCGCTAAGCATGCGGCGTGGGCAAACTGGTTGCTGGCGCCGACCACGAAGTTCTTGAACGTGTATTTCGGGTTCGGGGGAATCCGGCCGCGCTGGCGGGTCGGCTGGGCTGTCCGGCTCCGTGGCCCCTGCTCGGCGGGGGGAGCCCCCTCTTCCCTTCCACTGGTTTCAAAGACCACGTCTAACTCACACCCCCCGGCCGCCTTCAAGGCTTCCGCAAGAAGGCTTCCATAGTGCTGCCCTAGCCAGTCTCCAAAGAACTTATTGGGGACTTCCATCCTGGCTTGTGAGTTATGTAACCCTTTGAAATGTATAGGGATAAACCATGTATCATACACATGCTTGGGCACCTTTGTTTCGATATAGGCTAGGGCTCCATCCCAGAGCGTCAATCCGCCCATTAGGAGAAACCCTCTCTTGTACACAAGATTATCAACATCTGTGGATATCTAGGCGGGACGCCCTTTCCCGCCCTGTCGCCCCCCTGAAGATGTCTGACTCTCCCACGTTCTTCACCAGAGTACCACGCGTTCTTACACAGGATGTCCGAGCGTCACCGTCCTGAACCAACGGAGAAAATCCTCTCCCTTCTCTGACGCTTCGGCGCTATCACCACTTTCCCCACCACTCTTTCTCCGTCTTCTCCGACTCTCCATTCCTCTTTAAATGGAAACATCATGAAGAAGCACTGCACTTCTTTATACAGCAACCACTGTGTTCGCCTCGAAGATCATATCCAACAACTGCTGATATGAGATCGAAGGGAAAGAGGAGGTCACGCGGCGAGAAGCGACATCCTCGGAAAGGGTATAGACGTGAGAGAAAGGAAGATTTCGGAGATGGACAGCATCCTGAATGAGAACAATCGAACTATCATGGGAAAGAGATGGAGGCAGCAGATCAGATGAGAATCGGTCCGGTCCTTTACTGAGAAGGTACAGAATCTTTCGCATGGTGATCATTCAAAATACAAGGACACGGTCAGCCTCAGCAATGAGGGACGCAATCTCGCCTTGTGAGGCCTCGCGGACAGAGAACTCCGGATCCAGGGGAAACCGTTGCTGGGCGCCCTTCGGAACAACGAACGGGGTTCTCCACTCTTTCAACACAGGGAGATGTTTTTCGAGTATCTCGCTGTCAACCAGTCCGGACGGGTCCTCGGTAAGAAGAAGTGGAGCCCGATTAAAGAGGACGATGGTCAGTGGATTCTCTCCTGTGCCAAGCCCGAGGGCGATACGGAGCGCCTCGACAGCGCGGTGTGTCTTCTCCGGATCCTCACGGATGACCACAACGATGCTCGGCGGCATTGTTACGTTTCGTCCCGGATCGGAACACACACTGTCCTAGTTGAAAGCCACAAACTGATCACATCCATTCACGATGTTTGACAGGATGACCAACCCACACAACGTCATCCCATCGGGGATGCCATCCGTCTTCACACCGTGCTGCTGACACCCATACGCGCATACGAAAAATTTTGCGCCGCCGGAGGCAAGGCTCTCGAGTCTGGGATCAGGGACATTCAGCACGCCTTCGTCGATCAAGTACAGGTAGACGTCATGGCCGGCCTGCAACGCCTCCTGGCAGAGACGGGAGACAGTGATCACATTGGGGTGCGATGGGGGGGTAGAGAGGAGAACGCCGAGCTTCTTTTTCTGCATGAAATCCACAGGGTGGAAACCATGGATCAGCTGAGGACCGATAGCCTCCATAATTATTGAATTGTAAAAGACAAACTATACCTTTCCACAGGGAAAGTCAACCCCCCAAATAACCGAAAAACTTCGTAGCTTCTATAAGGCCGTTTTCAGGCGGGTGGCGATGGCCTCGACAGCCGAGCCGAGGGAGAGTTCTTCTTGCTCCTTGGTCCTCATATTCCGCAGGATCAGAGAACCTTTCGCGGCCTCATCGTCCCCTACGATGGCCACCAATGCAGCGGCAAGACGATCGGCCTGACGAAGGTGAGTCTTCAAGGAAGACGCTCTGTAATCCGAGTCGGCTCGCACCCCCGCGGCCCGAAGGTCATCGAGCAGCTGAAGGGCGGCAGGAAGCCCGGCGCGGCCGAACCCGGCGACATAGATGAGGTGAGGAAGCGGCACGACGGCACGATCGGGAACGAGAAGCGCGATCCGTTCGAGCCCGGCGGCGAACCCGACCGCGGGCGTGTCCGAGCCTCCCAACGCCTGGGCGAGCCCGTCGTACCGCCCGCCGGCGCCCACCGCGTTCTGCGCCCCCAACTGTCCCGACGTCACTTCGAAGATGGTCAGCGTATAGTAGTCCAATCCGCGGACCAGCCGCGGATTGAGAGCGTACGGAATTTTCAGGCGGTCCAGAGCATCCGTCACTTCCGCAAAGTGAGTCCGGGACTCCTCTGAGAGATAGTCGCCGATTCGAGGCGCTCCGTCAGTCACCGCCTGGCAGGCACGGCTCTTACAGTCGAGCACCCGCAACGGGTTCGTTTCCAGCCGTCGCCGGCAGTTCTCACAAAGCCGGTCACGCTGCGGTTTCAAGTAGTCGAGCAGCGCGGTCTTGTAGCGTGGCCGGTCGGCGGCACTGCCGAGACTGTTCAGATGCAGTGTCAGGTCCGGTACCTGAAGCTCCGACAAAAACCGCCAGAGCAGCGCAATCACTTCTACATCGGCGAGCGGAGTGGCTGCCCCGAATGACTCCACCCCGAACTGGTGAAATTGACGCAGTCGCCCGGCCTGCGGCCGCTCATGGCGAAACATGGCCCCGATGTAATAGAGTTTCTGCGCGGTCGGAACCGAGCCGAGATTGTGCTCGATGTACGCGCGGACTACGCCTGCCGTGGCCTCCGGCCGGAGCGTGAGCAGTTTCCCGTCGCGGTCCGGAAACGTGTACATTTCCTTCTCCACGATGTCGGTGGTGGATCCGATGCTCCGCGCGAACAGCTCCGTCACCTCAAAGAACGGCACACGGATCTCCTGGTAGCCGTAGGCGATCGCGGTCCGTCGGGCGGCGTGCTCGATCGTCTGCCACCGGACCATGTCGGACGGAAGGATATCTTTGACGCCTTTGATCCCGCGGATCATAAGCCACCAGTCCCGAGGACTGAGGACTGAGCCTCGGCCCTCAGTCCTCGAACCTCAGTCCTTGCTTCGCGGGCACTATAGCCCTCGGCTTTCCGGCAGTCAACG
>CAYZKG010000029.1:9754-23671 GCA_964478915.1 uncultured Nitrospira sp.
GCCGTTTCCTCCATGTTGCCAAGGGAAGAGGCGGGAGGTATAGTGCGGCGCTGCCAGGAAGCAAGGAGCGTGTCGCGTATGAACGAGGACTGGCTGGCGGTCATCGTGGGGCTGAGCCTCGTCGGGCTGGTGGTGCTGCGGGTGATCGGGCCGGTTTCTTGGTGAGCGCGATGTCCGCTGCACAGACACAGAATGGGGGTCGTGATTCCCTTGCGCATCGCTCCGCCAGCATCGCGACGCTGCTGTTGGGCGGATTCTCCTTTCTTCTGGTGATCGCGCTTGCATTGCTGGCGCACCGACTCACCCGGGGCAGCAAGCTGTGGCTTGGGCGCGAGCTGTTGGAGTATCCGCTGTGGGCGGTCAGCCTGGGCCTTCTGTGCAATTTGGCGATAGCGGCGACCGGGGCGCGGGAGAGATTGAGCGCCGCCTTCCGGACCGAGTTCTTTTTGAAGACCGGGTTGGTGCTGATGGGCGCCACCATTAATTTTGCGGATCTTCTGAAGATCGGCATGAAAGGCATGGTCCAGGCGGTGGTGGTCGTGACGGCGATCTTTTTTTTCACGTGGTTTCTTGCCGGGCGGTTCAAGCTGGATGAGAAGCTGCGCGCCTTGATGGCAGCCTCCGTGTCGATCTGCGGGGTGTCGGCCGCGATCGCGGCGGCGGGGGCCGTGTTGGCCAAGAAGGAGCACCTCACCTATGTCGCCACCATGGTCATCGTCTTTGCCTTGCCGCTGATGCTGATCCAGCCGTACGCCGCCAAAGCCATAGGGCTTTCCCCCGACGTGGCGGGCGCGTGGATCGGCGGCAACATCGATACGACGGCCGCCGTGGTCGGCGCAGGCGCGATCCACAGCGAGGCCGCCATGCAGGTGGCCTCGGTGGTGAAGATCTCCCAGAATGCCCTCATCGGGTTTGCCGCCTTCTTCCTGGCGCTCTATTGGGTCGTGGTGGTCGAGCGGCAACCGGACCGCCGGCCCCATCCGAAAGAAATCTGGACTCGGTTCCCCAAGTTCGTCCTGGGGTTTCTGATTGCCTCGCTCATCACCACGCTCGGGTTCCTCTCTCCCGAGCAGGTGAAAAGCGCCATCGCGCCGCTGCGGAACTGGTTTCTCACTGCGGCCTTCGTCTGCATCGGCCTCGAGCTGGCATTCGGAGAGTTTTTCAGGGTGGGGTTCAAGCCCGTGGTCGTGTATTTCTTGGCGACGGTGGCGAACACGGTCCTGGCCCTGGCCGTAGCGTGGCTGCTCTTTGCGTAACGCGTGACAGTGACACGAGACGAGGCCGAGTATGCCTGACGGTCCCACAAGACGTGTGATCGCGGTCGCCCCCATGCCGCCGGAAAAAGCGGCATACGCCCTGGCCCGGTACAGCCGCTCCCCGGATTCGATCGAAGACAGCCTGCGCTGGGTGCACGCCCATTCCGCCGAGAAGTTCTGGGAGCAGTTCTACTATGCCTACGGCCATGCCTCGATCGCCGACCTCGGGCATTTGATGATCTGCTTCGAGAACATCTCGGAGCTGGCCGCGATTCGCATCGAAGACGAGCCGCTCTGGGATGGGCAGGCGAAATCGAGCCGCTACCAGGATTTCGGCCCGGGCGGCTACCACGTGCCGGAGTCCATCCAGGGCACCGAAACCGAAGGAACGTATCGGGGCATTCTGGGGAGTCTCAGCAACGCGTACCGGCTGCTTCAGGACCCGTTGATCCGGTTTCTGTCGGACCGCGCGCCGAAGCCGGATGCCATGAAGCAGGCCGAATACGACCGCACGATCAGTGCACGCGCTTTCGATGTGATGCGGTACCTGCTTCCCTTGGCGGTGCGCACCAATGTCGGGCAGGTGGTGAGCATCCGGACCTTGGAAAAGCAGATCACGCGGCTGCTGTCCTCCCAGCTTCCGGAGTTGCGGGCGATCGGGGAAGAGCTGAAGGAGGCGTGCCAGCGTCCCCCGATGAACATCTGGGGTGAGTTGTCCGGGCACCATGGCGCGCCGGAACCGCTTGCACCGACGCTGGCCCGGCATGGGAATCCAAGCCCGTATCAGGCCGAGGTCTATACCCACCTCGCCCGCCACGCCCGGGAGGTGTTCAAGACCGCCGGCCTGGATCAGCCCTCGTCCTGGGAGACCAGCGAGAGCGGAGTGGACCTGATCGAGCCGCACCATCCGGTAGATGAAATGGCCGCGACGCTGCTGTACCGCGTCGGCCATGCGCCGTATCGGCAGATCCTGGCCATGGTTCAGGGCTGGACTGAGAAGCAAAAGCAGGAGACGTTCGAGGTGGCGCTCCGGCCGCGAGGCCCGAACGACGAACTGATCAAAGAGTTTCGATCAGGCTACACCTTCGTGTTCGATGTCCTCATGGACATCGGCGGCTGGCGGGACCTGCACCGGCATCGTCGTTGCCAGCAGGTCCAGCAGAATTTCACGACCCAGCACGGCTATGACGTCCCTCCCGCGTTGACTCAGGCCGGCCTGGAGCGTGAATACCGGGAGGCGATGGACGCGGTGAGGGGCGACATCGAGCGGCTGCGGCAGACCCATCAGGAGGCGGCGCTGTATGCCATTCCCTTCGGCTTCAAGGTCCGTTGCCTGTTCAAGATGGACTATGCGGAGGCGGAGTACATCGCCAGGCTGCGGTCAGGGGTGAAAGGCCATTGGTCCTATCGGACGGTCGCCTGGCACATGCAACAGAGGATCGCGGAGCGGTACCCCTTCCTGGGCGAGCAGATCGAGGCCACTCCTCCCGACGTCGAGAACACGCTGACTCGATAGAACTCGTCTCGTCGCCTGACCACCGTTCGCTCCAGGTGCCTCCCAGAGCGACCCTTTCGGCCTCATCACCCATTGCATTCGGAAGAGCAATGGGTTCCCGGGCGGCAGCCTTCGGGAAATTCCTTCAGCGGCGGGTTGGAGCAACCCGCGGTGCTTCAGTCAGTTTCCGTTTTCCACCCGGCCGAGTCTCGATGGGTCCCCGCTCTTCCGGCAATTTCGCTCACCGGCAGTCAGGCGACGCGCGTACGTTTCCACCAAGCCTGCACCCTCGCTTGCTATTTCCAACCAGGCAGCATAACCTTTTTACGTAGCTCATCACTATAGAGGACTGGCCATGCGACGCGGATACATTTGGGCATGCTTCCTGTTCCTCAGTTCGGTCCCATCTCCAGCTTTAATGGCGCAAGGAGCGGTGAGGGAATTCAGCCAGCCCAACGCCTATGCCGTGGTCATTGGGATCAGCCAGTACCGCGAGGAAGTCATTCCGAAAGTCCCGTATGCGGTCAAGGATGCGCAGGCCGTGGCCGTCTTGCTGGAAACCCAGGGCGGCATTCCCAAGACCCATATCAGGCTCCTCACCGATGCGAAAGCGACCAGCGCGGACCTTCGGACGATCGGCGAGTGGCTGCGGATGCGCGTCAAGCCGGATTCCACAGTGTACGTCTACTATGCGGGACATGGCACACCGAATCCCAAGACCGGCGAAGCATATCTCGTTCCCTGGGATGGCCACCCCGACTTTCCTTCCCAGCTTTATCCCCTCAAGGAGCTTGAGGACGCGTTGAACAAACTTCCGGCCAAACAGGTGCTCGTGCTGTTAGATTCCTGCTTCTCAGGCGCCGCCGGGCGATCTGTCCTTGCCAAAGGCGCGCGGCCGATGGGCATCTCGATGGAAAACCCGTTGCTGGCTGGCGGGAAGGTCATGGTCCTGGCGGCCGCCACCGGAAGCCAGATCAGCTCGGATTACGACAAAGCCGAGCATGGCCTCTTCACGCACTATCTGCTGACAGGCTTGCAAGGGGAGGCTGATGCCGACAAAGACAAGATCGTCACGCTTCGAGAACTAGTCCCTTATGTCCGTGACCGTGTCGGGCACACGGCCGTGGAGGAACTGAATCGAGAACAGACGCCCGTCCTGAACCCGAGTGAAGACGCCCTCGGTACGCGAATCGCCCTTCCACTGGTCCGGGCGGTGTCGCTTAGAGAGACGCCGAAGGAGATGGCCAAGGCGGAAAGCGGGCCCAGCGCCGCCTTGACGAAGGCCGAGCAGGAGCTGAAGGCGCTGGAGGAGCAGGAGCGGCAGGTAGAAGAGCAGAGCAAGCTTGCGGCAATCCACCAGCAGATCGAGGAAAAGAAACGACAGATCGAAGAGAAGAAGAAGCGCATGGAAGTGGCCAAGGCGCCGGCCTATGAGGCGCCCACGCAAGTTGGCAAAGAGATCACCGGCAAGGACGGCGCGCCCATGGTCCTGGTGCCAGCGGGGGAGTTCCTCTATGGAGATGACAAGCGTCGGGAGTCGCTGGACGCCTTCTACATGGACAAGTACGAGGTCACCACGAGGCTCTATGCCACGTTCCTACAGGAGGCCGCCGGACGTGCACAGCCGAGCGACTGGTCCCAGCAAGTGGCGCTGGTGGGGAGTGGAGACCGGCCAGTGGTGGGTGTCGCATGGCGGGACGCCGACGCCTACTGCCGCTACTACGGGAAGCGGCTGCCGACGGAACGGGAGTGGGAGAAGGCCGCACGGGGCACCGATGGAAGAACCTATCCCTGGGGTAACGAAGAACCGACGAGCCAGCACGCGTTGTTTAACACGAGGTGGAACGGCTACGCGATGTTGGCGGTTGTGGGGAGCCATGAGGCAGGGGCGAGTCCCTATGGGGTTCAGGATCTAGCCGGCAATGTGTGGGAGTGGACGAGTTCGGACTATGACGGTAGCAACAAGGTGCTCCGTGGTGGGTCGTTTCACCGCGACGCGAGCAGCTTGCGCTCTTCGTTCCGCCACGGGTACGCTGTTTACCAGAGCTATGATCTGGGGTTCCGCTGCGCGATGGATGCACCGAAGTGACGCGGACAGAGTTTGACGCGGAGAGTCTCAGGCCCTACAATTCATCTCCATGATGCGGCAGCACCGTTCAGCCCTTCGCGCAGGCAGCCCTCCATCACCGTTGCTTGCTCAGTACCAGTACCCGATCCGCTGGCATCGCGGCACGGGAACGTGGTCGGCCTGGCCGGTTGGATTGCCGGTCATCGCGATGGACACGACCAAGGAAAAGGTCCGCAGGCGGCTCTACGCTGCGATCCAGAGCCACTTGCAATGCTTGGTCGAGCGCAGATTGCCGCTTCCCACTCCTCCTCGGAAGGCCCACGGGAGAGATGAAGTGTACGCCATCTCCCTATGGCGAAGCTGAGGGACGTTCTTGCGTTCTTGACTCAGCACGGCTGGTTCGAGGTTCGTCATGAAGGCGGGAGCCACCGCGTGTGGGGCCATCCCGATGGCCGGCAGGTCACCATCGCGATCCATCCTGGGAAGGAGATTGATCGTCCTACACTGGCCAAGCTTCTGAAACAGGCTGGGTACTCCCTGAACGAGTTCTGGAACCGATAAGCCCCGTACGTCGAGAAGGATTATGAAAAGCCGCTTGCAGATCGCGGGACATCCCATCCACGTGATGGTGGTGGCCATGCCGATCGGGCTGTACTCGGCCTCGCTGGTCTGCGACTTCCTGTACCTGGCTCTCCGTGACCCGTTCTGGTTCCGCATGGCCTACTGGGCGATCGCCTTCGGTCTGGTGACGCACTTGGCGGCGATTGCGACCGGCGTCCCGGATTTTCTGGCGATCCTCCAGGAGCAAAAGGATGCGAAGCGGACGGCCATGTCGCACCTGGTGTTCGGCATCAGTTTGCTGGTGGTGCAGGGCTTGAACCTCGGGCTGCGGAATGGAGGCGAATTGCCGGCAACCGGGGTGGCCATGCCGGTGATCGTGAATCTGATCGGCGCGGCGTTGACCGGCCTGCAGGGGTGGTACGGGGGCGAGCTGGTCTATCGGCACCGGGTCGGGATCGAGCCTGAGCCGGGACTCGAGGCTACCGGCCGGGCGGGCGGGAAAAAGCACCATTGAGCCATGGACCACACGGACTCGATTCGGGCAGGCATCCTCAAAGGCGACTGGGCAGGAGTGTTCGAGGAGGCGACCACGTGGGTGGGGGTATCGGCGGAGCCGAACGCGCTGGCCCACTTTGCCATGAACGTGGTCCATCTGCTGCGCGGCGAATTCGCCAAGGCCTGGCAGACCCATTCAAAGTGCTTGCATGAAACGGCGGATATTGAGACGGTTCGCGCCTGGACCGACGCGATGCTGAAGCAGCATCCCGAGAATGCCAACGTGCAGTTGGTCGGCGGCTTGTTCCTCGCCCAGTCCGGTCAATCGGAGCGGTCTATCGAGAGTTATAAGGAAGCCATCAGGCTGGATCCCCAGGCAGCCTATCCTCATTACTTCCTGGGCCAGATCTACGAGCGGATGGGCCGACTGGAGGCCGCCATCAAGGAGTATCGTGAAGCGGTGAAGCTGCAGCCGACCTCTGCGGCGGCCAGGACCAACCTGGGCGTCGCATACCAGGAGCAAGGGCAACTGGAAATGGCCATTCCGCAATATCGCGAGGTGATCCGGCTCAACCCGAATGATGCCGTGGCCCACTCGAATCTTGCCTGCGCCCTCTCAGAGCAAGGAAAGATCGAGGCCGCAATCCTGGAATACAAGGAAGCGCTGCGGCTGAACCCGGGCGATGCCGAGCTGTACTTTGCGCTGGCCGGGGTGTATGAGACGAAGGGGCGGATCGATCTGGCGATGAAAGAATATCAGGAGGCGTTACAAGCGGATCCGGACTTCGCACCGGCCCACACCGCCCTGGGGTGGATTCAATTGAACAAGGGTCGCTCTCATGACGCTCTGGAATCGTTCAGCCGTGCGCTGAAAGTGAGTCCTGAGGATGCGAGCGCCTACTATGGCGTGGCCCAGATCTATGAGGCCATGGGGAAGCATCAGATGGCGGAGGAGCATTTCCGGCAAGCTCTGAAGTTCGAGACGAATCCCGAGAAGAAGAGCGCGATCATGAACCACCTCGTCCAGCACGGGCGGACGATGGACTGAGGTTGGCAGCAAGAGCAAATGGCGTATGGCAGATGGCTGATATACGCCATCAGCTATCGGCTCTTTGCGTTCAGAGGTTGCGGATTTCGCCTTGCAGAACGGTAACCTGGCTGATGGGATCGCCCGCGCTTTTCAGTTCAGCCAGGATCTGGTCTTTGAGATACGAGGAATAGCCCACCTTCTCGACCAACAGCTCCAGAAACCGCTCGGCCGGCAACAGGCTGTGCGCCCTCAGCTCCGCCACGGTCTCATCGCTCACCGGCGCATACGTGCTGCCGATGTGCAGGATCACTTTGTAATGTCCATCCGGACGACGCTCGAACCGAAGTCCTCGCACGGCGGCTCCTGGTAAAGGCGTGCTGCGGGGGCATTGTAGGGAAAAGGCGGACCGAACTCAAGATTGCTGACGGCTGTAAGTAGATGAACATTCTGATCACGAATGATGACGGGGCGAATGCCTACGGGCTGAACCTCCTGGCTCGGGCCGTCAAACAGGAATTCACCGGGGCGACGGTCGTCATCCTCACGACAGCCGAGGCCATGGTGGGACAGGGGATGTGCATCAGCCCGGTCCATCTTCTGGATATCCCCGTGAAGGAACGGGAAGCCGGATTGTTCGTGTGCCAAGCCAAGCCGGTGGATCTCGTGTATCTCGCGCTCCAGCATCCGGAGCGCTTTTTGGACCGTGGACGCTTTGACCTGGTGGTCACCGGGGTCAATCACGGCCAGAATGTCGGGATGGATGTCTTTCATTCCGGCACGGTGGGAATGGCGATGCTGGCCAACGCCTCCTTCGGACTGCCCGCGATGGCCTTCTCGCAAGCGATGGATGGGTTCGATCCCGACGGGAGCGCTGATGACCCGAGGCTGTTTCTCAATGCCGAGCGCCATGTGCGACAGTTTTTTCGCCGCCGCAGGCTGGCCCGCTGGTCCTGTTGGAATGTGAACTTCCCGGTCGGTTCCGTAAAGGGATGGAAGACGTGTGAGGTGGCGCCATACTCCTGGTTCAGGCCGCCGGCGCACGAGCGGCCTGCGCTGAGGTCGGGCCACGATGTTAAAGCCTTGGGGCAAGGCTACATCACGGTCTCGAGACTGAAGCTGCGGGTCAATCACTGATCACGGGGTCACGAGTCGCCCTGCCTCAAGACGTGCTTGTCAGACTCCGACATCATCGGTAGGATAGTCCCGCCGATTACATGGGTGAGGGAGACTATGGTCATCAAGAACTACAAAGACGTGAAGCCGGGCACCTACGCCGGGGTCCCGCAAGGTGTCCAGATGCGGGAGATGATCACCGGGCAGGACGGGGCCCCGAACTTCGCGCTCCGCGTCTTCGACCTCGAGCCTGGAGCCGGCACGCCCTTTCATGCCCACGAATGGGAGCATGAGGTCTTTATCCTGAAGGGGACCGGAAAAGTCAGGACCGAGGGGAAAGACACGCTGTTTAAGGCCGGCGATTCCGTGTATCTGGCGCCGAACGAAAAGCACTGTTTCGTGGCGGATGATCCGGTGCAGTTCATCTGCGTCATCCCGTCCAAGAACCAGTGCCGGGTGTAAGAAGTGATGAGTGACCGCATTCATCATTTCGTGCGATGGCCGATTCTGTGACCTTGCCGGGGCCGGCTGCCGGCGTCCAGGATGAGAACCACGCCGTTGCCGAGGCGGCCGGCCTCATCGGGGCAGCAACCTTCTCCAGTCGCCTCCTCGGGTTTCTCCGTGACATGGTGTTGGCCCGCCTCTTCGGCGCAACCGCCGCCGCCGATGCGTTTTTCGTCGCCTACCGGATCCCCAATCTGCTTCGGGAGCTGTTTGCGGAAGGCTCCATGTCGTCGGCCTTCATCCCGGTGTTCACCGAGTACCATACCCTTCGGGCAAGGCGGGACGCCTGGGAGCTGGCGAGCGCCGTGTTTACCACGCTCCTCAGTATCCTCACCGGCGTGACGATCGCAGGGATTCTGGCGGCGCCGGCCATCGTCTGGCTGCTCGCGCCCGGCTTTCACGACGAGCCGTCCCGGCTCATGATGACCACCCGCCTCACCCAGATCATGTTCCCGTATCTGCTGTTCATCAGTCTGGCCGCGCTCGCCATGGGGGTGCTGAACTCCGTGCGGGCATTCGCGGCGCCGGCGCTGTCGCCCGTGCTGTTCAATATCTGCATCATCGCCTCGGCATTTCTCCTCTCTCCGCTGCTCGCGGAACCCATCATCGGCGTGGCGATCGGGGTCGTGATCGGGGGAGCGGCTCAGTTCCTGATGCAATTGCCCGGTCTGCGACGGCGCGGGCTTCTGTTCGGGTGGCGATTCCAGCCGGGGCATCCCGGGGTGAAGCGGATCGGCACTCTGCTCCTCCCCTCGCTGGTCGGGATGTCGGTCACCCAAGTGAACATCACGGTGAGCACGATCCTGGCGTCGTTCTTTGCCGGCGCGCCCACGTACCTGTTTTACGGCATGCGGCTCATCCAGTTTCCCTTGGGCATCTTCGGAGTCGCGCTGGCCACGGCGATCCTCCCGACATTTTCGGCCCAGGTGGCTCGCGGAGCCTGGCAGGAGCTCCGGACGACGCTGGAGTTCGGCCTCCGGATGGTGCTCTTCATCATGCTGCCGGCCATGCTCGGGCTGATCCTGTTACGGCGACCGATCGTGCACCTGTTCTTCGAGCACGGCGTGTTCTCGGCCGTCGACACCGAAGCCACGGCGGCGGCGCTGCTGGCGTACGCGCTGGGTCTCTGGGCTTTCGGCAGCCTCCGTATCGTCGTCGCGGCCTTCTATTCCATGCAGGACACCAAGACTCCTGCGCTGGTAGCGATGGGGGCCGTGGCGGCCAATCTCGTACTGGCCTTGCTGCTCATGGCCCCGCTCCGGCATGTCGGGCTGGCTCTGGCGACCGCGCTCGCGGCGATGCTGAACGTCGGGACGCTCGTCGCCGTGCTCGATCGCCGGGTCCAGGGCATGAACTGGAACGCGGTGGGTCGCTCAGCCGGCAGGGTCCTGGCGGCTTCCTTGCCGATGGTGCTGGTCTGTGTGTGGATCGCCGGCCTCGCGGTCTGGAGCCGCGAGGGGGACTGGGCGGCGAAGACCGTCATGCTGTTCGTGGGCATTGGACTGAGCCTCACGGGCTATATCGGCGTCCACGCGCTGTTGCGTTCGGAGGAACTGGAAGTGCTCTGGAAATTGGTCAGAGGAAAATTCAGGCACGAGGCAGCGCAGCGATGAACAACTCAGTCCTCAGTCCTCAGTCCTCAGCCCTCATCTTTAAGACGCCTTGGGGCTGGGCGGGGATCGCCGCGTCGGCGCGGGGTGTGCGCGCCATCGTGTTGCCGAAGGCCTCGCGCCGGTCGGTGGAGCGGGCGCTGCGCGCGCAGGATGCCGCTCCCCTCACCCTCCCCTCTCCCCGGACTGCCGGGGAGAGGGCAAGGGAGAGGGGCACTCTGCCGCTGCTCGACGGTGCGCAGGCCCAGATCATGGACTACCTGGCCGGACGCCGCCGCACGCTCGAGTTCCCGATTGACCTCTCCAGCGGGACTCCGTTCCAGAGGCGGGTGTGGGGGGCAATCCGGTCCATTCCCTCCGGCCAGCTTCGCTCGTATAAGTGGGTTGCGAGGCGCGTGGGCGGGGCTCGCTATGCGCGGGCAGTGGGAGCTGCACTAGGTGCCAATCCCGTCCCGCTGATCGTCCCCTGTCATCGAGTGATCGCGACGGACGGATCGCTGGGCGGCTTTTCGGGCGGCCTGCGCACCAAACGGCGGCTCCTGGCGCTGGAAGGCACCATCAAGTCCAAAAGTTGAAAGTCGTCGCGGGCCTCGATGAGCTAAAGATCTGAAATCAGTGGGCTGCGACCTTTGTGCGGCGCGGGATGCCGTCGGCATGTCCCGATGGGTTAGCGAGCACGGGACGTTGGATGGTTGGCGTGCCCCAGACGAGCTAAGACATATGCGGGCGGTCATCCAGCGGGTGCTCCGCGCCTCAGTCGAAGTGGAGGGCCGGGTGGTCAGCCAGATCAACCACGGCCTGCTCGTCCTGCTCGGCGTGGCACAGGGGGACGGGAGGCCGGATGTCGCGCACATGGTCGAAAAGATTCCGGCCCTGCGGATCTTCGGCGATGAGCAGGGGAAGATGAATCTCTCTGTCCGGGAAGTGGGCGGGGCGCTGCTTGTCATCTCGCAGTTCACCTTGCTTGGGGACACCAGCAAGGGCCGCCGTCCCGGCTTTGACCAGGCCGCTCCGCCGGACACGGCGCGGGGGCTGTATGAACAGGTCGTGGCCGAGCTGCGTGAGAAAGGGCATCGGGTGGAGACCGGCGTCTTCGGCGCTCACATGTTGGTGTCGCTGGAGAACGACGGGCCCGTCACATTTGTGATGGACAGCCGAAAAGGATCGTGACCGGGAAGGCTTCCCGTCCTTGAGTATATTGCATCAGGAGGCGATGGCTGGCATACTCAAATCATGTAGGGGAGGTCGGCATGGAGACCTGGATACGTGAAGATCACCCGCTACGCCGGCTGTTCGGGGCGCTGACCGAAAAGAGTTTCACCGAGAAGCTCGGCTGGCCGGACCTCAAGGTCACCGAGTACGTGTCGAATCTGTTGGTGGACTTCACACACGTCGATCGTCTCTACCGGATCCACAGCCATGGCGGGGCTCGGCTGGACACCGTCGTGGACATGCTGTTCGAGGCCGAGCTGCTCCTCGAGGCCAACTCAATCGACCGCGAGCGGGAGGTGCACCGCCTTATCGGAGACTTCACGCTCTTCATGACCGGCATCTTTCCCGAATACCTTCGGCGGCTCAAGACGGCCGGCCTGATCCATCACAAGGACTTCCTGGTGGATTACGTCAAGACCGGGAAGCGCTCGTACGGGATCGTGGCGCAGTTTCGTTCCGGTACGTCCAAAGACCAACCCCCGCTGTTCCGCAAGCTGTCCGAGAACTTCGAATTGTGCGTCACCGGGCTCGGATTCGTCCGGACGGCGCTCGACCGGCTGCAGGATCCCACCTACCGCAAGGCCAAGGACATCCTCTTGCATTGAAGCGGCCCGCGTCCCATGCCAGCATGATCCTGGTGCACGGGGGCGCAGGCGCCCGGGCCATGTCTCCACGGCAGCGAGGCTGCCTCGCGGAGGCGCTCGTCGCCGGGTATGCGGTGCTTCGTCGGGGCGGCCCCGCCGTGACGGCGGTGGAGGAGGCGATCCGGTTGCTCGAAGGGTCAGGGCTGTTCAATGCCGGGACAGGGTCGCGCCGCCAGCTCGACGGGGTGCGCCGCATGGACGCTGCCATTATGGACGGCCATGCGCTGCGAGCCGGGGCCGTGGCGGCCATTGAACGGGTGCGGTACCCGATCAGCGTGGCCAGGCTGGTCATGGAAAAGACGGGCCACGTCCTTGTGGTCGGAGCTCCAGCCCTGCGGTTGGCCCGACACTGTGGCGCCGAGCGGGCTCCGTCCGAGCGCCGGGAGGCGCCAGATCCCCGTGCGGCGCGGAGGGCGGACAGGAAGACCCTTCGCCTGTACCGGGAGATGGTCCGTCAGCGCAAGGCGGCGATGGGAACGGTCGGCGCCGTGGCGCTGGACCGCGACGGCAATCTTGCAGCCGGGGCCTCGACCGGCGGCATTGCCGCCATGCTGCCCGGTCGGGTGGGAGACTCGCCATTGATCGGATGCGGGGTTTACGCCGATAATGAGGTCGGCGGCGTCTCGATGACGGGGTGGGGAGAGAGCATCATCCGTATCGCGGCGGCGAAAGAGATCGTAGATCGGCTGGCGGCAGGGGCCAGTCCCGAACTGGCGGCGCGGCAGACGCTCGGGAGGATGGCGTCGCGTCTGAAGAAAGCGAGGGCTGAAGCCGGAGCCTTGGTCCTCGCTCCGGACGGGCGCTGGGCGATCCGACACACCACCGCCAGAATGTCGGCCGGATACTTCACCGGCAGGGGCAAGCCGATCGTGAGTGACAGCTTCAAGTGATGAGTGCTGGGTGCTGAGTGATGAATGACGTGTTGTTTCACTTGGCCTTTCCGGTCGGGAACCTCGAAGAGACGAAGCGCTTCTACGTCGAGGGCCTCGGCTGCACCATGGGACGCGAGTCCGCCACCTCGCTGATTCTGGGGTTGTATGGCCATCAGATCGTGGCGCAGGTCACGAGTCAGCCGCTTCAAGCGCAGAAGGGAATCTACCCTCGGCATTTCGGGCTGGTCTTCCTTTCGGAGGCCGACTGGCAATCCCTGGCCGATCGCGCCAAGGCCAAAGGGCTCAGGTTCTATCAACAGCCGCGCCGCCGCTTTGCCGGCACGCCACTGGAGCATGCCACCTTTTTCCTCGAAGATCCGTTCCACAACCTGCTCGAGTTCAAGCATTACAAGCATCAGTCTGCGATCTTCGGTGAGCATCAGCTCGCCGAAGTTGGCGACACCGGCTAGCCTCGCTGAAGCGGGGGCCGTTTCTCCATCCAGCGCAGGATCTGCTGTTGCCGTCGAGTCAGATACAGCGTGGTGCGCAGGGGATCGTAGTGCCGGGGCGCCGGCAGCATGGCTGCCAGGAGCGCCGCTTCTTCCGGTGTCAAATCCATGGCGGACTTGTCGAAGTGATGCCGGGCCGCCGCCTCCGCCCCGTACACCCTGTTTCCCCACTCCACCACATTCAGGTAGAGTTCGAGGATGCGAGGCTTGGTCAAGTGCTGCTCCAGCAGCCGGGCGATCAGCGCTTCGTGGGCCTTGCGGAGCAAGGTCTTGTCCGATGAGAGGTAGAGGTTCTTGGCCAGTTGCTGCGTGATGGTGCTGCCGCCTCGCCGGAGCCGGCCCTTGGCCCAGTTCCGCATGGCCGCTTCTTGGATGCCCTCCCAATCAAAGCCGCGATGGGAGTAGAACGACGCGTCTTCGGCCACGATCACCGCTCGCTGTAGATGCGGGGAGATCCGGGACAGCGGAACCCAGCTCCACTGGAGCGGGACCGGACGGCGCTGTTCAAGCGCCTCGATCCGGCGGGCGTCCATCAGGGCCGTGGAGGT
>CAYZKG010000030.1:0-23593 GCA_964478915.1 uncultured Nitrospira sp.
ACGCGAAGGGACCCATCGGCAACGTCAAAAAAAGCGGCACACCAAGGACCATGGCTACGTATTGATCTCTTCGCTGGACGAACGGTTTGTGCATGTGAAATGGTAGCTATCTATTCATGCAACGAGGATTCGCATGTAAATATATACTGTTTCTACCATGCGCACAATGGAAGCACTGTCTTGTGAAGTGCTGCGTTGCGGGGGCGGGCTGGCTTTGATTAAACGCGGTGGCTCAGGCAAGTTTGGTATGGACCTGTGCCGGGGGAAAGGCCCGCTGATTGAACGGTCAGCGGGCTTTTGTTCTACCTATAGCCGCCAGTTGGTCAGGGGCCGCGCCGCTCGGTGAAGTTTCGAATGATCTCCGCGGCCTTGTCTTTTCCGCCCAAGCCGAAGGCGATGGCTAAGCCCAGTCCGATGGCCGCCAAGACGATTTGGACGGAGGACGTCACGATCGTGGTGTCAATATCAATCTGCTCAAGGGCCATAATGGCCGCGAAGACGATCACCACGAACTGTGCCGCTTTGGACAGGCCGACAGCGCCGTCGACCCTGTTAGCGATGGCGGCGTTCCGGACGATCTCGCCCACCAAGTGGCCGAGCAACAGCCCCCCGGCGAGCACGAGCACCGCGCCGATCACCTTGGGGATGAAGAGGACGAATTGTTCCAGCAGCTCGGAGACCACAGTGAGCTCCACGGCATTGGCCGCGGACAACAGGAACACCAGGATGATCAGCCAGTACACCAAGAACCCCACAACCTGTCCCGGCGAGCGGCCAAAGCCTAAACGCGAAAGCACTTCGTTGAGCCTGATTTTGTCGGTGTGCTCGTCCAGGCGGATGAATTTCAGAAATTTGTCAACGGCAGCCCGCAATCCACGGGCCACCAGCATGCCGACCAGCAGTAAAAGAATCGCCGCCAGCACGCTCGGAAGCTTGTTCATGACCTGAGTGAGCAGTTGCTGAAACGGCCCCACGATCACGTTCCACCACTCTTGCGGCATAGCGGACCTCCAGAAGATGGGCGGGAGAGACTATCGGGAATCACCTGGGTGAAGAAGGATGCCTGCCACAGAGAGGTTTGTCAATGGGGAGCGAGCCAATAACACTATCGGCTCTTCTGATTACAGCACGCGGCCGGGACGCCAGCGCAGGCCGATGTTGAGGATGCGCTGCAACAGGTCCTGGTAGGGGATGCCGGCCTGCTGAGCGGACTCTGCAAAGTCCTCGTCGTGCGCGATCTGGGGATTGGGGTTGGCTTCCAGAACATACACCTTCCCGTTTGAGTCGAGCCGGAGATCGATGCGGGCGTAGCCGCTGAGTCCGAGGCTGCGATAGACGCGCTTCGCCAGCCGTTGGATCTCCCCTGCCTTCCCATTGGGTAAATCTTTCGCGGCGCCGGAGGTGATCCCGTACTTGGTCTGATACTTGCGGCTCCACTTCACCCGCTCGGTGGCGATGCGCCGGCATTCATCCGGCATCTTGTCCATGATCAGCTCCCAGGCCGGCAAGACCTGTAACTGCCGGGTCCCCAGGACACCCACATAGAGCTCCCGCCCTTCGATATACCGTTCCACCAGGGCGCTGGTCTCCACGCTGTTATGGATGAAGGCTACCCGCTCCTTGAGCTTCTCATCATCCGTCACGATCGAGGCCTGGGAAATCCCGAGGGAGGCTTCCTCCGAGACCGATTTTACGATCAAGGGAAATTCCAGGCGCTTGGGCCGCTTGACCGTCTCACCCAAGGGACAGGCGAAGAACTCCGGACTGGGGATCCGGTGATAGGACAAAATCTTCTTGGCCAGGGTCTTGTCGCGGGCCAGCATCAAGCCGCGGGGATTGCAGCCGGTGTAGGGCATGCGCAGGAGCTCCAGATACGACACCACGTTTTGGTCGTAGACCGAGAGCCCGTCGAACTCCTCAAGAAGATTAAACGCGATGTGCGGTTTCCAATCGTCAATGGCCTCCCGGATGACGCTCAGGTCATTGCGCACGCCGAGGGGCTTCACCTCATGTCCCATGTCGCGGAGCGTCGTGATGATGTCGTACTCCGTCTTCCACTCGACGGTCGCAAGGTCCACGCCGTCCGGAGGCTTCTCCGGCGGGATCAAGTCCTTGTGCATGAGGGCCAAAACGCGGAGCGGCTTCATAGGGCCACCCGGTGGCGCCCGCTGTGCAGGTAGTTCATCGTCTGCACCGTGAGCAGGATTGTAAAGTCCAGCTTCGCCTGGTCCTCCGGCACGGCCAGCCGCAAATTCAGCTCCCGGCAGCGGGAGATCATGGATTCCAGGACCTGATCGATCGTGTACTGGTATTCGCCGGTCCAGTCCGCCACCTTGCGGCGGACCTCCTTCCGGATGCGGTTCAAAAAGCTCGCCGCCGTCTTGTTGGTCTTGAACTCCGGCGCGTCCGAGAACAGCCGCCGGAGATCCCCGTCGTAGAAGGTCGGATGCGCCAGCCCGTAGTGCTCCCGTTTCGCCTTGTAGTGCTCCCGCAGGGTCTTCTGGAGACTGGAGAGAGGATCCACGTGCTCCTGCGAGGTGACCGGCGGGGGCTTGCCGGCGATCTCGCGCATCAGCGCGTCTAAGTATTCCAGTTTCTTCAGCGCCGGCCAGCCCGCATACTCGTCCCGCCATATCGACCCAGGGGTGAGCCAGATCGCAAAGGTCTCGGCGAAATCCTCGTCCGGATGGCTTTGGGCGTACCACATGTCGAGGTGCTGGACGAAGCTCTTGCTGTAGGGTTTGGGGGCATAGTAATCGGGGTAGGGTTTCGACGATTTCCCGAAGACCTGTTGGCGGGTCCGACGCCGCCGCAGGCGGTAGGCGTTCTCGATCGCGTGACCGGTCTCGTGCCGGAGGATCCGCATGCACCAGTCCGGCGTGCCGCCTTCGACTTCGAGCATCTGGTTGAGCTCGAGCCTGGCCAGTCGGGGATGGACCAGGTAGAAGGGGATGGCGATCCCCGGCACCCCGTCCGGGGTGAACCATTCATCCGACAGCCAGACATGCGGGCGAAAAACGAACTGCCGCGCCTCCAGGTCGGCGAGGAGCTGCTGGATGTGCGCCTCAACGGGACTCCCCTCAATCTGCACCGGCAGATCGCACAGGCGCACGTCCAGGAGCCGCTCATCGGACCACGTCACCCAATCCGGGCTCACCCGAGAACTCGCCGCGGCCAGCTCGCTCCCGATCGGATTTCTTACGTCGCTCGTCTTCTCCACCGGCTCGACTCTCTTCCCGAGACTCCGAAGCGTTCAATTGCCACAAGTATAGCACCAGACAGGGATTCACCCTAACCATGACGCGGGTTCACACCCGCCTCACTCTCAGACATCAACCTTGCGGAGGGGAGCACCAGGGTGCTGGCCTGGGCGAGCGGAGGAGGGTTTTTGCAGAGGTGGCGTCCATCGAGACTGCCATGCGTAAATCAGAAGCCGCTCGGACGGCCTTGCGCATCGAAGGGGTCAGGGCCGTGCGCACCGCCAAGGCGATCCTCACCCCGGCGCAACGGGACAAATGGCGGGCGACGCTCAGGGAGCGGCATCGGGCCGGCCGACACGGGCACGGGTATGGAGAGGACTCAGGCCCGCGGGAAATGTCGAGGAGAGACGGCTAGCGGGGCCAGTTCCGGGAGGGAGGCCCGGCTCGGGCCTCCCTCCCGGAGCGAAGAGCGGGATGAGGGGCCTGCCCTGCTCTGGCCCTGGGTGCAAAACCTACTGGCCGAGGATATTTAAGAGGTGCATAATTAGAACTCGGGCATATGGAAAAACGTGGCTCAGAGGGGGCCAAGATCGGACAGACCGGACAGATACGCCCTGTTCAGGCCTCCGAGCGTTTCACGTTCCTTCGGGTCGTCGAGGGGGATGCTGCGCTCCCCGAGATCCTGCGATTCCGCTCCGAGGCCTACCGCGAGCTGGGCGTCTCCCTGCAAGCCGACGCGCCCAGCGGTCAGCCGCGGGATGAATGGGACGCCACGTCCGTCCATATTGCGGCTCGCAGTGAGGCCGGGAGCCTGATCGCCACGCTCCGCCTGGTTCCGGACTCACCACGGGGATTTCCTATCGAGCGCTACAAGCCCTCCTGGCTCCCATTCTTCTACAGCCTGAGCCGGGCACGGGTCGTCGAGGTCACCCACCTGATCGTTGCCAAGGAGTACCGGGGCACAAAGGGCTTCGGGACGCTCAGTCCACGCGGCTCCTTGATGGCGACCCCGGTCTACTATCCCCGGCTCCTCTTGGGATTGTTCCGGTCCCTGTTCATCGAATGCATCCACCGGAGACACGACATCCTGCTGGTCGCGATGGACGAAACCCTCTGGCGCCTGCTCAAACGCTTCGGGTTCGAGTTCGAGCCGATCGGCCAGCCGCTCCGGTACCACGGCCAGGTCATGCCCTATTTCGCCCGCGTGGACGACCTGCTGCGACTGATGTCGCGCCGGGTCGAGGTTCTGCGCTACACAATCGCCGGCGAACCGCCGGCGTAGCAGGATGAAGCCGCCCATCCCAGGAACAATATGGTTTCCAGCACCGCAAAGCGGATCAGGCTCGGGAATTCCGTTACAGTCTCCGTCCTCCTCATAGGTTTGCTCACCGGCACTCTGGGTCTCGGGTACACGTACTGGTACGCAAAAGAGACTCGCCGCACGACCATCGGTCTTTACTTTCAAGAACTCGCCCGTCATAGCGCCGACAAAGTCAGTCTGATGCTGGCGAAGGAGGTGAAATGGGCAGAACGGCTGAGCATGCATCGCCAGGTTCGGGAAGCGGTGCGGCAGGGCAGGCGGCTGGCATTTGATGACCCGGAACTGAAGCGATGGCGGGAAGAGCAGCACCGGTACTTTCGATCGTTGGTCATCGTGGATCGAGAAGGCCACCTGGTCGGCGGAGTGACCAGCGAAGCCACCAGGGCGCGGTACGGGCAGCAGCCCTGGTGGCCGATCGTGTTTGGCCAGGGACGACCCTGGGCGAGCGACCTGTGGATAGATGAAAAAGGTCGGGGCTATTGGGAGGTGGCGGTTCCTGTCTCTGACGATGGAGGAGCTGTCCTCGGTGTGCTCAAGGTGGCGATCGGGACCGACGAGCTGTTCGCCTCGGTGCTGCGCACCGGCATCGGACAGACAGGCCACGTGATGGTACTGGGAACAAAGGGCCAGGTATTGGTCTGCCCGATTCTTCCGCCTGCCCTGCACACGAAGATAGATGCGTTCACTGGCCGAGCGGATGGAAGAGATCCTCAAGCTTTGGAAGGCGCGTGGGCAGAGGTCAGCGACGACACCCATGGGGGGCGGGGCGGCATTGTCGGGGTCGCGCCGGTCGTGCTCCCGGCTGCTATCGCGCAGGAGCGTGTCTGGTACACCCTTGTGCGCCAAGACCCCAAAGAAATCTACGGGCCCACGCGGGCGCTCATGTGGAAGCTGGCCGGGCTGTGGGTCGGAGGCATCGGACTGATCGCGCTCCTCGGGTGGAAGCTTGCGCACCGGATCGTGCGGCCGCTGGAGGAGCTGGTCGAGCGGGTGCGGCAATTGGAGGAGGGCCAAGTGCCCCAACGTCTTGCCGCGAGCGGAGCGAGCGCCAAGCTTGAGATCGCGGAGATCGAAACGTTGGCAACCAGCTTCAACAGGATGGCTGAGCGCCTGGACGCGGCCTCGCAGGAAACCCGGCAGTACGTGGCCCGGCTTGAGACGGCGAACCGCGAACTGACGAGATCGGAGAGTCATTACCGTACGCTCTGGAACCACGCGGCGGACGCCAAGCTGATCGTAGATGCGGGCGGAACCGTGCAGGACGTGAACCGCCGCGCCGAACTGAAGCTGGCCCGATCGGCAAGCGAGGTGGTCGGCACCATGGCGGCTGACCTGTTCGTGGATCCGGATCGCGCACGGTTCCGGGAGCTGCTCGAGCAGATGTTGGCAACCGGCAAGGAAATGGCATCCGTTGAGATGCACGTTCCGGCCGGTGCTGGAGCCACGCTGACGATGGATCTGGATATGGTGTCCATAGAGCAGAGCGGGAAGGAGAACGCGGTCCTGGTCCAGCTCAGCGACATCACTGACAAGAAGTTGCTGGAGCAGCAACTCCTGCGATCCGAACGCCTCGCATCGCTCAGCCACCTCGCCTCGATGTTCGCGCACGACATCCGCAACCCCCTGGCCGGAATCAAGAAGACCTTGGAGTTGCTCGGCCACCGAAAGGGGGTACAGGCAGAGCCTGTCGGCCGCCTTTTGGGGGATCTGCAGTTCACGACCGAGCTGCTGCTGGGCATGATCAACGACATGCTGGATGTGTACCAGGAGAGCTACTCCGGCCTGCCGCTCATCCCATCGAGGTTTTCGGTGGGCACCCTGCTGCAGGAAGTGGCGCATTTGTTCAGATCGGAAGCCGAAGCGAAGGGCGTCACCATCCGGTTGCATCTGCCGGAGGAGGTGATGGTCACCGGAGACCGGCGCCGTCTTCAGCGGGTTGCGGTCAACCTGGTGCACAATGCGTTAAAATATTCACCGTGGAAAGGGACGATCAGGCTCGTGGGCCGGACCGAGCAAGCGAGAGGAGTGGAGGCAGGGTCAGGTGAGCCGGACGCTGCGGTCTTGCTGATCCGGGTTGAGGACGAGGGGCCCGGTGTGGCTCCGGATGACCTGCCGCATCTCTTCGAGATGTTCTTCCGGAAAAGCGACGGCCACGATCCCCGCATCGGACGCGGCCTCGGGTTGCATTTCTGCCGGCTGGTGGTCGAGGCGCATGGTGGCCGCATCTGGGCTGCCAATCAGCCGACGGGTGGGGCGGTGTTTTCGTTGGAGCTGCCGCTGAGCGGAGAGGTGAGATGCCCATCAGGCTCGTAATCGCCGAGGATCAGCGTTTGTTCCGGCAGAGTTTACGGCTCCTCCTGGAGCAGGAGTCGGACCTCGTGGTGGTTGGCGAGGCCACCGATGGGCGGGAAGCGTTCAATATCGTGGCGAAAGAGAAGCCCGATATGGTGTTGATGGACGTGAGCCTGCCGAAGCTGGACGGCCTGACAGCCACGCGGTTGATCCGAGGGTGTCACCCGGACACCAAAGTGCTCATGCTGTCGGTGCACGATGACGATGCCCGGATCATCGCGGCGGTTCAGGCCGGTGCGTGCGGGTACATCCTCAAGGATGCCGACCACCAGGAGTTCCTGCGCATCATCCGGGGAACCTACCAGGGCGACATGGTTGACTCGCCGTTTATGCCGGATCGTTTGGCGCGTGTCGCCTTCAATGCGCTTGCCCAGAGGCAGGAGCAAAATGTCAGCGGCATGGCCACCCTCAGCGACAGGGAGCGCGAGATCCTGGCCTGGGCGGCCTCCGGGTCTAGCAACAAGGAGATTGCCGATCAGTTGTGCGTGTCCTTGGACACGGTGAAGAGCCACCTGCATCACATCTATCACAAGCTCGGTGTGACCGGCCGAGTGGAAGCGATCCTCGTCTACCTGAGCTCCCAATAACCTGCCCCTCTCTCCTGCCTCACCCGAAAGGATGAGACAAAATCCACCTGTCGGGCAATAGTCCTGCCAGACTCCGCCTTCTACCATAGTGCGAAAGCAGCCAGAGGTCAGAGGGCGTTTTCTGCCCCAACGCTGCCACTTCTTAAATAAGGAGGTAACGACCATGAGAGTCTCTCTGCTCATAACAGGTGCCATGCTCGTGGCGTCGCTGGCGCTGGTCGCGCTGGTTGTGGCTCCGCCTGCGGGTGCGGCGGATCAACCTACCGGAACGGGCGCTGCGGCGCAGACGGAGGTTGTGAAGGAGCGGGCCGACATTCAGCCGGAGCAGCGTGTCGCGGGGGAGCTTGGGAAAGGCAGCGAGCAGCCGATGCGCGTACCGAACCTCACAGCGCGAAGCGATTTCCTGATCATGACTCCGGAGCGTCAGATATTTACTGACCCCGACATTCTCGAGCACATGAGACACGAGAACGAAAAATCGGCCGTAGCTCAGTGAGACACGCGAGTGGGGCGAGGAGGGCACACATGAAGGCGGAAAAAACCACAAAGAGGCGATCGGGATGCGGCAAGCTGGTGGGAACGCTGATTGCAGCCTTTGCGGTGGTGCTTGTGTCGGCGGGGGCGGCGTGGACTCAGACGACCTGGGTCGACGAGATTACAAACTCGCTGGCGTTCTACAAGGCTAACTATCCCACCTCCAATTTTGAGCCCTACACGCAGAAGCTGACCAGGGTCAGGGATGCGCTGAGGGGAGGCAACAAACAAGCCGTGAGAACCGAAATGGGCAACTGGTTTAAGATGCTGCGCAGTCGGGCTCACGGGATCAACGATGTCGCTGCTGATGAGCTGTTCAACTTCGCCGTCATGGTGACCCCGATCGAGGAGTACGGGATTTCAATTCCATCGCCCCCGACTCCAACGCCGTGACCAGCACGGCCCATACCGAGACCATCAGCCGCCGCGGCTTCGGATCCGACCCCGGCGTCCCGGCGGCTGTCCCACCAAGAGCACGTCATCATCTCCCGGGCTTTCCCCGCACCTTGACTTGATCGGAGGCCGGACGTACCATCCTGCACGAGTGCTTCTGCGCGGGTAATTTTCCGGGCAAGGAATCCCCATGCGTCTTGCTCTGTGGTGGATCTTCCCGGTGCTTCCGGTTCTTGCCGATGCGGGGCTGACCACATCCTTGCCCAAAGCGGAGCTGGCTCCGGAGTCGAACCCTCCTCTTCAAACCATCCTGGAGATCGAGAACACCGCGCGTCTGCTGGCGGTGCTGCTCCATTCCGGCCGTTACGTGATCAACGAGAATCAGGACCTGCTTGACGATCCGGAGAAGGGGGACAAGGGATTCTCACCGGAAGTGTTCGAACAGCAACTCCTCGAGATGTTCCGGATCCGTTCGGGCGTTGACCTTCGGGAGCTCGACCCCGTTCGCTTGCCGCAGGAGGCGAAGAACCTGCTCCTGAGCTTGATCGCGGTGAGCAAACAGGTGGTCGCTGATGCCCAACCTGACATCAATCGCAAGGGGGTCGGCTACAAGGGGTTCATTCCGGCGGTGTTCGGAGCACGGGTTGCCAGCCGTTTTGCCGCTTCCACGGGGATAGGGCTGAAGCAAACCTCGCTGACCCCGCGTAATCCCTCGAATGCGCCGGATGCCTTCGAGACGGCTGCCTTGCAAGAGTTTGCCGACCCCGCCTATCCGCGGGAAAAGGTGATCAGCGAGGTCACGACCAAGAGCAGAGCACTGCGACTGATGTTTCCACTGTACGCCACGCGCCGGTGCTTGGTCTGCCATGGGGAGCCGAAAGGGGAGCAGGACAAAACCGGGTATCCACGCGAGGGGCTGCGGCTGGGTCAGAATGCCGGCGCGATCAGTGTCGTGATCCCCTTGAACAGATGACGCGCGTTCGATCATTGGCGCTCTTACTTGTCCTGGGCAGTCTCGGGGCGGCTCAGAGTCCGGGCGGTCCTTCGGAGAGGCCGGCCGGCACGGGAGTTATCGTCCACCCAAACGGGTATATCCTGACGGCCGAGCATGTGGTGTCCAACGCCCGCCGCATCGTGGTCGTGACACCGGGCGAGTTCCGCGCTCCGGCCATTGTCGTGAGCGCTGACCCCGACCATGACCTGGCATTGTTGAAGATCGAAACGGTTGGACTGTCGGAGGCGCCGCTCGGCTATGCCGGCGCCGTGAGGCTTGATCAAGAGGTCTTCGTGGTCGGGTTTCCCTTCGGGCTTCGCGAGGTGACGATCTCGCGCGGACGCATTACAGCGTTGCGCGCGAAAGGCGTGAAACGCGTATTTCAGGTCGATGCGGCGATCAATCCTGGCAGCAGCGGAGGACCGGTTTTCAATCGTCAGGGGGAGGTGGTGGGGATTGTCGCTACCAAGTTCCGCCACCCTTCCGGGATTGTCCCGGAAGGAATGGGCCTCGCCGTGCCGATCAGCTATGCCACGCCGCTCCTGGCGAACATTCCTGAGTTTGACTTTGCGGCCATCGGCAAGAGGCCCAGGGAGTCCGGGGACGATACGGAGGGGTTGGTCCAGGAGCTGGCACGGACCACGGTCCGGATCGAAACGCTCCGCGTTCAGGAACCTGTGCCCACGGGCCTCGCCCCAGCCGATCCCGGCGCAGGGAAATCGAAGGCTGAGGCACACCGTGCCCCGGTTTCGAGGCCTCAGCCGAGCCCTTCCCACGACCAAGCGCCCGGGGGAGAAGCTGATGCGAGCCTCATCGTCCACGTCAACGAGCAGCTGCGCGCAGCGCAGCAGGAAGAGCTTGGGAGACTCGCCCAGCGCGGCATTAGTCCGCCGGAGGGAATGGTGGTAGTGCCGGCCGGCGAGTTTTCAATGGGTGCCGAGGACGGGCTGCCGGACGCCAGACCGGTGCACCGGACTTATCTCAGCTCGTACTGGATCGACCAATACGAGGTGACCAACGAGCGATATCGGCAGTGCGTCGAAGCCGGCGTCTGTCCACCCCCCAAAGATCGCCGGGCCTTCGATGATCCCCACGCCGCGCAGCATCCGGTGACGAACGTCACCTGGTCACAGGCGCGCGGCTACTGTCAGTGGCGCGGTCGCCGGTTGCCGACCGAGGCCGAGTGGGAGAAGGCAGCGCGCGGCATTGACGGCCGAAGGTATCCCTGGGGGAACAGCGAGGAGCGAATCAAGAGGGTGGCCCAGGATCGTGACGTCCGCACCCCGCGCAACGGGGTGGCGCCCGTCGGCAGCCATCCGGAAACCGTGTCACCCTATGGCGTGTTCGATTTGTCCGGAAACGTCTGGGAGTGGGTCAAGGACTGGTACGCAGAAGACTTTTACGCGATCGCGCCTCCGCGCGATCCGCAGGGACCGCTCGGCGGGACATTCCGCGTGTTGCGGGGCGGGGACTGGACCCAAGGTGCTCTGGAGCTGCGCGCCAGTCATCGGGGCTGGGACGAGATGACCTACTGGGGACCCACACTCGGCTTCCGATGCGCGGACGACGTACCGTGATCCCGCCCTCACTGCGCCAGCCTAGATGACCTGCTGCGACTGATGTCGCGCCGGGTCGAGGTTCTGCGCGACACAATCGCCGGCGACCCGCCGGCGTAGGAAGGAGACACCTATGGCAGACCTCATCACAACCGCCCAATACTTCAAGGTGCAGGTGCCGGATAAACCGGGGGAAGTGGCCAAGCTGCTGGCTCCGCTGCGAGAGGCAAACGTGAACCTCCTCGCGCTCTATGCCTTTCCCCGCAATCGCCGCACCCAGGTTGACTTCGTGCCGGAAGATCCCGCCGCCTTCACAAGGGTGGGGAAGCAAGCCAGGTGGAAGCTTCAGGGGCCCAAGACCTGCTTTCTCGTCGAAGGAGAGGACCGACCCGGCGCGCTGGCGGAGGTGACGGCCAGGCTGGGCAAGGCCAGGATCAACATGACGGCCATCAATGGTCGAGCCGCCGGCCACGGTCGCTACGGCGCGCTCCTCTGGGTGAAGTCGCGGGACGTGAAGAAGGCGGCCAAGGCCCTCGGCATCGAAGGAGCATGAAGGCAAGCCCGGGGTGGGCTCGAGAATTATTCAGCCGCCGCTCAGCGCGCAGATAATGTGGATGTGGTCACCGGGACGGCACCGGGTCGCCAAACTGTCAATCTGTTGTTCGTTGACGAAGATCCTGATGTGCTGTCGGATCGTGTCCTGCTCGGTAATGATGCGGAAGCGGAAACCGGGATACCGGTGGTCGAGCTCAGCGAGCGCCGCGGCCAGGGTGTCGCCGTCCACCTCCACCTCGCTCTGCTGTTTCGTATAGGAGCGCAGCGGGCTGGGGATATACACCGTCATCGTGTCAATGCCGCGACTTCGACCGAATAGATTTCCGGGAGATGCCGTGCCAGGCAGGTCCACTGCTTCCCGCCGGTGCGACTGCCCCAGACTTCCCCGCTGGTGGTGCCGAGATAGAGCCCGACGGGCTCGTGGGCGTCGGCCGTCATGGCTTGACGTTTGACCGTCCACCAGGCTTGGCGTTTGGGAAAGCCTTGGTCTTGCCGCATCCAGGTCTGCCCGCCGTTGCGGGAGATATACGCCGCGGGCTTGCCGCCCGGGCTGACCCGCGGCCAGACCGTGCCGCCATCCATCGGGAAGACCCATACAGTATCGGGGTCGCGCGGGTGCAGGACGATGGGGAACCCGATGTCGCCGATCTGCTTCGGCATGCTCTTTCCGATGCGCACCCACTGCTTCGCCGGCCGATCAAGCCGGTAGATGCCGCAGTGATTCTGTTGGTACAACCGCTCCGGATTGCTCGGACAGAGCCGGACGCAATGGGGGTCGTGGACGGCGAGGTTGGCCGGGTCGAACCCCTGGACCACTTCCATTCCTTGCACGATCGGCTCCCAGGTCCGGCCGCCGTCGTGCGATTCGTGCACACCGCCGCCCGACATGCCCAGGTACAGGTGACCGGGGTCGCGTGGGTCCACGAGGATCGAGTGCAGCTTCGGTCCATCCGGCGTGCCGTCCTGTTCCCCACCGGTCCATTGCGAACGAAAGGGATGCTCGTTGAAGCCTTTTACGCTCTCCCAGGTGTTGCCGCCGTCCTCCGAGCGAAACAACCCTTTCGGCGAGGTGCCCGCGTACCATGCGTCCGGTTCGCTGGCGTGGCCCGGTGTGAGCCAGAAGACATGGTCCACGACTTGTCCCTTCTGTCCTTCAGGCACTTTGGGAAAAGCCGGCGGGGCCTGGGCCTCCTGCCAGGTCTTGCCGGCATCCGTGGACCGGAACACGGTCGGGCCCAAATGACCGGTGCGGGCGGCCATCAGCATGGTGCGTCTGTCGCGCGGGTCCAGCACCAGATGATGCACGATGTGGCCGAGGAAGATCGGCCCCGAGAGCTTCCAGGTACGACGGGACCGATCCGCTCGCACAATGAAGGCGCCCTTGCGTGTGCCGATCAGGAGGACAACAGGGCCCGCAGCCGGTTTCAGAGCTTGAGCGGGGGTATGAGTTTTCATGGCTGCACCTGCTTGGCCATCTGGGCGAAGAAGTCGACCGCCCGTTTCCGGATTTCCTCTTGTGAGAGGTCTTCCTTGTGGGTCGCCAGGCTCCACTTGTGGCCGAAGGGGTCGGTGAGCTGCCCGCATCGGTCGCCCCAGAACATGTCCGCCACGGGCATGTCCGCCCTCGCGCCGGCTGACACCGCGCGGTTGAAGGCGCGGTCCGCATCTTCAACGCAGAGATAGAGGCCAACGGGGGTGCCGCCCAGACTTTGCGGTCCGCGACATCCCATCTCAGGGTGTTCCTCGCTCAGAAAGATGAGCGAATCCCCGATCTTGAGCTCCGCGTGCATGATGCTCTTGCCGTCAGGTCCCGGAAAACGCATCCGCTCCTCCGCGCCGAACGCGCGCTTGTAAAACTCGATGGCCTTGTCGGCATCCCGCATAGTGAGCGTGGGGGTGATGGTGTGAAAGCCCGGCGGAACTGGTTTTGCGTTTGCAATCATGGCTCCTCCTTACTGGTTGCTCCCGTGTCAGCCTAGTGTGGCGTCTTCTAAGCCGGTTTTTTACCAAAGACGAGTCCGAAGATAACCCCTGTTGCCAGAAATTGAATCAGGTGAAATCCGGTCTGAACCGTGAACCATGTTCCAAGCGAGGACACCTCGGATTTGCTCACGATTTCCTCCTGGCGCGGTCATCCTTGAACAGACTTTGCACATACCGCTTGAAGTGCCGGATGTGCTCCGCAACCTGTCCGCGCTCCTGCTTGGCTTTGGCGAGGATCAGGGCTCCCTCCAGCACCGCAATGAAGTGCTCAGCCAGGCTCTGCGTATCAAAGGCCTCCTTGGGTGCATACATGGCCTTGGCTTGATCCAGATCCCGCTTGAACCCTTCGGCCCATTGGGCGAAGTGCTGGGCGCACTGTTTTCGGATGTTGGGATGCGTGTCCGAGAGTTCTTGGGCGAAATTCCCCAACAAGCAGCCCTGCACGGTCTGAGAGGCTTTCGACATCTGCATCACAAAGTCCACCAAACCGTAGACGCGCTCCAAAGGATCGCGCTTTTTCACAAACGGAGCCTGCTGGAACCCCTGGGCTTTGGCTGCGACGAACCGGTCCAGCGCCACTCTGGCCAGGTCCTCCTTGCTCTCGAAGTAGTGGAAGAAGCTGCCTTTCGTCAGGCCCGCCGCTTCGCAGATCTCGTCCACGGTGGTGGCGACGAACCCCTTGGCCAGCATCAGCCGCTGGGCGGCGTCGAGCAGTTTCTCTTTCGCGGGGGGGTTCGTCTGCGGTGTTCGCATGGTATGTGCTGCGGTTAGTTCGATTTCAGCTTGTTATACCAACCAGTCGGTATTCTTATAGACAAACATAGCCGCCCTGTCAAGTCCTGCGTGACGGATCGGTTGATCGAGCCCGAATAACCGCCGCATGTCGCTTGGAGTCGAGGTAGGTGTCGAACAGTTGGCCGGGTGACGCTCCGAGCGTCGCCGTCTGCCGGAGGATGTTGACCATGGGCCTGCTCCCTCCGGTTCCGGCTACGTTGACACCTCCAGGGCCCAGGGGGTAGCCTGACGCCCGTTCCAGCCACATAGGGTCACCGAGCCCGGGAGGAGGAGATGCCTAAGGTCGTCATTGTCGGAGCGGGGGTGGGCGGATTGTCTGCAGCGCATGAGCTGAGTGAGCGCGGTCTGGGTCTGACGGTGGAGGTCTATGAGAAGCGCGACATTTTGGGCGGCAAGGCTCGTAGCGTGGGCGTGCCCAACTTTCCAACCACAGGCGCTCGGAAACCTCTGCCGGGGGAGGACGGGTTTCGATTTTTCCCGGGCTTTTACAAACACGTCCCGGACACGATGCGTCGAATTCCCCGGCCTGGTGGGGGGATCGTCCTCGACAATCTCGTGAATGCGAAGCAGATCGGCGTTCTGCAAGAAGGCAAAGCACCGTACGTCTTTCCGTCGGATACGCCGGTGACGGTAGAGGACTGGCGGCGGGCGATCGAATTTCTCTTTACGAGGCCCGAACTGGGTCTGCCAAGAGATGAAGCCCTATTCTTCGCAGGGCGGCTGCTGTGTATCCTGTCGAGTTGCGAGAAACGCCGGCTGGAGCAATATGAGGGCGTCAGTTGGTGGGATTTCATCGGTGCGGCGACCAGATCGCAGGAATACAACAAGTTCTGCGCAAAGGGCCTCACGCGCTCCCTGGTGGCGATGAGATCGGAAGAGGGGAGCACCCGCACGGTCGGCGTGCTGTTGATTCAGATCATCCTGGATATCATTTTGACGAGTCGCGGACCGAGCGATCGTGTCCTAAACGGTCCGACCAATGAAGTGTGGATCGATCCCTGGAGAGACTACCTGGTCAATACCCATGGTGTGGCAATCAACACACAACACGAGGCGCTTGCGGTGAACTACGACCAGGCGACAAATCGCATCACATCGGTCACGATCAAGGATCTCGTGAACAGCGCGGTGCGAAATGTCCAAGGGGATTACTACATTCTGGCCGTTCCGGTGGATGTGATGAACGGACGCACCCGGAGCAGCCCGCTCATCACACACGAGATCAGGCAAGCAGCACCGTCGCTGGCGAACCTGGATCAGGTCCCCACCTCCTGGATGATCGGAGCTCAGTTTTACCTGAATCGTCGGCTCGCCACGCAGCCGGTTGGCCATTCCATCTACACGGACTCGACTTGGGCGGTCACCTCCATCGCCCAAGCACAGTTCTGGCCCGGAAGGAATATTCCGGCCATGTACGGAGATGGCAGTGTGCAGGATATTCTCTCATGCGACATTTCTGAATGGAAGGAACTGGGCAATAAGATTTTTCACGGCCCCGCGGAAGAGGCGGGAAACGAAGGCGATATCAAGAGGGAAGTCTGGGCGCATCTCAAGGCGCACTGGGCGGCATCGGCCGGTGGACAACTGAACGATGGTGACGTGCAACACTTCTTCTTGTCTCCACAGATCGAGTGGAGGCCATTCAATAGTGGAGTACGTCCCTTCAATACGGAGCCGCTGTTGATCAATAGAGTGAACACCCTTCAATTTCGTCCCGAGGCATGGACCGAGATCCCCAACCTCTTTCTCGCGTCCGACTACGTGAGAACCCATACGGATCTGGCCTCGATGGAGGCGGCCGATGAAGCCGGGCGCCGAGCAGCCAATAGGATCTTGAACGCAGAGGGGTATGGAGGATCGCGGGCAGGCGTGTGGCCGTTGCAGGAGCCGGCGGCCTTCGACGTGCTCAAACAAGCCGATGAGCAACTGTATGCGCTCGGCCTCCCGTCTCCGTTGTGTGCGCTTCCGATGCCTTCCACCATGACGACGACCTCTGCACCGTCACCCACGCCTTTCGATTGGGTAATCTTGGGCTTGCTCAGTCTGGTGGTTATCCTGCTGATCGTGGTCCTGGTGGTCTTGCTTTTGTAAGTGCGAGTGCGGGGTGAGGGCCTCCGCGATTTGCGACACAGTCTCATCATCCCGTTGACACGGCAGCTTGCAAAAAGTAGCCTGTCCCTATGAGCCCGTTTGTGTTGCTGACCGTTGCCGTGCTCCTCTTCAGCGCCGCGTCCATCGGCCTCGTCTCCAACGCCGGTCAAGGCGGCCCTGAGCCAGGACGCGAAGCGCCGGGAACGCCCAAGGATTTGATGGGCAAAGACGGCGCGCCGATGGTGTTGATCCCCGGGGGCGACTTTGTCATGGGATCGCCTGATGAGGAGGGTTACGAGGACGAGCATCCGATGCACCGGGTCTCGATGGCGGCCTTTTACCTGGACAAGTACGAAGTGACGAACGCCAGGTATGACAAGTTTATGGAGGACACTGGGCACATGAGGCCGGAATATTGGGAGCAACTGGACCTCACCGTCCAGGGCGAGTTTCCGGTAGTGGGCGTGGCCTGGCGCGATGCCCAGGCGTACTGCGAGTGGGCGGAGAAGCGCCTACCCACCGAGGCCGAGTGGGAGTATGCCGCCCGAGGAGGGGACCGGCGCCGGTATCCTTGGGGCGACACCGAGCCGGCCGCGAATCTGGCCAATTACGGCAAACGGTGGTCACCCAAGTTCTATAAGGACAGACTAGAGCCGGTAAAAAGTTTCGAGGAGGGCAAGAGCCCCTACGGCATCCACAACATGGCCGGCAACGTCTCGGAGTGGGTGGCGGATTGGTACGACGAGAAATATTACCAAGGCAGCCCAGCGCAAAATCCGCCGGGCCCGCAGACGGGGAAAATGAAAGTCGTGCGGGGTGGGTCCTGGAACTTCTCACCCCAGTACCTGCGAGCTGCCAGCCGCCTCAAGTTCCCGCCGATTTCCCGGACGGCCGACATCGGGGTGCGGTGCGCGCGGGATTCCCAATAGGGCCTGCGTAGCCCAGCCAGGTGCGCGCTGAGCCCTTACCCCCTGTTCTCCTTCCACGTTCTTGAACGTCCATGAGACAGAAAGGAGGCGCCATGGTCAATAGATTGAAGATACTGTGTGCTCTGAGCGTGTGTCTCACGCTGGTGATGACGGCGGGCACGGCACTGGCCCAGCAGGCACCACCTGCCCAGCAGGCACCGCCAGCCGCCCCGAAGGCCACCCCGGCGGATGGCCATACCATCCATGTCACGGCTCCCCACCTCATTGATGGAAAGGTCAGAGGCCCCTTCCATCATTACTGCAAAGTGGCCTCCCCGGAGCCGTTCATCGAATGTCTCCTGTACGAGACCGATGACCCGAGCGCGAAAATCGTCGGGATCGAGTACATCGTGGCGAAGACCATTACCCGTGACGAGAAGATCCTTCCCAAGAAGCAATGGAAGAAGGTGTGGCACGATCATACCGCGGAAATCGCCACCGGGAACGTGAAGGTGCTGGATCTGCCGCCCGATAAGGCCAAGGAAGTGGCCGATACCGTCGCGAAGACCGACGGCATTGTGTTCAATCTTTGGCCGGAGGGAGCGAAAATCCCGACGGGGAAGGTGAGCATGGGCATGATGGTGGGGCATGCCACGCACAAATAAGCGCGTTGGAACGATAGGACGATTTTGGGCGAAGAGAAGCCCGCTGATGGCAAGGTCAGCGGGCTTCTTAAGTAAAGACCTCTTTATTCGTCGCACGTTCTTTGCCTATTTTTTCAGTTCCTCGCGCACGAGCATCTCGCGGACCAGCACCTCAAGTTCGTCGTGCAGGAGGTCGATTGCCGCCGCGAGCATTTCCAGCATCGCCGCGCGGGCGCGAAGATCCTCGATCGTATAGGTGCCGCCCGCTCCGAACAGCAGGCTGAATCGCCGCCGCTGTTCCTCTTCGTCCTGCCCCTCGATCCGGCTCAGTTCCGTCCAACTGGTCACGAGCTGTTCGCGAAGGCTCTTTCCTTTGTCGGTCGGTTCCCTTAAGAACCGCCAGACCGGTCCCGGGAAGTACTGAGCCTGCTCGGGATTTTCCCAAACCTCTTTCAGGAGATTGCGGGGATGGTGAAACTCATGCTGGCCGGGCTGATAGAGGCTTGCTCCTGCGATCGCCGAGGCCATGGTGCCGCCGACCAGCGCAGCGATACCCTCGGCGACATGGTTGCCGGCCAGGACCAACCCACCGGTCGCGATGATCGTCGCGCTCTCGATGATGACCGAGACCACGGTGGCAAGTTGGGTGCGATTCGCTTGCTTCTCAGCGAGACTGTCCGCCAGTCCGTCGGCGCGCGCCTGTTCGCAGCGGACGACACCTGCAAGGCTGGTGGCCTCGAGCATGGCCAGAACCGTCCGGGCCAGGATCTGCTGGCGGACACGGATCAGCTCGACCTCGGCGCCTTCCCTCTTCGCAGCGCGCTCCTGTTCGAGGGCGACGCTTTGCCGGAGCAAGGGGAGAAGGCCGACCGCGGCGGCGATCCTGTGAAATCGAGGCGAAAAAGTTTCGAGCTGCCTGCTCTCGGGCGTCTCTATTGGCGGCGCCGGCGTCGCAGGCGGCGGTGGGGCGGGCGCGGGTGGCGGGGCGCATTCTCGCGCAAAGTGGGTAGGTGGCTCCGGAGCAAACGACCGTTGCAGCGCGCAGCCTGGCAGCAGCAGGAGAGTGACAAGCAGCAGCCGGGCGTACTTGACCGGCGCAAGGATCGGGCTGCTTGAGCGGAGGCGCTGGTACACACAAATACAAGCGGGGTGTGAGATGGTGATGGTATCTAGATCCGGTCGATTAGGCAAGTATCGGCAGGCCCGTAGCCAGTCTTCCAGACTGCCCCTTAGGGGGGCACCAAAGCCGGGCGATGGCGTTTAGCCATGGAGCAGAAGATTCAGGGTCGAAGATTCAAGGTCTGGTCTTGCAATCTAACATTGCGAGGCGAGGCGCGCGCGTCGTGGCGTGGCCGAGAAGGGCTCATGGTCAGCCGCGCCCCACTGCTACGGCGTGCGCTTCAGATGTTGGAGAAATGTCGTCACGGAGACGATGTCAACCGATTCAACCCGATGCAGATGAAGGAGGTCGGCATCACCGCTGACCAGCCAGCGAACTCCCGCAGCCAGCGCACAGGCGATGAATTTGGCATCGTCTGGATCCCGAAGCTGCTTTACAGCGGACGGCTTCACCCGCACCGTTTCGATGAATGGCAACAGTTCTTCTTCGATCAGGCCTCGTATCTCTGCGGGGGTGAGTTCGAACTTCGGGTAGGCGAGGACTCGCAGATACTCCTCGAGGATCTCGGCTGAGACGACGGGGCGAACGCGACCGGCTTGCCAGGCTGGAACCAATCGTGAAGGAGGACCGGCGAAGAGCAGGGCAGAGACGAGAACATTCGTGTCCAGAACGGCACGGATCACCGCCGATGTCCTCGGCGGCCTCTGGCCCACCGGATCGCGCGGTCGATGTCCTTCGGTTCAATCCCAAGGTCACGGATTTTCTGGCGAATGGTTGCCAACCGGCTGCCAGGCTCTGCGACCGTAACCGGCCGCAACACGACAGCTCCCTCACGCAAGGACACGTCAAAATAGTCCGTGTCGGGAATCTCCTCCAAGATTTTTTTGGGTAGGGTCACCTGGTTTTTTGAAGTCTTCTTGGCAAGCATGATTCACCCTTTCCTCTGGTAAGGATACCTTACTTCCCGGAATTATTGCAATCAGGGATCGGGACGGCCCACTGTGCTGAGGGCGGAGCGCGCGGCGAAGGAGCGCGCAGATTCTGCTCGGGGCTCAGCGGCACGATGCGGCCGGGAGTGCTTAGGAGACGGCAGTTTCCAGCATTCCCTCTTCAACGATATTCCGGCCCTGTGTGTGCGCGAGAATGCCGAAGTAGATGGCCTGGGCGCTCTGTGACCACGCCGGATCGATAGGCAAGCTCCGAAAGGCAGCTTCGGCAGCCTTCTTCTCATCAAAGCTGAGTGCGCGGTTTCGATTCGGAATCATGTTCCCTTCACCTGAATGCGATTTCCAGCGTTCACCACTGATGCAGAAGCAACTCCCTTGCCACCCCGAACCAGTCGGTAAGATCGAGTCTTTTCACACGGTCCTTCAAAGGGTTGCGGCCTAGCTTGTCTGAGGTAAGCCGGGGCGTTAGGGAATCGTGCTACATACGACCCGTATCGAAAATGGCAAAACGCCACAGAGCTCGGGTAGCGCCTTGCAAGTTCGGCGTCTCTATGGCTTGATTGAGCCTCACGGGAGGTAGTCAGCTCAGAGCGGCATGGGGGTCGCTATGGCTGAGAAGAAGATCATCACGGTGGTGGGGGCGACCGGCATGCAGGGGGGCGGCCTGGTCCGCGCCATCGTGAGTGAGAAGGGCGGGCAGTTTGCCGCGCGGGCGCTCACGCGGGATGTCAACTCGGAGAAGGCCAACGCGCTGGCCAAGCTGGGCGCTGAGGTGGTGGCGGCCAATCTGGATGACGTGGAGAGTCTGAAGCGCGCGTTTTCAGGCGCGTACGGTGCTTTCTGCGTCACGAACTTCTGGGAACATTTCTCACCCGAGAAGGAGTTTGCCCAGGCTATGAACATGGCCCAGGCGGCGAAGCACGTGAAGCTCGAACACGTCGTCTGGTCCACGCTCGAAGACACGCGCCGGTGGGTGCCGCTCAGCGATACTCGCATGCCGACGCTGATGGGCAAATACAAGGTGCCGCATTTCGACGGCAAGGGCGAGGCTGACCAGGTGTTTAGGGACCTCGGCGTGCCCACGACCTTCCTACTGACCTCGTTCTACTGGGACAACCTCATCATGTTCGGCATGGGCCCCAAGAAGGGCCCGGACGGCAAGCTGGCGTTTACGCTGCCGATGGCCGACAAGAAGCTGCCGGGCATCGCCGCCGAGGACATCGGCAAGTGTACCTTGGGGATCTTCAAGAAGGGACGGGAGTATATCGGCCAGACCGTCGGCATCGCCGGGGAGCATTTGACCGGCGTGCAGATGGCTACGGCGCTGGCCAAGGCCTTGGGGCAGGAGGTGCGCTACAACGCGGTCACGCCGGAGGCATACCGGGGATTCGGATTCCCGGGCGCCGAGGATCTCGGCAACATGTTCCAGTTCAAGCGCGACTTCGAGCAATACTTCTGCGGCGCGCGTGATCCCGCCTTCGCCCGATCGCTCACCCCCTCGCTACAGACGTTTGCCCAGTGGCTGGCCAACAACAAGTCCCGCATCCCACTCGAGTAGCATAGGTTGGCGCATCAGCGCCTTGGGACCCACCCTTTTTGCTTCACGCACTCAAAGACGGCATCCTGGAGGATGAATTTGTCGGCGATGTGAATTTTCGGATTCCGGACAATATCACTCTCACATTGGTAGTAGTCTTGGGAGAATTCCGACTTGGGTTTGGTGGGATGGCTCCAGTCTGTGGATGATGGTGAGGCGGTTTGGCTGGATGCCGGTTTGGATGGTTTCATCTGATAATTGGCGCTGGTGAATTGCCCATAGGGCCCGTGGTAGGCCCATGATGTCGCGATGCCTTGGTCATAGGAATACGTGAGACGCTGTCCTGCCGCCCCTCTACTGGCCCATTCACACGTTTCCTGCCCTGCGTTGAGCGCCGTGCACTGGTCGGGTGGACCGATGACGCGGATGCGCTCTTCCTTGGATCGTCCTAGCCAGTAGTTGAAGATGTTGCCGAGGTCTCGAATCTTCTGGTCGCGGCTGGCCTCCGGCGCATAGACCTGGACGAACTCCTTGTCCCAGAATTCTTGCAGTGCCACACACCCTGCGAGAGTGAGAAGAATCAGCAACGTGCTCAACAGTCTCATGTGTCCTCTAGGCAGGGCCGGCCGCTACGCACCCCGGAAGTATGGCGGCCCTGGCCAGCAAAGCTTATAGGGAAAGCTATAGAAATCAAGCCCCCATCCGATCTTGCATCGCGCATCGTGGCGGCACGCGTAACCCATGCAGGACAAGCGCAACACTCTGCCATTGCGCAGGTCAGAAGGTTGGTGCATGCTAGAAGCACGCTTTTGACCCACAACCGGAGGACAGCCATGTCAATGTTGAAACGTCTGAAAGACTATCTCGATCGCCATCGGGTGTCCTATGAAGTGTTGACCCATCCGGAAGCCTATACCGCACCCAAGATCGCCCAGACCCTGCACGTCCCTGGGAAAGAGCTGGCCAAAGTCGTCATCGTCAAGGTGGGCGAGCGGTTTGTGATGACCGTGCTCCCGGCCAATTGGAAAGTGGATGTCAAGCGCCTCAAGGAAGTCTTCGAGACGAGCCACGTCAGGTTGGCAACCGAGGATGAGTTTAGGGGATTATTTCCGGACTGTCAGGTTGGAACCATGCCGCCGTTCGGGAACCTGTATGGCCTAGAGGTCTATGTGGACCAGTCGCTCACAGAGGACGAAGAGATCGTCTTCCAAGCAGGGACCTACGTGGACGCGGTGAAGCTCAAGTACCTGGATTTCGCCGGCCTCGTCCAACCGAAGGTCGCGGAATTTCATCAATCCCCTGCGATGCTCTAAGGCGAACGGCCCCTCGCTAGTTTTCCATCATTTCCAATCGCGCATCGAATTCGTGCTCGCATTGGGTGCAGCGCAAGCAGTCGGACTCCACGGTGACCTCGTCGATCCGGGCCGCCAGACCGCCGCAGTCCGGACACCGTGCCACATGCAGCGGCTCGTCGTCGAGCGATTCGTATTTGGAGCCGCGCAGGCAATAGACGGGCTTGCCTTCGAACTCCCACAATTTGCCCGATTTGTCCCGCTCCGGCAGCACCATGTAATGATGCGACGCGTACGCCTCGATTGCCGGTCTGCCTGTCAACCCTCCCTGAATCAACTTGCCGGTCTTGGCGTCGTATATGGCATCGCCTTTCACGATGGCTTTGGTCGGTCCCATACGGCACCTCTTAGGAACAGCGGTTAGGGCTGCTTGAGAGCTATCCACCATACGCCCGGCGCTCGAGCAAATCAACTACCTAGCCGCCTTACACGATACACGTATCCGCCAGACAGGGGGCGATTGCATGTGGCCGAGTAGGGGTTGTGGCGCCTCCCTGATCGCACGGTGGACTTGACCCGCGGACGCTCGTTTGCAATCGCCTCCGATTTCTCCTAGAATTCAGCTGAAAAGCGTCGCAACGGCGACTGAAGGAGACCATCATGAAACTGTTTCTGGATACAGCCAATGTGAAGGAGATTCGGGAAGCGGCCGCTTTAGGTGTCCTGGACGGGATCACGACCAACCCCTCGCTGGTGTCCAAGGAGGGCCGGAACTTCAAGGACG
>CAYZKG010000031.1:0-23471 GCA_964478915.1 uncultured Nitrospira sp.
CCGCCCGGACGCCGCCGCTATGCCCCTTGAGGGTGCGGATCTGACGGCCGGTGGCAACGTCCCACAGCTTGATGGTTTGATCGTCGCTAGCGCTGACCAGCACCTTGCCGTCTTGGGAGACTGCCAGGGAACGGACCCACGCCGTGTGTCCTTTTAGGGTCCGGATCTCAGTGAGGCGGGGCATCTCGAAAAATCTGATCGTCGAATCACGACTTCCCGTGATCAGGATCTTGCCGTCGGGGGTGAAGGTCATGGCTCCGATCCAGAATTCCATGGGCTTCTGAAAGCCCCCTTCATCCTCCACGAAAAAGCCTCGCTCTTCCGTGACGTCGGTGGATGTCTCTCGCCAGTGTCCGTCATGCAGCACCTTTTCCTCCCCGCTCGGCAGGACCTCCCAGAGTTTGATCTTGCCGATGTCATTCCCACTGGCGAGATGGATCCCGTCCGGTGAAAACGCGACGCAGACCGACCAATGGTGATCGTATTGGTCCTTCCCGAGCAGCGTCATCAATTCGGTACCGGTCGTGACTTCCCAGATTTTGATGTCCTTGTTATGGCTTCCCCGTGCCAGCATGAGGCCGTCCGGAGAAAAGGAGAGGCTGCACACGTTATGATCGTAGCGGGTAAACAGCAGCTTTGTCGGCTCGCCGGTCTGCGGATTCCACAGACGAATGGTGCGGTCCTCACTGCCCGTGGCCAGAATCTGCCCGTCCGGCGTGAAGGCCGCAGCCCGGATATCGCGGGTATGGCCCTGGAGAGATTTCAGCAGGCGCCCAGTTTCGATGTCCCAGATCCGCACGAGGCGATCCACGCCGGCGCTGGCCAGGGTCAAGCCGTCAGGCGCGTAGGCGACCGTCCACACGCCATGCGTGTGCCCGCGGAACGCCTTGATCTCCCTGGCTCCCGCTCTCCAGTGCTCGAGAAAGTCAACCTGCTGGCGCGGACCCTCCTCCGCGCGCAGCGCGACCAACTGGGGGCTGAACTGATCCGATTGCTCCGGCATGCTGCGCTCCTCCCGATGACCGAAAACGTTAACTGCTTACTTGCAAAGTCTTGATTTCAATGCCTATAATGAAACGCCGTTCGAATCTTAAAAGAAGGCTCCCAATCTCGTCAAGCCGCGGGGCTCACTGTACCGCGACCCCTCAGCGCATACAACCACGAAAGAGGCTATCGATGGAAATCAGGTTTCAGCCCGCCCTGCTTCAAGAGGTCGTGGACTCCTTTGCGGAGAAGACGGAACGAGAAGGCGACCCCACGTATTACCACGAATTTCACGAGCTCGCCGATCCGATCTACGAGAAGTTCACCATCGAGCAACGGGACTCGGAGTTCAAAAAACTCTACCAATATCTCTTTGGGAAATGGGGGTTTTCCGACATCATCAGAGATGCGTTCGACGAATTTCCGACCTTGAAGGAAAAGATCGGGATCGTCCTGGTGAAAGGCGTCCTGAAGGAGGATCAGGAAGGGGTGGACATCCTCCGGAAATGGGGGGCGGTCGAGCAGGATCTAGCCAAGCAGTTCGAAGAGAAAGGACTGAAGGGGGTGGGCATCAAGCTGATCCCTCGCCGCTTTTATGATCCGGCCCTGACCCGTTACTGCCGGCACGAGCTGACCCACATCGCGGATATGCTCGATGAGAACTTCAATTATGATCCGGATACCAAGGTGGGACAGAACCCCGGCGAGGAAACGCTCATTCTGAGTCGGTATCGGGTTCTTTGGTGTCTCAATATCGACAGCCGTCTGGCCCGGGCTGGCAAAGAACCGATGTTGAGCCGGGAAGACAGGTTCCGGGAATTCCGTTCCTGGTATCGCAAGATCCCGCCGGTCCAGCTCAACGCCGTGTTTGAGGGGCTCTGGCAAGCTGATGCCCTCACGCATTCCGAGCTGGTGGAGATGGCGACGGACACCCTGCGGGTCATAGAGCGGGCCGTCGAGGTCGAAGGCGGGGAAGTCCCGGCCTTGCAGAGCAAGGTCATGCTGATGCCGGGCTTTCCATGTCCGCTCTGCCGGTTTCCGACCTATTCATGGGTCGAGGATCTGGAAAACAAGGTCGAGAAATACGTCCTCGACTATATCCGTGAGAACCATCCGGGCTGGGATACGGAGTTTGGGGCCTGCGATCGGTGTGTCGAGGTCTACAAGCTCCGGGCCGCTGGGGTGGTGTAATCGGGCCTCTCGCTCATGGCAACCGACCCACAATACGGCCGGCGGCGTTTCCTCAAGGATTCGGTTGTCTCGCTGGGGAAGGCCGTCCATGAATTTGTCAAGGAACGGGACGCCCCTCCGGAACAGCCCCAGCCTGCCCCTCGTGCGGACTGGCTGAGACCCCCCGGCGCGGTTCCAGAAACTCTCTTTCTTGAGCGATGCACCCGTTGCGGAGACTGCGTAAAGGCCTGTCCCTACAGTAGCATCAAGGTGGATCTGCGGGATGGGACTCCCGTCGTGTTCCCCGATGAAGTCCCGTGCTATCTCTGTGAAGACTTTCCGTGCATCACGTCTTGCGGAACGGAGGCGCTTCTGCCGGTCCGGCGGGACGCGGTCAGGATGGGGACCGCGGTGGTATCCGTCCAGCATTGCACGGCGGCGCAAGGGTGTCATGCCTGTGTGAGCCAGTGTCCGACGCAGGCGCTGGCGATGGACTTCAACGCCTTCCAAATCGAGGTGTCCAAAGAGCGGTGCGTCGGCTGCGGGCTCTGTGAGCAGACGTGCAAGACCGTCAACGATCATATTGCGATCAAGGTCGTGCCGGCTCGGCTGCTGCCTGCTGGAGGCCCTTAAAAGACTGGAGGGTTTGAGGCTGCCGGCGGCGCGCGCACCCCAGACGTTGAAAGTCGAAACCCATCGAAAAGTCAATCGGTTGCAATTCGGTTGACATCAGGCTTGACTTCGAAAACAGCTGTGCCTATGATACTGGCCTTCTCACGCCAAAACGGAGGAAAAAACAGGACATCATGAGGAGGAGTCAGGAGGGGGAAAAATGAGTTCCACGGCAGTAGCACCAAGTTCTGGAGCTCTCAAGGATTCCCCCGCTGTGGAACGTGCCCTGGGACGAAGCAAGATCTATTTGCTCATCTCATGGAGCATGTTGTATCCAGAAGACGACGAGTTTCTAGACTATCTCCAGAGCGGGGAGTTCGTCGAAGATGGCCGGTCTGCGCTTGACAGTCTGGAAAAATCGTTAAATGGCATCGGCGGACAGCGCGCCAAACAGAAACTTGCCTCGCTGAAGCGCTACCTCGATCAAATCGAAGAGTGGGTCGCCTCTGAATGCGCGAATTGGAGCCTGAGCGACCTGCAGGCAGAACACCGGCGGGTGTTCAGCAATGTCATCACGCTCGACTGTCCCCCGTACGAAACCCTCTTCGGGAACGACCATGTATTCGGCCAGGCCCATGTGATGGGTGACATCGCGGGCTTTTACAAAGCCTTCGGGGTGGAGCTGTCGCGGGATATCCACGAGCGTCTGGACCACCTCAGCGTTGAGCTGGAGTTCATGCATTTTCTCTCTTACAAGGAGTCCTACGCGCGCTGCCACGACGGGGCGGACAAGATTCAGATCGTCGAAGATGCCCAGAAGAAGTTCGTGAAGGAGCACATCGGCCGATGGGTCCCGATGTTCTCCCGCATGCTGCTGAAGAAGGCGGACGCCGGCTTTTTCCGCATGATGGCGGAGTTTTCGTCGGAGTGGATGGACTTTGATGTGGCGTACCTGGGCGTGCAGCCAGAACCCTACTCCGAGACCGACTATCGCCCGGCGACTTTCAATGCGCCGGAAGGCACCACCTATGAGTGCGGTGCCCAGGATCAGGGTAACGAATTGAGCCTGCTCCTGAACGAGGTCGGCGCTCAGTCATTCCTGCAGAAGAAAGAGATAAAAGAGGATGACGAGTCAAGCCCTAGCGGGACCGCCTGAACCTGAGTGCGAATGGGTTCCGGATCGTCGTGATGCGAGTCGTCATTAATCCTTTAATCGAGAGGAGGACATAATCATATGAGAGTGTTGCAGACACGCAACAAAAAAGCGGTGTTTGGCATTCTTCTCTCTGTGCTCATCGTCGGCTTTATGCTGACGATCGGGCAGGTGCCTCTTGCGGTCAGTCAGCCGGTGACCATCCCGGTGAAGACGATCAAGGGTCCCATTCCGATGGACGGAGCCAACCCGATCTGGGAAGGCGTGCCTGGCGTGGTTGTGCCGCTGAGCGGCCAGACCATTACCACGCCGATGCACCCCAACATTTCGGTGAAGTCCGTCTTCGTGAAAGTGGTGAGCAACGGCAAGGAGATCGGATTCCGCTTGGACTGGTCTGACCAAACCAAAAACGATACCACGATCGGCCCGCAGGACTTCCGTGACCAGGCGGCCCTTCAGTTTCCCGTCACCACTTCCGGCGCGCCCCCGTTCCAGTGTATGGGACAGTCCGGAGGAACCGTGAACATCTGGCGCTGGAACGCGGAATGGCAGAAGGACCTTGGCAAGGACAGCGCGGGTATCTGGGACGTGGATGACCAGTATCCGGCCATCTTCTGGGATTACTACTTTGAAGAGCCTGCTGGCGGCGTGACCTATCCCGATCGTATCGGCCGGAGCCTTGGCCCCTTCAATCCCGGCATTTGGTCAGGGAACATCTTGTCGGATCCGACGTTACGCGTGAGTTCGGTGGAGGACCTGAACGCCAACGGGTTCAGCACCCTGACAACTCAGGCGCACCAGGATGTCATGGGGAACGGATTGTGGGAGCCGGCCGGATCCATCAAAGGCGGCTGCTGCGTGGGCCCGACGTGGCGGATCGTGGTCAAGCGCGCCCTGACGACCAGTGATGCGAATGACGTTCAGTTCAAGGCGGGAGCGTCCGTTCCCGTGGCCTTCGCAGTGTGGGACGGGAACAACGTGGAGCGCAACGGCATGAAGGGAATCTCCACCTGGTTTACGCTCAAGCTGCCGTGATCGACGGGTGACCGGAGGGTTCTTCTCTCCGGCCAAAAGACCGTACGAAAGCCCCGAATCATTTGCTGGCGATGGCCATGAATGATTCGGGGTTTTCTTTTAAGGACCCGAGGCTGTTGAGCCCCGCTGTTGTCCCGGGTACGGTTGCATTTGGAAGATCGAAGGGTGTATAAAATCTAGGTATTCCTTGGCGTGTCGTGCTCATTCGTACGCTGTCTTCCTGCTGCGGACAGGTGATCTTCCATGAAAGTTTCTCTTTTATTTCCACCGAGCTGGCATCCTTCCCAGCCCTACCTCAGCCTTCCTTCCTTAAAGGGGTTCCTTGGACAGGCCGGCATCACGACCGTCGCGCAGCGTGACCTGAACATCGAGGTGCTGGATACGGTCCTGACCCGGCAGTACGGACGGGAAACGTACGCGCGACTCCTGGACAAGGTAAAGACGCTGGAGCGCGGGAAAGGACAGACGGCTGCTTCGACCGAGGAGCATTACAGCCGGGCGGTCGAGGCGTTGGATCGTTTTCCGTACCTCATCGACCAGATCGAGTCCGTCAAAGAGGCTCTTCACGGCGGCGAGTTTTATGATCTTGATTGCTACCGGGAAAGCCTGTTCCTGATCGATAAGTGGCTTGAACTCGTCTCTACGCTGTACTTCCCTACGCGTGTGACCGTGGTGGACAACCAGCTGAGCTACTCGATTTACTCGTCTAAGGACATCCTGAAGGCCATTCGGGACGAGGAGCAAAATCCGTACATCGAGCTGTTCCGGGAACGATTCCTTCCGTCCATCCTGGCGGATCACCCCGATCTCGTGGGGGTCTCCGTCACGGCGACCTCCCAGATCATCCCGGGGTTGACCCTCTGCCGGCTCATCAAAGAGGCGAACCCCGATCTCCACCTGACCATCGGCGGGAGCATCTTCACACGCCTGGTGGATAATCTCCGGCGATGTGAGAACCTGTTTACGTTGTGCGACGACTTTATCGTCTTCGAGGGAGAGACCGCGCTGCTCGAGCTGATCAATCAACTGGACGGCAAGCGTGATTACAGCAAGGTCCCCAACCTCATCTACCGTCAGAACAGGAGGGTGGTGGTCAATCAGCCTTTTTATTCCGAGAACATCGGCCAACTGCCGGCGCCGGATTACGACGGATTCCCCTTGGGAGCGTACTTGGCTCCGATGAGCGTGCTGCCGGTTCAGTTTTCACGCGGGTGCTATTACAAGGACTGCGCATTCTGCGCCTTGACGCTCGATCATCAGAACTTCCGCCAGAAAGATCCCGGCAAGACCGCTGAGGACCTGTACCTCCTGTCCGAGAAATACCAGACTCCCTACTTCTTCTTTACCGATGAATGCCTGGCCTTGTCGCCCACAAAGCGGCTGTGTCGCGAGATTTTGAATCGCAACCTGCACGTTCAATGGACCTGCGAGATGCGGTTTGAGAAAAACCTCACTCGCGAGCTGCTGACGCAGATGCGCGATGCGGGATGTCTGAAGATCGTGTTTGGGCTGGAGTCATTCAATCAACGTGTCATGGACTTCATGAAAAAAGGCATCACCCAGGACAGTGTGCATCGTATCACGGAAGACTGTCTGGACCTGGGGATCGCGGTGCACTGCTATATTATCGTGGGGTTCCCGACCGAGACTGAAGAGGAGGCGGTGGAGACGATGAATTTCATCGTCCAGAACAAGCGCCTCAATACGTCCTATGGATTTTCCTGTCAACCATGTCTGTTTGACCTGGAAAAAGAAGCGCCCATTATGAGTGACCCGGGCAGCTATGGGATCCGCCGGATCATGCGGCCCGCCTCCGAAGATCTGAGCCTGGGGTTTTTCTACGAGGTGCAGGAGGGAATGACCCCGGAACAGGCCGAGAAGCTCTACCGACACGTCTATGAGAAGGTGAGCGAGGTCGTCTGCGAGTTGCCGTTCAATTATTCAATGGCGGACGGACTCCTGTATATTGCACGAGCCAAGGCGCAAGCCCAGCAGGTCCCCCAGCCCACCGGACCCTGACGAGGTCTTCCGACTCCCTCGGAGACGCATCTTCACAAAAGTCGTGCTGGGAGGCCTCTTCTGAGCAGAATGAGAATGCACTCTTTCAGCGTCATCGATAGGAGCACTATCCGGCCATGGTAGGCAACGAGGTTGTGGAGGGGGGAGGCAGGGGGCTCGAGGAACACGGGCTGCTCTTCGAATACACCGTCAAATGCCTTCTTCTGGCCAGCTTCCTTGAACTGGTGTTGTACCGCCTTGTGTCGCGGCTCGGGATGCACCTGAGTAAAGTTGCGGAAAAGCACGAGTCGGTCAGGTTGACGTTCAAGTTTCTCTCTTCGGCCGGTTTTACCCTCCTCAACTTCACGTCCATTCTCCTGTTCCTGGCGCTGTTCCTGGTGATGCACAACTCGATGAAGGCCGGCTTCCAGGGGCGCCTGGAGGCCCTGGTCATCCCGCTCGTCTCTCTTCTACTGGCGCTCACCGTTGTGTTTTTGATCTTTCCTCCGGCGATGCTGGGCTCCATCGCGTACAATCTCCTGTCGCTGGCGGTTATTCTGACCCTGGTGGCTCGCTACGTGGCGGTCTCGCCGTCATGGCCACGCCGAATGATGGTGCTCTGCTACCTGGGCGGTCTGCTGGGCTGGCTCTATTACCAGACGCTGTCGACAGGCTACGGGCTGCTGGGCATGGTGGCGTCGCCGCCGCTGGTCCACGAAATCAATCGAGCCGGCGAGGCCCTCATGGTGTTGGCGAGCATCCTGGTGTTCTGGGCCTACGGGAGTACGCCGGTTTGGACCAAGAACAGACGGCAGCGCCACCGCATCATCGCTTTCGCCTTGGGCGGGGGCACCATCTTTGTGGGACTGCTGTTTCTGGACTACTTTCTGACCTTGTATGACAGCAGATTGGCGGAGTCTGCCCGCAAAGCTGGCGAAGGCATCGGCTGGATATTTCAGATGGGAATGGGCTATACATTCTATCTACCTTTTGCCTTCTACGTAACGGGGCTCTTGTGCTGGGCGTATACCGTGCTCAAGCTCGTCACGATGGGGCGCCTGGCCGGATACGGATTGGGTCTCATGTTCATGGCGGGATATGCGTTGCAGCTCTCGCACCTGACGCTGATGGTTGTGTTTGGCTTGATGCTGATTCTGTTGGATAAGCGGAAGGCCCCGGTGGCCTGGAGTGAGCCGGTCACCGAGCCAGTGATGGCTCAAACTGTCCGCCCGAGCCCTGTCCTGACCGAGCAGACGTAACGAGTCGTAGCCATGAATGAGCCTGAGGTCAAGCAGTCAACCGAATCGCCTGAACAACCGGATCGGCCGCTGTCGCCTGACGAGGAGATCGCGGAACTCGAGAAACTCCTGGCTGCGGAGCCGGACGACTTCCAGGCGCGCTGCCGCCTAGGGGAACTGTACTTCAGCAAGGGCCGCTTGGACGACGCTTTGACGGAGGTCAAAAAGTCCATCGAGATGGCGGAAGGCGTCCGGGCCGAAATGGAGCGCTCTCTTGCCATGTATTACTCGAATCTCGGCACGATCTATGCGACAAAAAACATGATCGATGAGGCGGAGGCCCAGTTCAAGAAAGCGACCTCTTTGAATCCGGACGATGTCCTGGGGCTTTTTAACCTTGGCCGAGTCTACTCGGAAAAGCGGCAGCACATGGAAGCCAGAAAGTACTACGAGCGACTGGTAGAAGTGACCCCGGATGATCCGATCGCCTGGTATAACCTGGCGGGAGTCTATACGGAACTGGATAACCCTGCCGTATCGGATTACAACACGATGGACATGGCGATGCAGGCCTACCTCCGGACGCTCGAATTGGACCCCAAGCACCTGGAGTGCAGCTTCAAACTCATGGAGATCGCGCTCAATCACAACAAGATCGATCTTGCCATCAAGGTGATGGAAGAAGCGGTGGAGCACAATCCTGATGAGCCGCTTGCCTACTACAACCTCATCAGCACCTATGACAAATGCAAGATGTTTGAACAAGCCGAGCAGACCAGGCAGCGCTTGAAAGACCGGTTCGCCAGAAAAGCCAAAGAAACCGGGAAGACGACCTAACAGCGAGGAGACCACCACATGTTTGGTAGCATCGGGTTTACCGAACTTATCCTCATCCTGATCATTGTTCTCATCATTTTTGGGGCTGGCAAACTGCCCCAGCTCGGCGAAGGACTGGGCAAGGCCATCAAAGGCTTCAAGAAGTCCGTCCATGAAGCCGATATGATCGAAGCCGATGCCCAGGCCCAGGCGCAACTGCAGGCCCAGGCCCCCACGCAGGCTCAGAATGCCGGTTCGGCGCAACCGGCACCGGCACCGGCGCCAGCGACGAATCCTGCGCCGCCCGAGCCCGGTGCTCCTGAACAGCCCGTGGCCCCTGCGCCGCCGTCGAAAGTCTAGATCTGGTGGCTCAGCCAAGATGTACCGAAGGAGGAAGTGAAAATGGGAGGCGGAGTCGAAACGATTGTCGGCGTCATTGAGACCTTCGCGGGCAACGGGAAGGCCCGCAGCACCGGGGACGGAAAGCTGGCTGTCAAAGCCGGGATTCCACTCCCGCATCATGTAGCGGTGGACAAGGACCGGCGCTACCTCTATTTCGCCGAGTCGGGTTCCGACCGCGTCAGGCGGATCGACCTGAAGGAAGGCACCGTCCACAATTTTGCCGGTACCGGCGAGACCTGCTACAGCGGGGATTCCGGTCCGTGCGGTGAGGCCGGGTTGTACCTTCCGCTTGATGTGGCGTTTGATTCCCAAAATAACCTCTACATCTGCGATTCGGGGAGTAACCGCATCCGACGGGTGGACCATGAAACCGGGATCGTTCAGACCGTGGTGGGGACCGGTCAGCACGGGTTTAACGGAGACGGGCTGGCTCTGGAGGTAAACCTCACGTATCCGGCGGCCATCGCGTTCGATGCGGAGGATGTGCTGTATATCGCCGACACCCAGGCCCACCGCGTTCGCCGGTACGATCCGAAGGCCGGGCTGGTCACCACGATCGCCGGAATGTGGTTCGCGGAAGATGATGCGCGTGAACAACCCCTCGTGGCGAGGAATCTGGTTGTCCTTTCTGGTGATTCGATCGGTATCGATTTCAGCGATGACCACGGATGGCTGAGACCTGAATGTTCAGACGGCCTGGACCTGTCCCTCTACTTAGATGACGGACGGCCGGCATTGGAAGCCAGACTGTACGATCTGGTCGGGATCGCCCTGGATAGTCGTGGAGACATCTACGTCGTCGATAAAGGGAGCAACCGTGTCCGGAAAATCGATCTAACCACGGGTATTATCTCCACCGTGGCGGGGGTATGTCGGTACGGGTTTGACGGAGACGATAAACTGGCTGTGAAGTCGATGCTGCATGCCCCTGAAGCGGTTGTCTTTGATCCCTGGGACAACATGTACGTCTCGGATACGATGAATCATCGGGTGAGAAAAGTTGACGCCAAGACCGGAATCATCACCACGGCGGCGGGCAATGGCGACAGTGGCTACGAAGACAAGCATATGGGCGGGTGCGGGATGGCCAGATTTGTGGCTAAGGAGGCCGCAGGCTTGATCAAGCACGGCGATGGCCAATTGGCCGTGGAGGCGGTGGTGAACTCCCCGGTGGGGCTCGCGTTTGACGCGCAAGGATTTCTCTACATTTGCGAGCGCGGTGAAAACAAAATCCGGCGTGTGAAATTGTGGTGACGATGGGCAGGAGAGGATGACATGGCTCGTTTCCCAGGCCGGCCCGGTTCCACTGTTCCGTTCCTCCTGAGTCTCTTGGTCGGGGCGCTCGTTCTCGGGTGGTTGGGCATTCCGGTGGTCAGTTCGGAAGGGATGTTCATCCGGTCTCACCTCATTTCCGGCGAGATTCCGACCGCACCCGAGGACCCCGCGTGGGAGAAGGTGCCGGCGATGATCCTTCCGCTCAGCGGCCAGGTCATCACGCGCCCCGTGTGGCCTGAGCCGAGCGCCCGCTCGCTGACGGTCCGGTCTGTCCACAATGGAAAGGAGATTGCGTTTCTCCTGGAGTGGCAGGACAACACCAAGAATGATCGGTTGTCACCCGGCACATTCCGGGACGGGCTGGCGATCGGCCTGCCTTTGGGTGACGCGCCGGCGTTCTTCTGCATGGGGCAGCTGGACCACTACATCAACATTTGGCACTGGAAGGCTGACTGGCAGAGCGACATCGATCGTCGCGCTGCCAAGGCGGGTGATCGCCGCAGTGAAGGAGGAGAAGTCCGACGGTTTGAAGTCATTCCTCGCCGGGCCTCGTCGGTCGAAGACTTGGTGGGTGGAGGCTTCAGCACGTTGACCAGTAAGCAAGGGCAGGGCAGAATCCAGGGAAAAGCCACCTGGAAGGATGGATATTGGCGGGTGGTCATGAGACGGCCGCTGGCCAGTACGGATCCGGAGAATGAGGCAAGACTGGAGCCGGGGCGGATCCAGGCCATCGCGTTTGCGGTCTGGAATGGAGAAAATAAAGAGCGCAACGGGCAAAAAGCGGTGGCGCCGTGGTTTCAGTTATTGATCGATCCAGTGACCACGCTGTGATCGGCTGCACAGCGGTCGAGGCCCTAGCATCTGTTCGGCTAGGGCCGCGGATGGCGACGAGAGGTTCAAGCGCATGCGAGCGGGGATGAAAGCCCTCCCCAGGGGTAGGGCTTTTTTAATGTATCTTCTGGCATGGGGCTGCTGGGCGATCTTTCCGCTTGGGCCGGCCCTCGCGGCTGGCGGCAACGACATGACCGAGGCCGAGGCGATCCGCCTGGGTGAAGAGTTTGGAATCGTGGTCGGGCCGGTTGATGAGGAAATCCAGAAAGAACTCAAGATGGTCAAGCCGGAAGGTGTCGTGGTCTTTGAGGTGATCGGAGGGACACCGGCAGAGCTGGCCGGCATCAAAGTCAGAGCGGTGATCAAAGAGATCGACAAGATCGAAGTGAGAAACATGCTGGATTTCGGACGGGCCCTGAAAAAAGCCATGGCGACCGAAAACTTTACGGTCGGGACGTACGAGCCGGCGGACCCGGAATTCCAGGGGGTAGGGGGACTGGTCAATTTTCATTTCGTGCGCATCGTGAAGGATTGATCCGCATCGTGGACCGCTACGGGCAAGGCATGGGCAGGATCACGCGACTGACAGGGGCCGCGCTCGTGCTGTTCCTGGTGGTGCTCAACGCGGTGTATCACGGGCGAGCCGTCGCGCAGCGGGCCGACGGCCAGTCATCCCGGGACTGGGTGGCGGACATCGAGCAGATCTTTATCCGCTCCGAGGACTGCAAGCAATGCCACGACCGACACTATGAAGAGTGGAAGGGGATGCGGGAGCAGACCCCCGACCTCAAGACCTTTGGCCGAGTCGATGCGGCACTGCTCCATGGAACCTCGTTCGAGTCGCCCATTTTCCGTACGGTTCTCGGCCTGTGGCTTCAGACCAACCCGAGCCCGCAACAGCGCACACAATGCCTCTCCTGCCATGCTCCGGCGGTCACCGTGTTCCCGCAGTATGTGGACAAGATCACCGGCCAGGTCCTGGCCGGCAAAGTGGAGGTTGAAGGGATCGGATGCGCGTCCTGCCATTTGATTCAAACGGTCGCCGACACTCCCGGTCCGCCCCCTACCTTCAAGCTCCAGCCCGGCAAGATGCTGTACGGGCCCTATGCCCAGCCGGAAGAAAACCTGGTTCACTCCGCCACGCAGTCGGACGTCTATAGAGGCGCAAATTACTGCGCGTCGTGTCACTTTGACAAAGTGAAGGATGTCACCAGGCGGGATCTGCCGGGCGAGATTCTCCAAGGCACAGTGTGTCAGGATTGCCATATGGAGCCATCCACAGGGAGTTCGACGTCCAAGCGGGGGGCGCTGACCCGCCCCATCGGGCGGCACTGGTTCCGAGGCGTCGTGATCCCCGGTGTGATCTTGAAGAATCGAAATCTCCAGGCGGAGTGGATGCCTCGGGTCGATCTGGAGATCAAGAAGTCCGATTCTGGAGTGGAGGGAACCGCCATCGTCCGGAACGGCAGCCTCCCTCACAGTTTTCCGGACGGCGACCCTGTCCTGAAGCAGTTCTTTCTGACCATCACCGTGAAGAATGCGCAAGGCCAGGTGCTGGCTAGCGAGGTCAAGCACTTCGGCCTGCCATTTGATCAGATCCTGCGCGGACCGATTCCCGAGCCGCTGGTGAAGGGCGGGACCACGCGCCGTGTGCCCTTCGCGTTTTCGATTCCGGCTAAAGACCCCCCGGCGATCGTGGAAGCGTTGTTGAGTTATGCGCTCATACCCGACCCGGCGCCGGCGCTCAAAGAGCGGTATCTTGCCACACTTCCGGAGAAGGATCGGGAAACAGCCGCCAACCTCATCCGTGAATATGCGCAACCCCGTGTCCTCACATTCCGCACGAAGTCGCTCTAAGGCCCTCGCCGTCACGCTTGCCGTGATCGCGCTCGCCGGGGGATGGGCAGCCGTGCATCTCAGCCAGGCGCAGCAGCCGCCAAAGAGCAAACCGCCGCTCGAAAAAGTATTTCCCCACTCCAACAAGTGCAAGCGCTGCCATGAACGGGCCTTTGAGGAATGGGAAGCCTCTCCGCTGTCACGGTCGATCCATTCCCCTGCGTTCCGGGCCGCGCTCGACGAGTATCTGTCCTTTTCCGGAGGCAAGGACAAGGCCCTCTGCTTCAAGTGCCACGCTCCGCACATTAATGAATTTCTGGACCAGGTCCAGACCTTCGTGGCGCAGGTGCAGTCGGGCGATCCGGCCATCGACGGGGTGGCGTGCTCCCAGTGCCATCTGATCAAGCAGGTTGACCGATCCATGCATCCCCCGGTTCCCAAATATGAGCCGGGGAAAACGCTGTTCGGGCCGTACAAGGACTTTGTCCCCAACCTGGCCCATGATTCGATGGAACTGGACCTGTTCCGGAAGTCGCTGCTCTGTATGAACTGCCATCTCGGGGTGCCGGCAGCCGCCAATCTGGGCAAGTCCAACGAGCTGCTGGGAGCCTATGAGAGCAGCCAGGCAGTAAAGTCAGGGAAAGAGTGTCAGACCTGCCATATGCCCGAGCAGGTTGGAGAGTCCGCGAACGGAGAGAACAAGCGCAAGGTTGCCAACCATACCTTCCCGGGACGGCTCGGGAAGCTCCGGCAGGAAGCCGCCAAATTGGATATCAAGACCGAGGTCAAAGGCGAGCAGACCAAAGTGAGCGTGGCGGTCCAAAGCCTGGTCCCACACAATCTTCCCACGACGCATCCCGCCTGGGTCCGCGTGGTTCTCGATCTGGCCATCAAGGGGAAGAACCTGAGAAAGGTGTACGGGGAGCAACGGAACTACGGACGGGTGTACCTAGATGCCAAAGGGGAGAAGACAGTCTTCGATTTCGGGGCGGTGAAGGTGATCGAGGATACGGTGCTGAAGCCGGAAGAAACCAGGGTGGAGACCTTTACGTTCCCCACGCCCAAGGACACCCGCTCATTTGACGTGGAAGTGATGCTCATTTATGCCCCGGTATACGGCCCGCCCGCGTTCCTGCAGAGGATTGAAGCAGAATCCTCAAAAGGGGCTCAGGATCCTGTCTTTCAACCGATCCCGATCGTCAGTAAAAAGGTCAACATCCCGCTGTCATGAAGCTCGAAGCTTGGCGGTGATCTAATCCGAGATAATCTTCGAGCTCGGCGACTTCATTTTGAAGATCTGGATCGCGGAGTAGATGTGTCTGGCCGGCTGGTTGAGGATCAGCTCGGAGTCGGTGATGTGCGTGTCGATCAATTCAAAGGGCCCGCCGCTGTAATAGATCTGGCATCGCACCATCTCGCAATTCTTGAAGACATGGTTGTCCAGCGCGAGCTGTTCTTCCTTAAAGGTTTTCCCTTCTACGATGATATACTCAGGTCCCATTTCGATCGACTCCGTTCCTCCGTCCGCGCAGCACTATAACAGATTCCTTTTGAATCCTGCAAACGCAGCAGGCCCTTTGGCCTCGTGTCGTGTAGCGTTTCTCCTCGCGTTTCGCCTTGATCATTCATCATCGGCTGGCTACAATGGGCGGGCTTTGCGAGCTTTACTCTCGTCGAAAACCGCCACGGAGATGTTCCATCACTCCGAGCCGAACCACGACGGAGGAATGAGGCGAATGGAACTCACCGGGATGGAGGGGAGGTTTCTTCTGTGGAGATGACATCGGCCGTCATTGTGTTTGCCATCGCGTCAGCCCTCGCGGGCATCGCCTATGGGCTCTACCTCACCATGTGGGTGTTCAGGCTGGATGCGGGCAGCAAAGAGATGCAACAGATCGCTCAAGCGATCCAGGAGGGCGCGTCCGCTTACCTGAACCGGCAGTATCGCACCATTGCGGCCGTGGCGGCGGCCTTGTTCCTCATCCTCTGGGGAGCCGGCGCATGGTCGGATCGCTTCGGCCTGGTGACGGCGGTGGGATTTCTGGTTGGAGCGGTCGCCTCCGCCACTGCCGGCTATGTCGGCATGTCGATCGCCGTCCGCGCCAACGTGCGTACGGCTCAGGCCGCTCACCGCGGGCTGAACGCCGCCCTCACGGCGGCCTTTCGCGGAGGCGCCGTGACCGGTCTGCTCCTGATCGGCTTGGGGTTGCTGGCTTTGAGTGCATTCTATGCCGTGGCCTCGGCGTTGGCCGGCCAGGAGAAGGCGATCCACGCGCTGTTGAGCCTGGGCTTCGGCGGGAGCTTGATTTCGGTGTTCGCCAGGGTCGGCGGCGGCATCTATACGAAGGCGGCGGACGTAGGGGCTGACCTGGTCGGAAAGGTGGAAGCCGGCATTCCCGAAGACGACCCCCGGAATCCTGCCGTGATCGCCGACAACGTCGGCGACAATGTCGGAGACTGTGCCGGCATGGCGGCCGATCTGTTCGAGACCTATGCCGTGACGACTGTGGCGGCGATGGTGTTGGCCTTCACGATGTTCAAAGGACAGATGGAGCCGGTCCTCTATCCTCTGGTTCTGGGGGGCCTGACCATCCTGGCAACCATCATCGGGATCTTCTTCGTGAAAGTGGGTCCGGACGGGGGCATCATGAGAGCGCTTTACAAAGGCCTGTTCGTGGCCGGAGGCATTGCGGCAGCGGCCTTCTATCCCGTGACGGTCCGCATGATGGACGGCATAGGGGGGACGGGCGGCCTCAGCTACTATCTGGCGGCCCTGTTGGGCTTGGCCGTGACCCTGGCGATGGTGTTCATTACCGATTACTACACGTCAAAAAGCTACGCGCCGGTTCGCGAGATCGCCAAGGCGAGCGAGACGGGCCATGCCACCAACATCATCGCCGGCCTCGCCGTGGGCATGCAGGCCACCGCCTGGCCGGTGGTGGTAATCGCCGGCGCGATCTTGGCCAGCTTCTGGCTCTGCGGTGGGGCGACCGGAGGAGGCCTGTATGGCGTCGCGGTGGCCGCGGTCTCCATGCTCTCAATGGCGGGCATCGTGGTGGCCATCGACGCGTTTGGACCCATCACCGACAATGCGGGAGGGATTGCAGAGATGGCCCATCTGGGACGAGAGGTCCGCAGTATCACGGACCCGCTCGATGCGGTAGGCAATACCACCAAAGCCGTGACCAAAGGCTATGCCATCGGCTCGGCCGGGTTGGCGGCCGTGGTGTTGTTCGCTGAGTATGCTCGCGCCGTGGCGGGCGGGACCGAGACGAGCGGCTTTGAGCTGGCCAATCCGGCCGTGCTCGTGGGACTGTTTCTAGGGGGCATGCTGCCCTTCCTCTTCGGCTCGCTCTGCATGAAGGCGGTCGGGCAAGCCGGTGGCTTGGTGGTCGAGGAAGTCCGACGGCAGTTCCGGACGATCAAGGGCATCATGGAGGGCACGGGCAAGCCGGAATACGGCACCTGTGTGGACATCGTCACGCAAGCCGCGATCAAAAAGATGATGATTCCGGGTTTGATCCCCGTGCTGTCCCCCATTCTCGTCGGAGCCGTCTTAGGCCCCCAGGCGCTGGGCGGCGTGCTGGTGGGGAGCATTGTCACCGGCCTGTTCGTGGCCATTTCCATGACCAGCGGCGGCGGGGCCTGGGATAACGCAAAAAAGTACATTGAGGAGCAAGGGAAGAAGGGCACGGAGACGCACAAGGCGGCCGTGACTGGCGATACGGTCGGTGATCCCTGCAAGGACACGGCCGGCCCCGCGATTAATCCAATGATCAAGGTGATCAACATCGTGGCTCTTCTGATCGTATCCCTGCTGGTTCCCTAAAAGGCAGGGAGAGGATGTGACGCTTGACGCTGCGGACATGGTAGGGTATCTTTTGGCATACCAGGACAGGTCGTAAGGCGCTCGGATCAAGTGGCGCTGTGTTGTGAGGTGCTCCGATGGAAAAACAGGAAAGGAGACCGGAGGTCAGAAAAGCCCCGCAGTCCAAGGAAGAGATCAAACCGAATCCGAAGGTCGTCGAAGCGGGGAAGAAACTCAAGGAAGACATCGACAAGCTGGTGGACGAGATCGACGAAGTGCTGGAAGAGAACGCCGAAGAATTCGTCAAGAACTACGTCCAAAAGGGCGGAGAGTAGTCTGGACCCAACACAGACCGTTCGCCTTGGAATCCTCCGAAGTGATGGGAAGTGTGAGAAACCAACCGGGACAGCGCGAGTACCTTGGCCCGGGCGGTATGGAGACTTGCGATATCCGTTTCTCTGTTGACGGCAAACCGCATGACAACGATGGACGAGGCTGCCAGATGGTCCTGTCCCGGTCCGGCAATTCTGTGTCGAGGAGTGCCACCCGATGACACGGCAGTCCTCACCGCCTCGAGTCATGCTGACGGCACAGCTAGTGCTCACCAACGGGCATTCCGGCCGACTCCTCCGCCCCTGAGCCTTTCTGGGACTCGCTGTTTTTCTCTTCGGGATCCTTCCATCCTCTGCAGCAGGCCTTGCCACGCAGGAATCGACCGCCATGCCGTCTGAAACCATCACCGATATCGATCATCTGATCAAACGACTCCAGAGCTATAGCCCGCACGCTGAAGTGGAGCTGGTCCGGCGCGCCTACGAGTTCTCGGCGAGGGCGCATGAAGGCCAAACGCGTCGGTCCGGCGAACCGTACTTGCGACATCCCCTGGCCGTTGCGGAAGTGCTGACCTCCCTGCGGCTGGACGTCCCCGCGATCGTCGCCGGTCTGCTCCACGATACCGTTGAGGATACCCTCGCCACGCAGCACGAGCTGGAGCGTGAGTTCGGGAAGGATATCGCCCGACTGGTGGACGGCGTCACCAAAATCGGCAAGATCCAGTTCAAGACCTATGAGGAAAAGCAGGCCGAGAACTTCCGCAAGATGCTCCTCTCGATGGCGGATGATATTCGGGTGGTGCTGATCAAACTGGCCGACCGTCTTCACAACATGCGAACCCTGGAGCATCTGCACGAAGCCAAGCAAAAACAGATTGCCCAGGAGACCCTCGAGATCTACGCCCCGTTGGCCAACCGCCTGGGCATCGGCTGGATGAAGAACGAGTTGGAAGACCTCTGCCTGAAGTACCTGAAGCCGGACGTCTATGCCACGCTTCAGCTGCGCGTAGCGAAACGGGACGAAGAGCGCCGGCAATACATCAACGAGGTGATCCGGACGGTCAAGAGCGCGCTCGCCGAGGCCGCGCTCATCGGCCATGTGGAAGGACGCCCCAAGCACCTCTACGGGATCTATCAGAAGATGGAGCGGCAGGCGATCGGCTTTGAAGAGGTGTATGACCTCACCGCCATCCGGATCATCACCGACACTAAGATGAATTGCTACGCGGCCCTGGGATTGATTCACTCGCTCTGGCCGCCGGTGCCGGGACGGTTCAAGGACTACATTGCCACGCCGAAATCAAACCTGTACCAGTCGCTCCATACCACCGTGGTCGGTCCGCGTGGCCAGCACGTCGAATTCCAGATCCGTACGGAGGAGATGCACCGGCTCGCCGAATACGGCATCGCCGCGCACTGGAAGTACAAGGAAGGCGGCCAGATCGACGAAAAGGAAGGCAAGGTCTTCGGCTGGCTTCGGCAGTTTGTGGAATGGCATCAGGATCTGACCGACAACCGCCAGTTCATGGACTCCGTCAAACTGGATTTGTTCCATGACGTCGTCTACGTCTTCACGCCCAAAGGGCTGGTGAAGGAGCTTCCGTTGGGCTCCACGCCGGTGGATTTCGCCTTTGCCATCCACACGGAGGTCGGCCACCGCTGCGTGGGCGCGAAGGTCAACGGCAAGATCGTGCCGCTCAAGTCGCAGTTGCGCAGCGGGGACACGGTCGAGATTCTAACCTCGCCGAGCCAGGTCCCCCACAAGGACTGGCTCAAGTTCGTCCGAACTTCCCGGGCGAAGACAAAGATCAAGCATTGGCTCAAGACCGAAGAGCAGAAGCGCAGTGTGGAGATCGGGCGCCGGCTGCTGGAGCGGGAAGCCCGTCGGCATGAGCTCAGCGTGGCGCAATTGTTCAAGCCGGATCGCTTGCTGGATCTCGCCCGGGCGAGGGGGTTCGACACGGCTGATGCGCTCTTGGCGGCCATTGGCTATGGCAAGCTGTCCACCGCCCAGGTCATCGAGCATGTCCTGCCGAAGCCGGCCGACACCGGGCCTCCCGTGGTCGAAGGGCTACCGGCCGCCAAGAAGCCGGAAGCTCCCGCGCGCGAAGGGCGCGACGAGAAAGGGGTCCAGGTTCGAGGGGCGCGCGATCTCCTGATGCAGCTCTCCAAGTGCTGCCATCCCATTCCGGGGGACCGGATCGTGGGGTACATCACCCGTGGCCGGGGTCTGACGATTCACACGGCGGACTGCCCCAACCTGGATGCGCTCGATTACGATAAGGAACGGCTCGTGGACGTGGAGTGGGAAGCCGGGCGGGCTAACACCCATGCGGTGAAAGTCTCGGTCCTGACGATCGATCGGACCGGGATTCTGGCGAAGGTCTCCTCGGCCATCTCGGAAGGCCACACCAACATCACCCGGGCCGAGATCAGCACCCGGGAGGACCGGAAAGCGGTGCTCGATTTTGTGATCGAGGTCACCGACACCGTGCATCTGGATCGGGTTCTGAAGGCGATCGAGCGGGTTGACGGGGTGATTACCGCCCGGCGGGTGCGCACCTGGCAGGACGGTCGGTAAGTCACGAGGACTGGCGCGGAACCTGAAAGCGTAACTTCTCACCTCTTTTGAGCTTCAACTGTTCAGCCATCCCGCCCGCGATCTCCAGCGCGTACATGGCTTCATCATTCGGCTGGTATTGGGGACACCCGTCGTCGGTGCGACGGCAGGCAGGGACATTTCGCTCTACATGGACGATTTGCTTGTTGCGGTCCAGCCAGATAATGTCCAGGGCGATCCGGGTGTTCTTCATCCAGAAGGTCCAATGGCCGGGCTGGGCAAAGGTGAACAACATGCCTCGGTCTTTCGGCAATGTATCCCGGAACATCAAGCCCCTGGCCCTTTTCTCGGTCGTGTCGGCCAGCTCCGCCATGATCGTCGTGCCGTCCGGCATGGTGACCGGGATGAGCAGTTCGCTTTCCGGGCCGGCGGCTACCTGAACGAGAACGGCAAACGCCATGATCGCCCCGAACGATTCACGGCACCGACCCGCCGCCACGGTGGTTCTCCGCCGAGCCCGCCACGGGGTTGACATGGGGCAACTGTACCGAAGCCGCTTTTCTGGCGTCAAGCCGGCCCGCTGCAGTGGGTTGCTCAGCACATGCGCCGGTTGGGCATCAGGCAGGATCAGCAGATGACCCGGACCTGGATTGAACAATACGATTCCGGCGTGCCCGCGAGCCTTTCCTATCCGGAGATCGACCTCTCCGAGTTGTTGAGCCGAGCCGCCGCCTGCTATCCGAAGCGGCCGGCCCTGCGCTTCTACGGGCGCGCGATCAGCTATCGCGGCCTCGACACCTTGGCCAGCCGCTTCGCGGGCGGCTTACGCGATCTCAACGTCGGCCGGGGCCAGGTGGTCGGGCTGATGCTCCCTAATCTTCCTCAGACCGTCATCGCCACGTTTGGGAGCTTCAAGGCCGGGGCGGTGGTGACGGCGATCAATCCGCTCTACGTCGAAGCGGAAATCGAGCAGCAGGTTACCGATTCCGGCTGCGAGCTGCTGGTGGCGCTGGACCGGTTCTTTCCGCGCATCCAACCGCTCCTCGGCCGGACCTGCCTGAAGCATGTGGTCCTGACCGGCGTTGAAGAATATCTGCCGTGGCTGAAGCGGCTCCTGTACCCGCTGAAAAGCAGGAGAGAAGCTTCCGGTCCCAGGATTCATGACGGCGCGGGCATCATGCGGCTGGGCGAGCTCCTGCAACGTCCGGAGGACCAGGGCGGTGCGCGCCCCTCACCCGATGATCTGGCGCTCCTGCAGTACACAGGCGGCACAACCGGGCTTCCGAAAGGCGTGATGCTGACCCACCGGAACCTGGTGGTCAATACCTGGCAATGCCGCCATTGGATGTCCACGCTGCGTGAGGGCGAAGAGGTCTTCCTCGGCGTATTGCCGTTCTTCCACGTGTACGGCCTCAGCGCCTGCCAGAACCTGGCCATCAGTGTGGCGGGCACCCTGGTGGTGCTGCCGCGGTTTCAGACCACGGAAGTGCTGGAGGCCATCACCCGGGAGAAAGTGACGGTCTTTCCCGGCATCCCCGCCATGTATTCGGCGCTCAATCACCACCAGGGGCTGGAACGGTACGACCTCAAGTCTATCCGGCTGTGCATCAGCGGATCCGGCCCCCTTCATCCCTCCGTGCAGGATAAATTCGAATCCATCACCGGCGCCTGCCTGGTGGAAGGGTATGGCTTGACGGAAGCCGGACCGGTCACCCATGTGAATCCGATTCATCGCCCGCCGTCGCAGAGGCCCAGGCGCAGCATCGGGTTGCCGCTGCCGGACACTGACGCCCGGATCATGGATGCGGAAACCGGGACCCGGGAGTTGCCGATTGGCGAGGTCGGCGAATTGGCGGTCCGGGGGCCCCAAGTTATGCAGGGTTATTGGAAGCGAGAGCAGGAGACCGCTCAAGTCTTGCGGGATGGCTGGTTGTACACAGGAGATCTGGCCCGGCGGGATGCGGCCGGCTTCTTTTACATTGAGGATCGCAAGAAGGACATGATCAAGTCCGGCGGCGAGAATGTGTATCCTCGCGAGGTCGAGGAGGTGCTGCTCCGCCACCCGAAGGTCAAAGAGACTGCGGTGGTCGGGCTTCCGCAAGGGCTCCGGGGGGAGCTGATCAAGGCTTACGTCGTGCTGAAGGAGGGCGAACAGGCTTCGGCCGCCGACCTCCTGGACCATTGCCGCTGCACGCTCGCGAAGTTCAAGGTCCCGAAGCGTGTGGAGTTCCGGACGGAGCTGCCCAAGACACTCGTTGGAAAGGTCCTGCGGCGGGTGCTGCTGGACGAGGAGGCGAAGAAGGCGCCCAGACCGGCGGAGCGCGAGGACTTGCCCCCGGACTTGTAGATCCGCGCCTTGCATTCCGCGATGGTCCTGTGGCATCCTCTGCTCGGCCTTTTCCTGCTTGCCTCGGAGTCGGACGATGAAAGAAAAACGCATGGTGCTCTATAAAAAAGGCGTCTTTGTCTGTCCGAAGTGCCGTCAATCCTATGTCCAGGAGAAATGGATCGAGGAGTGGCGGATCCGCTGTCACAAGTGCGATTACCGCGGTACCTTGACCGAGGTCTCGGTGGAAGAGCACCTGGACGAGGAAACGGTCAGGCACTAATCTGTCTATCCTTGTCTCCGCGCCGGTTCATCCCTCTTCCTTCCTGCCTGGCTGCCTGCGCTCGTCCGTTCAGGCGAATGATCGGAGGAACTCTATGCGAAGCATCTGCTTGATCCTGATGTGTGCGTGCCTTGCGGCGACGGCGGTGCAGGCCGCCGATCCTGCCGGCATCAAGGTCCTCGTGGCGTACCATTCCGTCACCGGACACACCGAAAAACTGGCTCAGGGAGTGGCGGAAGGCGTCAAACGGATCCCGGGCACGGTGGTGCTCGTCAAGCGAGTTGGCCAGGTTACGGCCGAGGACCTGTTTTCCTCGGATGCGGTCATCGTCGGATCCCCGGTCTACTGGTCGAACATGGCGGGCGAAGTCAAAACCTTCTTCGACAACTGGCAGTTGAAATTCGGGGTCTTTCCGGAGTTCAAAATGCGGGACAAGGTCGGAGCGGCCTTCGCGACCGGCGGGCAAGTCGCTGGCGGCAAGGAGGTCACGATGCTGACCATCCTGGCGGCGATGTTGGGCAATCAGATGGTCGTGGTGAGCGGTGGAGGAGCCTTTGGCGCGTCCGCCACGACCGAGGGCCAGAGTCCCGGAATCGATGATCAGGAGCTGGGAAGCGCACGCGACCTCGGCAGCCGAGTGGCGGAGGTCACCTGGATGATGAAGCGGGGTGCGCGACGCGACGAATAAGGATTCACCCGCAGGGCGGGTACCCGGTTTGCGCACCGGGCACCCGTTGCCGGCTTCATGCAACGGGTGTGAGCCGGTGAGGCGGCCGGGTCTTAAGGCTCGGTGTCGAGGCCGAATGCTGTCT
>CAYZKG010000032.1:0-22937 GCA_964478915.1 uncultured Nitrospira sp.
TTACTGGCTTAAAATCTCGGAACAGACCAGTTCGGAGGCGTCGGTGATCTCTTCGAGACAGGTCAGGCACGTCAGGGAGAACGCCTCCTCGGTCAGAAATCCGGGTGGATGGTCAGGATGAATCGCCTCGTCCTCCAGGGCAGGACCGCCGCATTGCTTGTGAATCACATGTATCCGACTCATGGTTGGCCTCTCAGGCTGTTGAACGACGCTACAGCGCTCCTTCGTCAAGAAATTCATTCAGTTCCGACTCTTCGTCGGTCCCGGCGCCGCCGGCGCGGGCGTAGTGCTTGGCCCAGGTAAGATAGATATTGCCGCTATCACGCATGGCGTGGGTGGCTTTGATCCACTGCTGCAATTCCTGCGGGTCTCCCCCCTTGCGCAGGTCCTCTGCGTACTGCTCAAAGGCTCGGTTGAGGTGCTCGATGGCCCGGGCGACCTCCGCGATGGACTGCTGGATGTCATGCGCCATGCTGCACTCGCTTCGTGTCACGCTCCCGCCGGCCTCTCGAGCAGGAGGGAATCCACGACCACGGAGAAGAAGGCACTCTCGAAATTCTGGTGATCCTGAAGCAGCTTGTTGAGGATGAACTGGCCCCGCACGACCGGCTCCCGGTGGGACCGGGGATCGGTGTGCTCCAGGAACTCCCGGGCCACCTCGCGAAACCGAGCCAGTCCCTCCTTTGTGAGGTGGTCGATCCGCGTGCCGTTCAAGGTCTTGAGGTCTTCAACGACAATGTCTTCGCCGGCAAGCGTGACAACCACGTGCCTTTTGGCGATGTATTTCCCGTCGACCTGGAGGTACTGCTCGGTACCGGCCTCGGGCTTCTGGCTGCCCAAGGTGTAGGCCCCGTCCCGGAGCCGTCGGGTGAAGCTGTAATCTTTGCCGATCGTCGTGTCTCGCACCGTCACGGCCCAATTCCCGGCCTTCTGATCTCTGAGAACAAACAGCGAGAGGACGCCGATGTTGAGGCGGAAGATCGGGGACCGGAAGCGGTAGCGCGTGTTCCCCATGCCCCCGATGAAGGCATGCTCGATGTACCGCTCCTTGTCAAAGAAGAGCCGTGCCTTGTATAGGCCGTCGCCGATCTCGGTGATATGGCCTGCTTCGAGCAGCTTCTGCAACTTTCCGGTCACATCCTGAACGGCGGCAGGAAGTTTCTGCGGATCTTTGGCGACAGCGGGGGTGAACGCCCGAACGACCTCTTCGGCGGTTGAGGCGCGATGCGGCTCGTCTCGGAAGAATTTCAAGAGCGGATCCTTGCTTTCAGGTGCCGTGGCAGCTGCCGGCTGCTCCGTGGTTGCCCCCATGGTGCCTCCACTCACTCCGTAAAACGAATGAGGAATAAAAAACCCCCATGGTGCCGAGACATGGGGGCCTTTCCCGCCAGCGGTCGTCGAGAGCCTACCCCTGATAGGCCTGACCCAACCCCGCTGCTTCAGCCTTTCTTCGGTCCAGCATGATCTCACCAGTCGCGGAATTGACGGGAGCCATGAGGATGGCCTCGTGCTTGGCTGCGTTACAGACGACCATGCAGAGCTCGCACCCTTTGCATTTGTCGATCACGACATAGGCTTTCATCTTCCGGGTGTCCAGCCTGATGCAGTCGGCCTCCGGGCAATACATCACGCACAGGCGACACCCTTTTTCGGCGACGCACTTTTCATCCGCTACGTACGCAACGTTATACATTCAGCGTTTTTCCCCTAAGCCGCCACAGGCTGCTTGAGATTCGCTTCAGCCCATGCGGCAGCCATCTCGTAGGATTTGCGGATCGTGGCCATGTTCTTGGCGAGCAACTGCTCCTTCTTGGCGAACTTTTTCTTGATCGCCTCATCGAGCGACGCCGTCCCGCCGGAAGCGACAAACTTCTTGCCAAACCGTTCCTGAATGGCCAGGTCTAAACTCTCAAGCGTGACGACCTTCGAGATGCCGGATACCGCCCCGATCATCGCCATGTTGGACGACAGCTCGGTGCCCGCAATCTCGAGAGCCAGCTTCGTGCCGTCGAAGGTGTACACAGAGACGTTGAGGCTCCCCAGGTACTGTCGATCGTCGTCCGTAAGGAGTTCGGAGTTCGAGTTGATGATCAGCACGCCGTTCTTTTTGATACCGGAATAGAACGGCGCGGTGTAGCTTTTCTGCATGGTGATCACCTGGGGATGGAACACCATAATGATGTCCGGGTACACCAGCTCACCGCGGTCATAAATGCGCTCGGCACCGATCCGGCAGTAACTCTCGGCCGGCGCCATCCGCTTTTCAGCCCCAAAAAACGGGTTGGAAATGGAAAACTTCCCGTCCTTGTTCGCGGCCATGGCCATGACGTGAGCAGCCGTCACGGCGCCTTGCCCCCCCAATCCGGACATGCGAATGTTGGTGCGTTTTCTCATCTGACCTCTCCGTTTTGAGTGACCCTTCCGGCAGAAAGCCTAGGCCGATGCCAGTGCTGCCGTCTGTTTCTTCTGGGCCTCCAAATCAGCCAGGAACTGCTTGGCCGCGTCGCTGATGTATTCTTTGTAGGCAAACCGCTCGGTCGGTTTCTCGGAGTCGCGCATCTCTTGGAGTCCCTCCATGCTGTTCTTGCCGATTTCCAGAATGCACGGAGTATAGAGTTGGAGGTATGTGGGACCGATCTCCCGCGCGAGAAGCACCGCGTTTCTCACTACTTTTTCAATCAAAGACGGCTTGCTGACAGTGCAGTTCACCACATAGGCGCAGCCGCACTCACGGGCAATCTCCGGCAGGCGCACCTTCTCGAAGGTTTTCCCGACCGGCGCCATCTTCGCGACGAAGCCTTTCTGCATCAACCCCGATTCCTGGCCGCCCGTGTTCGCGTAGAGTTCGTTATCAAAACAGATCGTCGTGAATTTCTCCTGCCGGAACCACGCCTGCAGCGTCATGTCCAGGCCGATATCCACCGTGGCCCCATCGCCGGCCAGCACCACCACGTCCTTGATCCGGCCGGGGAACCGAACGCTCAGCGCGCGCTTGAGCCCGCTGGCGATCGCATTCTGATTGCCGAACAGTGAGTGAATGTTGTGCACCGCCACGTGGGGAAAGACCAAACTGGTGCAGCCGGTCGAGCCCACCATCACGGTGTCCTCGGGGTTCGGCAGGGATGCCAGAATGTAACGAAACGCCATGGATTCGGGACATCCCGCGCAGAGCGAGTGGTCCTCGATCAACTCCTTGCTTTGCCCAATATCCTTCCATCCCCGCCCTTCTTTCCCGTAGGTGGCCTGCTCCACCAGATCGCGATACTCCGGGGGCATGATGTCATAAAACTCTGGACAGATTTGAATCTTCTCTTTGCTCATGCTGGGTCTCCTTTATCGGTATTCGGGAAAAGCTCAGCTCCCCCGCGCAGCCAGGGTCGCGACATGCCGCCCCAGATGCTTCTGGATTTCTTCCACGATGACTTCCGATGGCATGGTCATACCGCCCGCCACGTGGGGGCCGGCCACGACCCGATGATTATCGGGAATGGCCGCCTTGACTTCGTTGGCCAGCCAGCCGATGACGTTGAATTCCGGCACGAAGATATGTTTGGCGTGCTTGGTGGCCTCACGGATTTCCTCGAACGGGAACGGCCGTAGTGACTTAATCTTCACCAGTCCCACTCGCATCCCCTCATCCTCCATCAGTCGAATGGCTTCCCGCCCCTGAGACACAGCGGTGCCGGACCCCACAATGAGGATCTCTGCATCCACGTTCTCGGTTTCGATCAGTCCACCGAGCAACGGAATGGTATGTTTCCGGGAGCGCTCACAGGCGGAGCGGGTTTCCTCTTGCCAGGAGGCATGGGTCATATAGCTGATGTAGTTGGACTTCATGACAAAGGGATCCCGCATCATCCGGACCGGTGGCGTCTCCATGTCCATGCAGGGGACAGGCGAACGGTAAGGGTCATACGGCGGCAGACACATGTCCGGAGGCGTGAGCATCACCGTATCCTTTGTGTGCGTGACAAAGAACCCGTCACAGCAGACCGCAATGGGAAGATGCACGTCGGGCTGTTCTGCGACGATATAGGCTTTGAGGATCCAGTCATAGAAATCCTGGGCGGTCTCGGCATGCCACACCAGCATGCCCGTTCCCAGCAAGAAATACATCTCCAGAGTGTCCGGCTGGATGCTCAGGGGCGAGTTGATTCCCCGACAGGTCACGATCACCTGTATGGGCAAGCGGGCGCCCACCCACATGGGGAAATTCTCAAAAGCCCGCATGGTGCCAGGGCCGGCCGTCGTGGTGAAAACTCGCGCTCCACCGAAGGCGGCGCCCGCGCACTGGGACATCACGGCAAATTCGCTCTCGCCCCGCATGTAGTCGCCCACGTAGCCCTCGGCGAACAGTTCGCCGATCAGCGCCGCAGCTTCGCTCTGAGGCGTGATGGGGTAGGCGACCATCACATCCACACTGGCCCGGCGGATGGCCTCCTTGATGACCTCACTGCCGGTGAAAAAGGCCGGCGTACGCGGAGCCTCGTTAAACAGGTAATGCGGGTCTGTGTAAGTCTGACCCTTCTTGTTCTGCTTGCCAATCAGGCTCTTTTGAACTTCAGAGAGTTCGTTTGCCATGGGTCAGCCCCCTCCATCGGCTAATTTGATGAACGGATTGTCGTTGTGCCTGCTGTCTGCCATGTCCAAGTTGGGAGCGTGGAAGCGGATTCCTTTGAGCTTGCTCACCCATTCCGCGAGCCGGAGGATCTTCTCCGCCGTCGCGTCACGGAACGAGAGCATGGCGTCCTCGTGCCCGGCTTGGGCGCACATGGCGATCGTAAAGCAGTTCGTGCCGCCGCGGATGATCTTCAGGGAGAGATTGGCTTGATGGCAGTGCACGCCCACGAACAGGCACACGTCTTCTTTGTTGTGCCAGATCGTCAAATTGGGGTGGTTGGGGTTGATCTCCACATCCGGATTGATCTTGGGGTACTTCGGTCGGTAATCCGGCATTGGGATGATCCGGGCGGGGATCGTGTCGGCCAGGATCTTGATGGCCTTTGCTTTTTTCGCCGCCTTTTCGTTCCAGTTCCACAGGACTAGGGGACCGGGATGAAGCGTGGGATTTTTGGCGTCCAAAAGCTTGCGGGCCGCATACTCCATCGCTTCTTCTTCCGGAACGATTCGCCCCTCGATATGGGCTTGTCCCGGTTCAGGAAGGACAATACCCATTCGAGCCGCGCCTGGGGTAAAAAAGGCTTCCGGACCAGGAACCACGCGGTATTGGCTCATTCGACAAACCCCCGGCGCGAACGAACGAAGGAAAACGGTCAAATAATATTGTACTGTATGCGTTCTTCCCTATTTGATGCAAGGCAACAGAAGGCCTAACCTCCGAAAATTATGGCCTATCGAGAGGTGGCCGTGTAGGCCTATTGTAACAATGATCGGTAACGGTGTCAGCAACGGCGCAGTATAGTGATTATGACTGAGATTTGTCAACACGTTGGGAGCGCGGGGCGTCCCAGCTTTGGAGTTTTAAGATGTGAGAAAACCGATGTTTTTTAGCCACGGGGCGGCCATGGGGGGACAGAGCCGATCGAATTCTTGTGGAGGAGCGATGGGAGCGGGGCGTGTCAGCGCTTGGGAAACACCTGCAGAAAGGGATGGACCTCGATCCGCTGAAACACGCCCCCGACCGTGTATGGGTCCTCTTGGGCAAAAGCCTCGGCTTCGGCCAGCGACTCCGCTTCGATCACGATCAGACTGCCCGTCTGATCAGTCAGAGGACCGGCCAGGACGACTCGGCCTTGAGCGTCCAAGGCTTCCATTCTTGCCAAGTGAGCTGGGCGGTGGATCTTGCGCTTTTCTTGTCCATCAGGGCCGTCGAACCCGAGGATGGCGAATTTCATACCGGCGGCAGGAGGCCGAACAAGGCGGGGCTCTAATCGTCTTTACCCTGGAGAGGCTGTCGCCCGGCGTAACCGCCGTTGATCTCGTGCCACCAGGCGATCTCGGGCTCACCAAGTTTCCAGCACAGATACACAACACGCCCGTCCAAGAGGTAGGGGAAATCGCACAATCCGATGTCCAGGTCCTTCACCAGGACGCCCATCTCCTGGACGGCTTGCAGATTCTCGCTGATCTCCTCGAGCGCCGTGATGTAGCGCGGTCCGGCGAAACTCCCCCCGCCGAGCGAAGCCTTGGCGCTGGCCTTCTTGATCTCGTCCTTGGTCCGGATCAACACTTCTTTGCTGCGCTTGATGGCCAGGAGGTGCTCTTCGAGGCGAGGGAGCAAGCGTTTCGCTTCAGTGAGCGTAAAAATCTTTTCCTGGTTCTGTCCTTCCTCACGGTGCGCCATGGGACATGCTCTTGGCCGTTGTTTGGCTTTTGTTTATCACAAACCGCCAGCCCACGCAACGGCTCTTACGAGCCTTGGGCAACGGCTCTTCCGGCGCCTTAGGAGCGGCTATTGCGTTGATACCCGTGCCGCTAGCAGGAAAATATCTATTGACAATGGCGGGCTCACCGAATAGTATAACAGCCAGCTTCCATATCGACCGGAATTCTTCCACACCCCGTGCAGCTTCCCGGGGCTGATCTCGAGACAAAACCACATACCTCTTTCTCCAGGAAGTCAGGCTGATGGTAGCGCGTTCCCGGTAAAGGGAGCGTCGGCTGAACAAAGACATATGGAGACTCAGGGCGCCAATAGCTCATCCTTCGCAGGCTGCTCTCTCCGGCATAACTAATCACCTTTGACAGTTCAGGTTATCACGCATCCCTAAGCTGTGGCTTATTACGAGTCCACCGGTTTCTTGAGCCATCAAGGCCTCCAGCATTGAAGTAATATCTATGTTAAGGGAGAAAACCATGCATCTTGCCGAGTTGAAACAGAAATCGATTGCCGACCTGAATGAATTAGCTCGCGATCTTAAGATCGAGGGCGCACCCAACCTCAGGAAGCAGGAATTGATCTTCGCGATTCTCCAGGCTCAAACGGAGAAGAACGGATTCATCTTCGGGGAAGGGGTACTGGAAACACTGCCCGATGGATTCGGATTCCTTCGGGCCCCGGACTCCAACTACCTGCCTGGGCCGGACGACATTTACATTTCCCCGTCCCAGATTCGCCGCTTCAACTTGAGGACCGGCGACATCGTCTCTGGACAGATTCGGCCTCCTAAGGAAAGCGAACGCTACTTCGCTCTCCTCAAGGTTGAAAAGGTGAACTATGAGGACCCGGAGGTCGCGCGCGATAAGATTCTGTTCGACAATCTCACGCCGCTGTATCCGGAAGAGCGGATCCAGCTGGAATATGACCCGGAAGAGTACTGCACGCGGGTGATGGAGTTGATCACGCCGATCGGCAAGGGTCAGCGGGGCCTGATCGTGGCGGCGCCGAGGACCGGAAAGACCATGCTGCTGCAGGCGATCGCGCGGGCCGTTCTCAAGAACCATCCCGAAATCGTCCTGATCGTGCTGTTGATCGACGAGCGGCCCGAAGAGGTGACCGACTGGCAACGACAGGTTCGGGCGGCGGAAGTGATCAGCTCGACCTTTGACGAGCCGGCGCAGCGTCATGCGCAATGCGCCGAGATGGTGCTCGAGAAAGCCAAACGCCTCGTCGAGCACAAGCGGGACGTGGTGATCCTGTTAGACAGCATCACCAGGCTGGCCCGGGCCTACAACACGATCGCCCCGCCGAGCGGCAAGGTGCTGTCAGGCGGTCTGGACTCCAACGCCCTGCAGCGTCCGAAGCGCTTCTTCGGAGCAGCGCGGAACATCGAAAACGGCGGGAGCCTCACCATCATGGCCACGGCACTGATCGACACCGGCAGCCGGATGGATGACGTGATTTTCGAGGAGTTCAAGGGCACGGGCAACATGGAAGTGCATCTGGATCGGCGTCTGGCCGACAAGCGGATCTTCCCGGCCATAGACATCAGCCAGTCCGGAACGCGAAAGGAAGAGCTCTTGGTGGATCGGGACCGCCTGAACAAGATGTGGATCCTCCGGAAGGTGCTCAGCCCGCTGGGAACCATGGAGGCCATGGAATTTTTGATGGACAAGATCACGGGCACCAAGTCCAATCAAGAATTCCTCCAGTCGATGAACCGGTGAGGAGGGGCAAGGAGCCTAAGGCATGAAGAAAGGGATTCATCCGGCGTATCGGGAAGCGACCGTCAGCTGCGCTTGCGGGGCGAGATTCAAGACCCGCTCCACCGTCGGCGACATCAAGGTCGATATCTGCTCCAACTGCCACCCGTATTTCACGGGGACCCAGAAGATCGTCGATACCGAAGGCCGTGTCGAACGGTTCAAGAAGAAGTATGCGAAAAAGAAGTGAGATCCAATTCCATGGCTGAGACCCGCACTGCCGAAAGCCGCGAAGGGCTGTTGCTCTCCAAATGGGAAGGCGCGGTGAAGCGGTACGAACAGCTCAATAGTCAGCTCATGGATGAGTCTGTCCTGCGACAGCCGGCGCTGCTGCACAAGCTCAACAAAGAGCGGACCGCGCTCGAGGAATTGGTCGACCTGTTTCATACTTATCAGGATGTTCTCAAGGAGATTGCCGAAGCCGAGCAGATGCTGAACGACCCTCGAGGCGAAGCCGGGCTGCAGTCACTGGCGGCCGAGGAGGCTCGTCGCCTTCAGGAGCGGCGACGCCATCTTGAAGCCCAAGCCTTGGCGCTCCTGGTGCCCAAGGATCCGAACGACCAGAAGAACACGTTCGTCGAAATCCGGGCCGGCGCGGGCGGCGAAGAGGCGGCCCTGTTTGCCGGGGATCTCTTGCGGATGTACACGAAGTACGCCGAAAAGAAGCGGCTGCGAGTGGAAGTCGTGGAGGCTCACGAGACCGGCATCGGCGGCTACAAGGATGCGGTCCTGTTGGTGGAGGGAAAGGGCGCGTACGGTCACTTCAAGCTGGAGAGCGGCGTGCACCGAGTCCAGCGGGTTCCGGCTACGGAAGCCAGCGGGCGAGTCCACACCTCCACCGTCACGGTCGCGGTTATGCCGGAAGTGGAAGAGGTCGAAGTGGAGATTGACCCTAAGGACCTCCGAATCGATACGTTCTGCTCATCGGGCGCCGGGGGCCAGAGCGTCAATACGACGTACTCCGCGGTCAGGATCACGCACCTGCCGACGGGGCTGGTCGTGACCTGTCAGGACGAGCGGTCCCAACTCAAAAATCGTAACAAGGCCATGCGAACGCTGAGGGCTCGGATCATGGAAGCGGAACGGGCCCGCCAGGAGGCCGAGATCGCCCAAGCCAGAAAATCCCAGATCGGCACGGGCGATCGCAGCGAGAAGATCCGCACCTACAACTTTCCGCAGAACCGTGTCACGGATCATCGGATCGGACTGACGCTCCACAAGCTTGAACAGGTTCTCGAAGGCGATCTGGAAGAGATCGTCGAAGGGCTCCGGGCCTCCCAGGCCGACATCCGGAGCTCAGAGGGGTGATGAGTCCCTCGGATGACACAGGCACGGATGATGCGACCAGCCTTGCACTGACCACAGTTTCGGATCTGTACAGCGAAGGCCATGCGGCGCTCTCGGCGGCCGGAATTAACAATGCCCGGCGCGAGACGCTGTGGATTCTGGAGTCCGCTCTGGGCGTTCCGTCTCTCAAGATTCAGACGGAATGGCGGAGGCCGGTGTCATCCCATGAGCGAGAGCGTGCCAGGCTCCTTCTCTCGCGCCGCGCCGCCCGAGAGCCGCTCCAATACCTTCTCGGCACCCAGGAATTCTGTGGCCTGGAGTTTCGCGTTGACCCCGGCGTCTTGATCCCGCGGCCCGAGACCGAGCTCCTGGTCCGGGAAATCGTCAGCCATGAATCTCCTGCCTGGCCCCCGGTGATCGCCGATGTGGGGACAGGCTCCGGGTGCGTCGCGGTGGCCGTGGCCCGCGCACTGCCGGCCGCATCGCTGTACGCCACCGATCAGTCGCCGGTCGCTCTGCGCGTCGCACGACACAACGCGCATTGCCACCAGGTGAGCGATCGGATCAGCTTCCTGCACGGCGATCTGCTGCGGCCACTGGCAGAACTGGGGCTGACCCGTCAGCTGACGGCTGCGGTGTCCAACCCACCGTACATTGCTGAGGCGGATTTTCCCGACCTGATGCCCGAAGTCGGACGCTTTGAGCCCAGGCTGGCTCTTGTAGGTGGCGAGGATGGCCTGGCGGTGCATCGACGGCTGCTGACCGAGGCGCCTGCCTTTTTGATGAAGGGCGGCCTGCTGGCCTTGGAGGTCGGCCAAGGGCAGGCTGCCCGGCTGAGGGCCTTGGCGGACGCCCACGGCGGGTACTGCCATGTGCACACCGTGCAGGATCAAGCCGGGATCGAGCGGGTCCTCTGTTTCCGGAAACGCTGAACGCGGAATATGGATCAGATCATTATCACCGGGGGAAACCCCTTGCGCGGCGAAGTGCGGGTCGGCGGTGCCAAGAACGCGGCGCTGCCGATCCTCGCTTCCACGATCCTGGGGGCAGGGGAATGCATCCTGACGAACGTGCCCGACGTGGTGGATGTGGTCACCATGGGGAAGCTCCTGGGGCTGCTGGGAGCAACGGTTCGGATCGACGGGGGCCGGATGGCCGTCAATGCCGCGTCTTTGCGCTCAACGGAAGCTCCCTATGACCTCGTCCGGACGATGCGGGCTTCGGTGCTGGTACTCGGGCCGCTCCTTGCCCGTTGGGGGGAGGCGACCGTCTCGCTGCCCGGCGGCTGCGCGATCGGCACGAGGCCGGTCAATTTACATCTGGCCGGCTTGGCCAAGCTTGGCGCCGAGGTCAGCATCGCGCATGGGTACATTACGGCACGGGCGAGGCGGCTCCGCGGGGCGCACATCTCGCTCGACATTCCGACCGTCACCGGCACGGAGAACTTGCTGATGGCGGCCACCCTGGCCGAAGGGACCACGGTCATCGAAAATGCTGCGAAGGAACCGGAAGTTGCGGATCTCGCCGCATTCCTGATCAAGCGCGGCGCGCGGATCGTCGGAGCTGGCTCGGATCTCATCACCATCGAGGGTGTCTCGGAGCTTCGCAATGCGGACCATGAGATCATACCGGATCGGATTGAAGCCGGGACCTATCTTGCGGCCGGGGCGATCACCCGCGGCGACATCTGCCTGGAGCGGTGCCGGCCACGGCACCTGGAGGCGGTCATTCTCAAACTGCGCGAGATGGGCGCCGAGGTGACCGAAGAAAAGGAGAGCGTCCGGCTGAGGACCTCGCGGCGGTTACGCCCGGTCGATGTGAAGACCTTTGCCTATCCCGGGTTCCCCACGGACATGCAGGCCCAGATCATGGCGCTGGCCTGTTTAGCGGAAGGGACCAGCGTGATCACCGAGACGGTCTTTGAGAGCCGGTTTATTCACGTCCCGGAGCTGCGCCGGATGGGGGCGGACATCAAAGTCGAAGGCAACCAGGCCGTGATCAACGGAATGGAGGCGCTCACCGGGGCCCCGGTGATGGCATCCGACCTGCGGGCCAGCGCCGCGTTGATCCTTGTCGGCCTCGCCGCCGCCGGGGAGACTGAGGTGTCCCGTGTCTACCACCTGGACCGGGGGTATGAGCGCATCGAAGAGAAATTGCTGGGGCTGGGAGCGGTGATCCGGCGGACCGAGGTGCGTTCCGGTCGGGCCCCTGAGATGGTCTCATGAGTGATATGCTCGTGGTGGCGCTCTCGAAAGGCAAGCTTTTGGCCCCGGCCCTGGAGCTATTCAAGCGGGCCGGCTACGCCAGCAAGAGCGTCTCGGCGGAGAGTCCCCGGCTGGTCTTTGAGTGTCCGCAGAGCGGCACGTCGTTCCTGGTCGTGCGGCCCAGTGACGTGCCGACCTATGTCGAATACGGTGCGGCCGACGTGGGGGTGGTCGGAAAGGATATGCTCTGGGAGCAGGACCACGATGTCTATGAGCCGCTGGACCTCAGGTTCGGGGCGTGTAGAATAGCGGTAGCCGCCTTGCGGGACAACAGCCGGCGCGAGCGGCTGTCGTCGAAGATCCGCGTGGCGACGAAGTATCCGAACATCACCGAGCGATACTTTAACCGGAAAGGCCTTCCGGTCGAGATTGTCAAGCTCTACGGGTCCATCGAGTTGGCCCCGATCGTGGGGCTGGCCGATCGGATCGTGGACCTGGTCTCCACCGGGAGGACGCTGAAAGCGCATGATCTTGTCCAGGTGGAAGTGATTGCCGAATCCACGGCCAGGCTCATCGTGAATCGGGCGAGCCTGAAGATGAAGCACCCGGTCATCACCAGATTGATCGCCAGACTGAAGGCTTGCCGGCCGAAGCGTGCCAAGCGGGCCTAGGGCGCGCCGCGGGGAATCACCCGCAGGCGCTGCTGAGCGCTGAGGCAAGTCGCCGCGGCACGGAGAACGACCATGAAGCTCATATCGAGTCGAGACCGAGCCTTTAAGTCCATGGTCAAGCGCGTGACGTCGCGTTGCAGTGCGCCCCGTGGGTCGGTTGAGAACGCCGTCAAGGCGATCCTCAAGGGGGTCGAGCGGGGGAGAGACGCCGCGATCGCCCGGTACACGAAGAAGTTCGACCGCATCAGGCTCAAGCCCGCACAGTTCCGCATCAGCCCCGAGCAGGTCAAGGAAGCGTACTATCAGATCCGCAAGGAGGAAGGGGACGCGCTGCGGTATGCGGCCCAACGGATCCGCGCCTTTCATGAGCGACAGCGGACGAAGACCTGGATGTATCAGGACGACGGGGCGACCCTCGGGCAGGTCGTGATGCCGCTCGATGCCGTGGGCTTGTACGTGCCGGGCGGCAAGGCGGTCTATCCCTCGACTGTCCTGATGAACGCGATTCCGGCTAAGGTGGCCGGCGTGAAGCGGGTGGTGATGTGCACCCCGACGCCGAAAGGCGGCATCAGCCCGTATCTTCTGGTGGCCGCGGATATCGCCGGCGTGGACGAGGTATACCGGATCGGAGGAGTCCAGGCGATTGCCGCCATGGCGTACGGAACGGACACGATCGCCAGAGTGGACAAGATCATCGGGCCCGGCAATCTGTATGTAGCCGCCGCGAAGCGCTTGGTCTATGGGACGGTGGGAATCGACATGATTGCGGGACCCAGCGAGCTGCTGGTCATTGCCGATGCGTCGGCCAATCCGGCCCACGTCGCGGCCGATTTCCTGTGCGAGGCGGAGCATGATGAGGAGGCCAGGGTGTATCTCGTGACGACGTCCGAGCGTGTGGCCAAGGAGGTGATCACCCACGTGCGCGGGCTGCTTGCCGGTGCCACTCGAGAAAAGATTGCCGCGACGGCCGTCGCACGGCACGGCGTGGCCTTCGTGGTTGATTCCATGGACGACGCGATCGTGCTCGCGAACGACATCGCGCCGGAGCACTTGACGCTGGCGGTGGACCGTCCCTTCGATTACCTCGAAAAGGTTCGCCATGCCGGCGCGCTCTTTCTCGGCCGCTACACGCCTCCTGCCGTCGCGGACTACGTGGCGGGCCCCAACCATGTCTTGCCGACGGGGGGAGCGGCGCGGTTCTGCTCGGCCCTCTCCTTTGACGATTTCGTGAAAAAGAGCAACATCATCGCGTACAGCAAAGAAGGCCTGTCCAAGGTCAAGGATCATGTCGCGCGGATCGCGCACATGGAAGGCCTCACAGCGCATGCCAAATCGATCGAGAGCAGGCTGCCATGAAGCGGGTGCGGAACAACAACCGGCGTGCCACCATCGAGAGGACCACCGCAGAGACCTCGGTCCGCGTGGACTTCAGCTTGGACGGGACGGGGCAGGGGCAGATCCGTACCACGATCCCGTTCCTGGACCACATGCTGGCCCTGCTGGCGAAGCACGGATTTTTCAACTTGGCGGTGCGGGCCAAGGGCGACACCGAGATCGATGACCACCACACGATCGAGGATATCGGCATCGTGATGGGAGAGGCCCTGAAGCGGGCGCTCGGCTCCAAAGAAGGCGTCCGGCGGTTCGGCTGGGCGTCCGTACCATTGGACGAGACCCTGGCCCAGGTCACCGTGGATCTCAGCGGCCGGCCCTATCTGGTCTATCACGTGGAGCTGCTCCAGCGCCGGATCAAGGAGCTGGACCTGGGGCTCTTCGAAGATTTTTTCCAGGCATTCGCCAGCCATGCCGGGCTGACCCTGCACGTGAATGTCCTGTATGGCCGGAACCCGCATCACATTATGGAATCGGTGTTCAAGGCTCTGGCCAAGGCGCTGGACCAGGCGACCTCCATCGACGAGCGGGTCAGGGGGGTCCTCTCGACGAAAGGCAGGCTATAGGCAATGGGCGATGGGCTATTGGCTATTAAAAGTGGGCTTCGACCTGGGCACCCATTGCATTAAGGAGCAATGGGTCCCGGCACGAAGCGTCGCCCGCCGCGTGAACAGGGTTAGCGAGCGTCGGTCGTCGGGATCGCCACTGCCGTCATGACGAGCTAGAAACATGATCGCTATCGTCGATTACGGCATGGGCAATCTCCGGAGCGTGCAGAAGGCCTTCGAAGCGGTGGGGCAGAGCGCGGTCGTGACCCGGGAACGTCGCGTCCTGGATGATGCCAGCCACGTGGTGCTGCCGGGCGTCGGCGCGTTCGGCGACTGCATGGCGAACCTAGAGCGCTACGGGTTGGTCGACCCGATCCAGCGTGCGATCGGCCAGGGAAAGCCGTTTTTGGGGATCTGCCTCGGCCTCCAACTGCTGTTCAGCGAAAGCGAAGAGTTCGGGATGCACAAGGGCCTGGGCCTGGTTCCCGGCACCGTCAGGAGGTTTCCGGCGGACGGACCGATGGCCGGATTGAAAGTTCCGCACATGGGCTGGAACGGCATTGCCATCCAGCGTCCGGCTCCGCCCTTGCGTGATCTGCAGAACGGCGCCTTTTTCTATTTTGTGCACTCGTACTATGCGGAGCCGGCCGATCGCTCGGTTATCTCGACGGTCACCGAGTACGGGATCGGTTTCGTCTCCAGCATCTGGCGCGACAACGTCTTTGCCTGTCAGTTTCATCCTGAGAAGAGCCAGGCAACGGGGCTTCAGGTCCTGAGAAATTTTGCGGAATGGCAACCTTAAGCGTGAGACGTGGGACCCATTGCGGTCCCGGAGGGGGCACCCATTGCTCCGGGGCACCCATTGCATTCTGCGGAGCAATGGGTCCCGGCAATGGGTCCCGGTGCCCCGTGAGGCGTGAGGCGTCAGGTGTACGGCCGCAGGCTCTATTGGCCGCTCTGCTCATCTTAGTGCTGGCGGGCTGTGCTCCCACGAAGGTCACCATCGAGACCTCCCCGAAGCTTGATCAATACCCGGTCAAGACCGTCGCGGTCATGCCGTTTGACGCGCTGACGACACCGCAAATCGCGGAGGTACCGGGTCCCGAATTTTTTGTCCCGCCCGGCGCGAAGCGGTCCGACATTTCTATCCCGGCGGTTCCGAAATCCCCCGAGGGACGCAAGCTGGCTGAAGATAAGGACCAGCCCAGACTCACGGTTCCCCCGTACGCGGCTGAGAAAGTGACCCAACTGTTTTACGGTCGGCTCAAGAATCGACAAGGGATTCTGGTGATCTCTCCCAGCGAGGCCGGTCGGGTGGTCAAGGCGCTGGGATCGAGTGTGACGGGGATAGCTCCGGAACAGTTGGCGCGGCAGGTTGCGGCGAGGCTCTCGGCCGATGCGGCGGTCGTCGGTCGGGTCTTGGTGTACCAGGAACGCGTGGGTAGCAAGCTGGGGGCCGATCCCGCCATCGTCGGGTTTGAGGTCAAGCTCATCGGAGCGGACGGCACGGTGCTCTGGACCGGCAACTATTACGAGAAGCAGCGGCCGATGAATGAGGATTTCCTGGGGTTCGTCCAGCGGAAAGGGGTGTTTGTCACGGCCGCGGAGCTGGCAGAATATGGTGTGGATCGAGTCCTCCGTAAGTTTCCGTTCGGGACTCCCACCTCGTATGCGGATGCCGAATAATGAGCGGTCCCGATGCTGGTGATCCCGGCCATCGATCTGAAGGACGGGCGCTGTGTTCGCTTACGACAGGGCGACATGCGCGCGGAGACGGTCTATTCCGACGACCCTGTCGGCATGGCCCGGCATTGGCAGCAGGCCGGCGCACAGCGCCTCCATGTGGTGGACCTCGACGGCGCTCTCGAAGGCCAGCCGAAGAATACATCCTGGATTGAGGCGATTCTCGAAGCAGTCTCGGTCCCGGTTCAGGTCGGTGGCGGAATCCGGACCCTTGACGCCATCCGGATGTATCTTGAGCGCGGCGCCAGCCGCGTGGTGGTCGGGACGGCCGCCCTCGAAGACCTAAGCCTACTCGAGCAAGCCTGTGCGGAATTCCCCCAGCGGATCCTGGTCGGCGTGGATGTTCGCGATGGCAAGATCGCGATCCGGGGATGGGCGACTCTGTCCGACCGCTCCCCCAGAGACCTGCTACGGACGTTATCCCACTATCCGCTCGCGGGGATTATCCATACCGATGTGGCCAAAGACGGCATGCTGGAAGGGCCCAATCTGTCGAGCCTGCGAGAGGTTGTGGAGTGGTCTCCCTTCCCCGTCATCGCCTCGGGCGGGATCAGTCGTGTCGCTGATCTCCACGCCATCAAGGCCCTTGGGCCTCGCGTCGAAGGGGTCATCGTCGGTAAAGCGCTGTACGACGGGAAGCTGTCGCTCGCTGCGGCGAGCGCCGCGGCGAGCGCGGGCTAGGGGCCAAGGCAAAGGCGCGCAATGTCCCATAGCCTATCACCCAGTGCCTCGAATGAAGCGGGCATCGACCTTAGCGCGGGCTTCAGCCACCACATCGCATGGGACCTGTGGCGAGCGCCGGTCGTCGGGAGCGCCACTGCCGTCGTGACGAGCCAAGAATGTTGACCAAGCGGATCATCCCATGTCTGGACGTGAAAGATGGACGGGTGGTGAAGGGCGTTTCCTTTGTGGATCTCCGGGATGCCGGAGACCCGGTTCAGGTGGCCCGCGCCTACGACCGCGAGGGGGCCGATGAGCTCTGCTTTCTGGATATCACCGCCTCGTACGAAAACCGAAAGACCATCCTGGATGTGGTGGCTCGGACCGCCGAACAGGCCTTTATGCCCCTGACCGTGGGCGGCGGCGTCAAAGCGTTGGAGGACATCCGCGATCTGCTGAAGGCTGGCGCGGACAAGGTCAGCATTAACACGGCTGCGGTGGCCCGCCCCGAATTCGTCAAAGCCGCCGCCGAACGGTTCGGGACTCAATGCATCGTGGTGGCCATAGACGCGAAGCGTCGGGTAGTGACCGCGAAGCGTCCTGAGGATAGCCCGAGGCCTGGGGCAGCTGAGGGGAACTGGGAAGTGTTCACCCACGGCGGACGGAACCCGACCGGGCTTGATGCGGTCGCGTGGGCTCGTCGGATGGAGACCTATGGCGCCGGTGAAATCTTGCTGACCAGTATGGACCGGGATGGCACCCAGCAGGGATACGATCTTGAGTTCACCGCGGCCGTGGCCGAGGCGGTCTCAATCCCCGTGATCGCGTCAGGCGGCGCGGGCACGCTCGAGCACCTGTATGAAGGTTTCGTGCGGGGCAGGGCGGACGCAGTGCTTGCCGCATCGATGTTCCACTATCGCCACTACACGATTCCGGAAGCAAAGGCCTACCTCCGGCAACGGGGCGTGGCGGTGAGGACCCTCACCCTCCCCTCCCCCTTGAAGGGGGAGGATTAAGGAGAGGGTCATGGACAAATTTGCCGCGGTGGTGTTCGATGATCGGGGGTTGATCCCCGCGGTGGTCCAAGACTGGCGGGATGGGACCGTCTTGATGCTTGGGTTCATGAACCGTGAGGCGTTGGAGAAGACCCTGTCGACTCAATCCGTGCACTTCTGGAGCCGTTCACGGAACGCGCTGTGGGAAAAAGGCGAGACCTCGGGCCACCGCCTGATCCTCAAAGACCTCTTTCTCGATTGTGACGGTGACACCTTGCTGGTCAAAGCCGAACCGGTCGGCCCGACCTGCCACACCGGCGAGCGAGCCTGTTTTTTCACCCGCCTGACGGCCAGTGGCCCCCAGGCGGGCAAGACGCAGGAGGCGTTCGGCGGGCTTCTCGATCAGCTTGCCAGAACCATCCAGGATCGCAAGCGGAACCCCAGGGCCGACTCCTACGTGTCCTCCCTCTTCGACGCCGGCGCGGATCGTCTGTTGAAGAAGGTGGTGGAAGAGGCGGGCGAGGTGGTGCTCAGCTCCAAGAACGGCAAGCGCGAGGAGATCGTCCACGAGGTGGCGGACCTGCTGTTCCACACCTTGGTCGCTCTCGGGTATCACGACATCTCGTTGGAGGAGGTCTACCGCGAGTTGGCGGGGCGGGCCGGTAAATCGGGCCTTCGCCCAAACCGCCCGACACAGGACCCGGCATGAGCAACTGCATCTTCTGCCGGATCGTGCAACGGGAGATTCCCTCGAAGATCGTCCATGAGGACGATGTCGGGCTGGCATTTGAGGATATCAACCCGCAGGCCCCGGTCCATATCCTGGTTGTGCCCAAGCGCCATATCGAATCGCTGGATATGTTGAAGGAAGCCGACTCTTCCTTGATCGTCCACCTGATCCTGACGTGCGCCAAGCTCGCCAAGCAGAAAGGGATCTCCAGCTCCGGCTACCGGGTGGTGGCCAACACCGGGTTTGACGGTGGCCAGACCGTCTCTCACCTGCATTTGCACCTGCTTGGCGGACGCGCCATGGGCTGGCCGCCCGGCTGAAGGCTCCGTTGACAGGGGCAAAAGCGCCTTGTTATAGTGTCAGACCCATTTATTTCGGTTTTTCATATCCTTAGCCACCCATTCTGATTCGACGCGGCACGCGAGCACAAGGAGCGAAGCGTCGGTGCCATACGGCCTCATCCCGCAAGAGGTAATCGATCAAATCCGAGAACGCATCGACATCACTGAGGTGGTGTCGGGCTACCTCACCCTCACCAAGGCGGGCCAAAACCTGAAAGGGTTGTGCCCCTTCCATGCCGAGAAAACGCCGTCGTTTACGGTGAGCCCCGTTCGCCAGATTTTTCACTGCTTCGGCTGCGGCGTCGGAGGCAATGTCTTCACGTTCATGATGAAGATGGAAGGAACCGATTTTCCGGAGACGGTCCGGGAACTCGGCCGGCGAGCGGGCATTGCGGTCCCGGTCATTGAAAAGGCAGACAAGGGAGGGGCGCAGGATCAGGCCCGGGCCCGCGCTCGGCTCCAGGAACTCCACGAAGCCGCCGCCGCCTGGTTTCACGGCAACCTGATGGATCCGCATCTCGGACAGGAACCGAGCGCTTATCTCGCCGCGCGGGGAATCAGGCCTGAGACGATCGAAACGTTCAAGCTGGGGTGGGTGCCTCCGGCCTGGGATGGACTCATCAAGAAACTCACCGGCCAAGGCTATAGCGCGGCGGAGTTGGCCCTGGCCGGGCTCACGGTCGCCAAGGAGCGCACCGGTCGCGGAGAAGGCCCGGCTGGCTACTACGATCGGTTCCGCGCACGCCTGATGATTCCGATCACCGACCTTCATCGCCGCACTATCGCCTTCGGCGGACGGTGCCTTGGCGAGGAGACTCCCAAGTATCTGAACTCGCCTGAGACGCCGCTGTTCTCCAAAGGGCGCTCGTTATTCGGCATGGACCGGGCCCGCGAGGCGGCCGGTCGAGCCAATTCCCTGATCATCGTCGAGGGATATTTCGACGCCATCTCGCTGCACCAGGCCGGCGTGACGAACGTTGCCGCGACCTTAGGCACCGCGCTGACCGCCGATCATGTCCGAACCATCCGTCGGTTCGTCCAAAACGTGGTGCTGTTGTTCGATCCCGATCTGGCAGGAGTGCGGGCGGCTCTGCGGACGCTGGAAGTGTTTGTGGACAGCGGCATCGCGGTTCGCGTGATCTCCTTGCCGCAGGGCCGGGACCCCGATGTGTTCATCCGCGGGGAAGGGCCCGAAGCCTTTCTCCGGTTGCAAGCGCGCGCGCCGAGTCTCCTCGACTTTGCGGTGGAGCATAGCCTGGAGAGCGCTGTCTCCGGGACGATCGAAGACCGCATCCGCAGCGTGGATGACATCTTGCGCATTCTCCAGAAGACCAGCAACCGCATCGCGAAGGAAGAATGCATCAAACGCGTGGCGGAGCGTTTGGGAATCGGTCAGCAGCGTCTTGTCGAACGCTATCCCGAACTGCGGGCCAAGGACGGGAAGAGGCCGAGCCCCAAGAGCCTGCGGGCCGCTGGGGAGACACGGCCGCGAGGCTCCGAGGAACATGATCTGGTGCATCTGCTGCTGCACGGGTTCTTGGAGCCGACTCAGGTCCGTGCACTCGACCCGGAAGCTTTCACAGTGCCGGAGTGTCGGCGACTCGTCGAGATCGCGGTTCGCCATGTCGATCCGGATGGTCGGGTGCTGCTCCGTCCTGTCCTGGACGAGGCGCTGGCCGATCCGCAATGCGGCCCTCTGGCCGCCGAGCTGTCCCTCTCGGAGCGGCACTACGACAGCGTGGCCGAGCACATCACTGGGTGCCTGCAACGGCTGGAGCGGAAACGCCATGAGTCGGCGCTTGGAGAATTGATCGCCAGGCTGCGGATGGCGGAACGAGAAGGTCGGGCAGAAGAGGTCCGCAGGCTGAATGCCGAGGTCAACGAGTTACGGGTCCGGAAGGCGGCGCTCCCTGCCGCTCCGACCGCGTAGCGCACATACGCAGGAGTCGCGATGCCCAAAGAGGAGTTGCTCGGCGAAGTCAAGAAGCTCATCTCCATGGGAAAGGAGAAGGGCTATCTGACGTACGACGAGCTGAACAGCACGCTTCCGGCCGAGATGGTGTCGTCGGAGCAGCTGAACAACCTGATGACCATTTTTGGCGAGATGGACATCGAGATCATCGATGGCTCCGAGGGCGAGCGCTATCAGAAGATGATGGCCGAAGGCGAGGAGGCGGTGGATGAGGTGGAAGAGATCGAAGAGGCGGAGGAGCCGGAGAAGGAGATCGACCTGACCCCCGGCGTCCTGAGCCGCACCGACGACCCCGTCCGCCTCTATCTCAAAGAGATGGGGAGCGTGGCGTTGCTCAGCCGCGAGGGCGAAATCGAAATCGCCAAGCGCATCGAGGAGGGGAAGAAAGAGATCGCCTCGGCGGTGTTCGGCATGCCGATGACCATCCAGGCGATTCTGGCCCTGAGAGACAAGCTCAAGGGCGGAAAAATCAATGTTCGCGAGCTGGTGGCGTCACCCTATGACGACGAGTTTGAAGAGGAGGTCGTGGAGCATGATGATGAGGATCTCCGGCGACGGACCCTCGACGCCTTGAACCGGATCCGCCATCACTCCAAGCCGTTGATGCCTCTGCATGAAAAGCTCCGGCGGGCAGGCAACGATCCGGCTCGCAAGCGCCGCATCAAGCAGCAGCTACAGCAGGTTCAGCAGCAGGTGGTCGAAAAGTTGGAAGCGATCAACCTGCACCAGGCGGTGAAGGACCGGCTGGTCGAAAGCGTGAGAGAGCTTGCCCAGCAAATCACCGCGGCCGAGCGGGAGGTCAGCCAATGCCAACGGAAGCTCGGCGTCTCGGGAGAACCGGGGATGAATCTGCTCAGGCGTCTCGGCCGGAGCCGGCGCGATCTGCTCGCGGTGCGCCGCCAGACCGGCCTGCCGGAGAGCACGCTCCATGACATCAATAAGGTGTACCGCAACGCTCGGGCCAGGATCCGGAAGCTCGAGACCGACGTGGCGCTGGTGTCCGCCGACGAGATCAAGGAAGCCGTCCGGCATCTGGATCATGCCGCCGAAAAGGTCAAGCGAGGCAAAGCCGACCTGGTCGAAGCCAATCTCCGACTCGTGGTGAGCATCGCCAAGAAGTATACGAACCGAGGGCTGCAGTTCCTGGACCTGATTCAGGAGGGAAACATCGGCCTGATGAAGGCGGTGGACAAGTTCGAATACAAGCGGGGCTACAAATTCAGCACCTACGCCACATGGTGGATCCGCCAGGCCATCACCCGGGCCATCGCGGACCAGGCCCGGACCATCCGGATTCCGGTTCACATGATCGAAACGATCAACAAACTCATCCGGACCTCGCGCCACCTGGTGCAGAAGCTGGGGCGCGAGCCGAACCCGGAGGAAATCGCCGAACGGATGGAGCTGCCACTCGACAAGGTTCGGAAGATTCTGAAGATCGCCAAGGAACCGATCTCCCTGGAGACCCCCATCGGAGAAGAAGAAGACAGCCATCTCGGAGACTTCATCGAGGATAAGAAGGCCATCTCTCCCTTGGAGGCGGCCATCCGCTACGATCTCCAGCGCCAGATCAACAGCGCGCTCGAGACCCTGACGCCGCGCGAAGAAAAGGTGCTGAGAAAGCGGTTCGGCATCGGAGAGAGCACCGACCACACGCTGGAAGAGGTCGGGCAAGACTTTGAAGTGACCCGCGAACGCATCCGACAGATCGAAGCCAAGGCCCTCAGGAAGCTGCGTCACCCCAGCCGCAGCAAGAAGCTCAAGAGCTTCGTTGAGAGCCTGTAGAAGCCGTAAGGGGTGAGGCGTGAGGCGTAAGGGGCCTGACGCCTCACGGTAAGAGGGCCCATAGCTCAGGTGGTCAGAGCGGCTGACTCATAATCAGCTGGTCCCAGGTTCGAGTCCTGGTGGGCCCACCACGTCCTTGGCTCGTGATGACTGCAGTGGCAGTTCCGGCGACCGGCGCTCGCCAACCCATCTCACATGCCGGGGGACCCATTGCTCCTAGAATGCAATGGGTGCCCTCACAGGCCGCGAAAATGATGCGGCCCTTTGATTCCATGGCTCGTTGGGTTCAGCATTCCGCGATCAGCCTTCAGCGCTCAGTCCTCAGCACCCATTCCTGCAGAAGCCGGACGGATCTCCCTTGCTCACGGCTGATTTCTGTGGTAGCTTGGTGCGTTATGAGGGCACCCTACCAGCGTCAACACGTACCGAGGGAGCTTTGAATCCTTCCCTGCCGCTGCTCATCAAGCTTCAGGGCCTGGACCTCCGGATCATGGAGATCAAGGACC
>CAYZKG010000033.1:0-7640 GCA_964478915.1 uncultured Nitrospira sp.
ACCGGCTCCACCTACTTTGCGTATACGCCTGGATTTCTGATCAATCTGGGCGAAACCACTCAGTTCTATTTCTTCTCGCAGATTCCGGTGGCCCGAGATTTCAACAACAACTTGGCGCAAGGCGTGAGCTACGTCTTTGGCGTGACCAAATATCTGCAGGCGCCGACGTTATAGCAAACGCCCCTCACCTGCTCCTCTCCCCCGCCGGGGAGAGGGGAGGATGAGGGGTATCGGAGGAACTTATGCGGAGAATCTCGATGAAAGGGATGATGACGGCGGCAGTCCTCGGCCTCCTCTTGCTTAGCCAGACAGAGAAGCTCGGCTGGAGCATGGCATCACGCGCGCCGGCCGTGGGCATGCCGGCGGTGGACTTCACCCTGACCGATCTCACCGGGCGGGTCCAGAGCCTGGCTCAGTACCGCGGCAAGATCGTGCTGCTCAACTTCTGGGCGACCTGGTGCAAGCCCTGCACGACCGAGATGCCGGCCATGCAGACCTGCTACGACAAGCTGCGCGACCAGGGCTTCGTCGTGCTGGCCATCAATGAGTTGGAAGACACGCAGAAGGTGGCGGAGCACATCAGGACGTACGGCCATACGTTTCCGGTGCTGCTGGATCAGGACAACCGCGTTGCCAATCTCTACGGGGTCTACGGGCTGCCGGTCAGCGTGTTCATCGACGAGCACGGCGTCGTCCGGGAGTACCTCAAGGGCGGCTTGCTGACGGAGCAGAAGATCCAGGAGGTCGTGGACCGGCTCAAATCCGAAAGCCAGGCCCGCGCGGGGATGGTTCGCTAGCGCAGGGCGGGAGCCGGTGTACACCGGCTCCCGTACCAGCCCGCGGTTACTTCATTCCGATGTGCTTTTTCAGGATCCCAGAATTTTGGATGTCCGGATTGTTTTTGCCCAGGTCATGCGCCTGCTTGAAATGCTCGGTAGCCGCCTTGTGGTCTCCGAGCTTATCCAGCGACAGCGCAAGATTATAATGGGCCTCGGCTGACTTGGGATCTTCCTTCGCCGCCTCGGAAAAATGCTTCTGGGCCACGTCCCAGTGGCCCTGGTTGTAGTGCTCGACCCCTTCCTTGTTATGCGCTTCGGCCTTTGAGCCTGGCTGGGTGTTCAGCGCCGGCGCAGCCTTCATCTCCGCCCGGACGCCGACCCCCACCAGCAACGCCAAGCCCGCCACGATTGCGATCAATGACTTTCTCATTGCTCCCTCCTTGGTTGATTTTCGTCCTTTCCTTCTCCTGTCTCCTCACTCCTCACCCTTCACTCCTCACTGTTTCCGGCGCCTTACGCCTCACGTCTTCCTCCTTGGTGCTGCGTAACAGCACAGGCTGCTGATGGTAACACACGTTCTACGCTCGACACACCACTCTACGGGGCGGGTGTGGCCTCGGATGTATGCTGGTGCCGGTCGCCCCAAAATTTTGGCCACAGCCTATCGCGCACATCCGCGAGCCTGCCGCGGCCGTATTGATGTATAATGCGGCTCCGCATCGCCTGAGAGGGCTGTTCCTGCCTCAATCCGATCGGATCCGCATGAAATCGTCACCTGACCGTCCCGCGCCCCTGGATCCGAGCCTCCTGCACCGCGTCGCCCGGGGGGACGAGCAGGCGTTCGAAGATCTGTACGGACGGTCCAGCCCGGTGCTGTATGCGCTGGTGCTTCGCATCCTGCATGATCCCGACGAGGCCGCAGAGGTCCTGCAGGACCTGTACCGGGACGTCTGGCGCAAGGCCGGCTCCTACGATGCGCAGCGCGGGAGCCCTATGGCCTGGCTCGTGACCATGGTTCGCAGCCGCGCCATCGATCGGCTCCGGTCGTCCGCCACCCAGAGCCAGCGGGAGACCGATTCGATCGAGGACATGCCGGCGGGGGATCTTCCCGATCGGGCTCCTGATCCATTCGAGATCAGCGCCGACCAGGAGCAGCGGGAATTGGTGGCAAAGGCCATGGCGGAGTTGCCTGCGGCCCAGCAAGAGGCCCTGGAGCTGGCGTTTTACGGAGGGTTGACGCACACGCAGATCGCCGTGCGGCTGAATCAGCCGATCGGGACGATCAAGACCCGGATCAAATTGGGGCTGGATAAGTTGAAGGCCGCCTTGCGCGGGCCGCAAGAAGCTTAGATGAGCTAAGGCGATGAACAAATTGGCTTCGACCTTTTGCGGCCTGGGACATCATTGCACGGACGATGTGGTAGCGAGAATGGATCGCGGAACCTCGGCGCGCTGAGGACGAGCTAAGAACATGGGACACGAACCATTTGAACAAGCGGCCGCTCTCGAAGCGGTCGGCGCGTTGGAGGCGGGCGAGCGCCAGGCTCTGGCGGCGCACCTGCGCGGCTGCGCCCAGTGCCGGGCGGCGCTCGCGCAGTACCGCCAGGCTGCGGCGGCCCTGCCGCTCGGCCTGCCGCCGGCCACCCCTCCGCCGACCCTGAAGTCTCAGCTCCTCGCGGCGTTCCGCGGCCATTTCGGCGTCTCGGCCAAAGGCCAGCTCGAAGCACAGGCCATGCGCGCCAAGACCCGGGCCTCCTTCAAGCCGGAACGACGGTGGACGGCCGCCCTGCTGCCGCAGTGGCTCGGGCCGTCGTTCGCGGTGGCCTCTCTTGCCTTGCTGATCGTGACGGGGCTGTATGCGCTCTCTCTCAGGAGCCAACTCGCGACCGAGAGCGCCGAGCGACAGCGGATCGCCGCTCTTCTGCAGGAGGGAACCGCACACCACGACACCCTCCAGCAACAGCTCACGAACCAGGAGCAGCTTCTCAAGAACTTGCGCGCCGAGCTGACTAATGCCCAAGGCGACCTGCGAAGCCTGCAGGAGGGGCTCCTGCAACGCGAAGCGGAGCTGGCGAAGCTCCGTCCCCGGCTGGCTCAAGGCGAACGGGAAGCCGGCACGCTGCGCGCGGCCTTGGCCCAACGGGACGAGATCCTGACGATCTTGCGCTCCACGCACGTGAAGGTGGTGTCATTGGCCGGCCTGCAACAGGCGAAGTCGGCCGGCGCGTTCCTCCTGTACGACCGGGGCACCAAGAAGGCCTTCTTCTACGCCTTCAACATGCCGCCCCTGCCCGCCGGAAAAACCTACCAACTCTGGGCCATCGTCGATAAGCCGGTCAGCGCGGGCACCTTCCATACCGACCCGGGGCAGACCAGCCGGCTCCTGATCCGGAACATCCCACCGCTGGAGTCCATCACCAAATTCGCGGTGAGCGTCGAGCCGCAAGGCGGTCGCCCGCAACCCACCGGCGAGATTTACCTCGTTGGCCAACTCTAACCACGTAAGGCGTCAGGCGTGAGGCGTAAGGGGTAAGGAGATACGCTTCGGACGACCTTCGGAGCCGATTGATTTCGCAATGAGGTCCGGCTATAGTCCCTGTATTCCATTTCCGGTGCGGTTCATCATGACCCGACCATGAGGCGCACAATCTTGAAGCGAACCGCCTTACGCCTAACGCCTCACCCCTCACGCCTGATGGCCGGGCTGGCCCTTGCCGTTTCTGTCTTCCCTCTCCTCGTTCTCGCAGCTCAACCCGCGCAAACCGATGCCGCCAACCGGCAGTACCAGGCCGGCATGAAGCTGTTCCGGCAAGGAAACTACAACGGCGCCGCCGACGCGCTGAACAAGGCGGTCGAGCTGCATCCCGGCTTCGCCGAAGCGCACCATCTGCTCGGCATGGTGTATTTCACCGGGAAGAAGGACCCCTCCCAGGCGGTCGAGTCGCTCAAGCGCGCGCTCCAGCTCAAACCCAATTTCCTGCAAGCCCAGTACGACCTGGGCACGATCTATCTCATGCTGGGCAAGTCCGTGGAGGCGGAGCAGGCGCTGAAGCAGGCCATCGAGCTCTCGCCGCGCAATGAAGAGGCGTACTTGGCGCTGGCGAAGCTGTACGACAGCGACGCGGCAACCACGAAGGCCATTGAGGCCTATCGGGAACTGCTGGCGATAAGGGCGGACCATCTCGAGGCACTGTACAACCTCGGACAGCTCTATGACACTCAGGGAGACAACCGCCGAGCCCGCGAGACCTTATCCCAGCTCACCAAGTTGAATCCCCGCCATGCCGACGCCTGGTACCTGCTGGGACGGATCGCCGAGCGGGAGAATGACCTCCCCGAAGCCACCCACGCGTACCGCCAGGCGATCGCGGCCAAGCCGGGACTGGTGGACGCCCACTACAATCTGGGATTCATCTACCGGAGCGAAGGCCGGCAGCAGGAGGCGCTCAAGGCGTTCCGGGAGGTCATCCGCCTCAAACCTGAGTACGCCGAAGCGCACATGCATCTGGGCTGGGTGTACGCGAACCTGAATCTGTTTGACGACGCAGAGCGCGCGTACAAGACCGCCATCCTTTTCAAGCCTGGCATGACCGAGGCGCACTACAACCTCGGCCTGTTCTACGAGATGCACCAGAAGGATATGGTGAAGGCGCTCGTCCAGTACCGGAAATATCTGGAGCTGGGGGGCAAGGACGCGCGAGTGGAGCGGATCGTCCGAACGAGCAGACCTTAGTCAGACACGGCACCTGCCGACACACTCATCGACCATGCCCCACAAACGGAAGCCTCACAGGCGCCGGAACGCTCAGCGAAGAAAAAGATCGCAGAATCGCCTGATCGAGCTGGCGGAGACCCTGGATATCATGTTGCCGGAATTGAGCGCCCGACTCGCCGCGATTGAGCACCTGCTGGTCGAAAAGCAGTGCTGTTCGCGGGAAGAACTGATCCGGTCGCGGGAATTCGTGGATCTGCGACGGAGCGAAGGCAGAGGATAACCGTCACCACCAATACGGATAGCCCCACCGATACGGATACGGTCCCCAATACGGCCACCCCCAGTAGGCATATGGCCAGGGCCCATACGGGTACGGCGGCTGGACGAACTTCGGCCAGACTTTAAGATTCTTGACCTCCAGGGTGGGATACGTGTATTCCGTTTCATCAAGCGGCATGGTGGTCGCGCCGATGACCTCGCCGGCCACGGTAATTCGCGTTCCGGCCGGAATGGTGGCCGGATCCAGGAATTCCCGCTGAATAGCCAGGAATCGACCCTCGGATCTGGTTCGGTCGGTGCCGGGCTCCTGTGAGCCGTCCAGGGGAAGTTGCAGCACCTCGATCCGCGTCCACTCTTTCAGACGCTTCGCGCTGAGCACCTCACCGCCGAGCACGAGGAGACGCCCTGAGTAGGAAGACGGCGAGGCCTTGAGCTGGCTGAAGTTGATGGTCCGGTCCACCTGATTTTGCAGGGACTGAGGCACGACGCCAGTGTCGTAGGCGCAGCCCAGGAAGAGCGGGAGGACCATGCCGCCGATGACGCACCTGCCCCAAGATTTCATGCGTTGATTATAGCAGACTGCCCCGGGCACGGGGGCAGAAGCGAGGACAAGGAGTCGGCATGAGCACACATGGACCAGGAAGAAACCGCTTCGGCGCGGCGATCATCGCGGTCATCACGATTGTTTCGGTTGCGATCGTCTGGGGCGCGTCACCCCCTGCCGCTTCGGCGCAGAAGGGGGGCTTGAAGGGGAAATTCGAGTTGCTGAAGGAGCCGTCGCTCCACACGCCGGGAAAGGTGAAGCTGATCGAGTTTGCGGATTTCTACTGTCCGCACTGCCATCTGTTCGAGGAGACCGTCGTGCCGGTCCTCGAGAAGGAGTTTGGCGACCGGCTGGAAGTGACGATGGTCGGCTTTCCGGTGATCCCGGCCAAGCTCCCGACCGCCTTCGAGATGTACGAGCAGGCCAAGGTCATGGGAAAGGGCCCGGAGATGAAGCGGGTGCTGTTTCGGATCATCCACAAGGAACGCTTGCACGTGCTGGACCGGGTCATCCGTGAAACGCTGATCCGGGAGGTCGGCTTGGATCCGGTTGCCTTCGAAGCCGGCCTGGCCAGCGGCAAACCGGCGCGAGCCTTGGAGCAGGGCCGTGAGTGGGGGAAGCGCGTCAACGTCCAGCAGACTCCGACCGTGCTCCTGGACGGCAACATCAAGGTCGAGGTGCTGGACCCCGAGAATTTAAAAACGGTGATCCAGAGCGTCCTCGACAGTGACAAGAAACGATAGATGCCCCACGTCGCGTCATTGGTCATTCGTCACTGGTCATTGGGAATTCTCGTCCTGAGCAGCCTGGCCGCGGCGATTCCCTTGTCCGCGGCGGCCGGCGCCACGAGCGCGGCAGACCTCCAGGCTCAAGTCCGAGCGACCGCCACGAGGGTCATCCCGGCCGTGGTGAATATCAGCTCCACGGTCGTCGTGAGAGACCAGGCGCTTTCGGAAGAGGCTCTGCCCTTCGGCATGACACCGCTCCCACCGCGACGGCAGTACGGACAGGGGTCGGGCGTGATCGTCTCGCCGGACGGCTACATCATTACCAACAACCACGTCATCGCCGAGGCCGTGACGGTGGACGTCCTGCTGGCGGACCGCCGGCAATTCAAGGGGCGCGTGGTGGGAACCGATCCCAAGTCCGATGTGGCGGTGGTCAAGATCGAGGCCGGTGGCCTTCCGGTGGCACCCTGGGGAAACTCCAGCCAGCTTGCGGTCGGAGACTTTGTGCTGGCCATCGGCAACCCCCTCGGCCTCAATCAGACGGTGACCTTCGGCATCGTGAGCGCCGTCGGGCGGGCTGACATCGGCATCGCCGACTACGAAGATTTCATTCAGACCGATGCTCCGATCAATCCGGGCAGCTCTGGCGGCGCGCTGGTGAACATCAAAGGCGAGTTGGTCGGCATCAACACCGCCATCGCCAGCCCCACGGGCGGCAGCATCGGGGTGGGGTTCGCCATTCCCAGCAACATGGCCAGAGCCGCCATGCAGAGCCTGATGAAGACCGGGCGGGTCATCCGCGGCCATCTCGGCGCCTCGACTCAGGATGTGAGCCCGCCGCTCAGCCGGCTGTTCAAATTGCCGGACGTCAAGGGCGTCATCATTACCGATGTCCTGCCCGACGGGCCGGCCGAGAGCGCCGGTCTGGAGCGCGGCGACGTGGTGGTGCGATTTGACGGCAAGGGTGTCGTGGATTCCGGTCGCCTGCAGAACCTGATCGGGAGCGCGCCCATCGGGAGCCGGCACCGATTGGACATCATCCGCGACGGCAGGGCCGAGCATGTGGAGCTGCTGATCCAGGAAGCGCCCCGCGACCTGACGCGTCGCCAACCGACCGGAGCCCGGGCCGGGCCGGGCAGACACCCGCTCGGGGGTCTCGCCGTCGATGAATTGACCCCCGCCGCAGCCCGGCAGCTCGGCATTCCTCAGGCCAGAGGCGTCGTGGTGGTCGAGGTGGAGGAAGGGAGCCTTGCCGAGGCGGCGGGCCTCCTGCCCGGGGACCTGATTCTCGAAGTCAACCGCCAGCGCGTGCCCAACCTGCCCGCCTACCAGCGGCTCGTGGAGCCGATCAAGCCGAAGCAGGCGACGCTCCTGCTGATCAGCCGGCAGGGGACGATCATCTTCGTCCCGATCGAAGGCGAGTGAAGGAATGCGGGTGACGAAGGGAGGCCAGCTTCGTCGCCGCCATGATGCGCTGGCGTCAATGCGCGATTGCAGCCTTACTGTTGGCCGGTCCGCCTCATCGGATTAACAGAACGGCGTCCCGGCGCCTTCCACTCCCCTACAGGCAATATCCGCCATGTCGGTCTCCTCCG
>CAYZKG010000033.1:7740-22924 GCA_964478915.1 uncultured Nitrospira sp.
AGGCGGTCACTTCACGAGTGGATTGCGGATAGGCAAATCGGGAAAGCGGCTGAAGTCGCGGTCCGCGGTCCACAATTCCCGGACTCCGTGGAGCCGGCACAAGGCTGCAACGCGCGCATCGTGTACCTGCGCTCCGGCAATCCGTCCAGTCAGTAGTGCGGTGCGGAGTGTTGGCCAGTAGCCCTCGGCTTCTGCCAGGAGATGCAGACTGGGCGATTCCAACCAGGCCTCGATCTGGTCTACCGCGGCGGAGATGGGGGTGGAAGGAGCATAGATTCGAGGATGCGTGACGATGGCCAGGAACTCGTGAAGGCAAGGCCAGGGAATACCCCAGGGGGCCCGACCTTCCGCCAGATCCACGAGCTGGGCATACGCAGGCTCATGCCAAGGGGAATCCTCGCGGTGGGCGTAGACGAGAAGATTCGTGTCAACGGCGATCATCCGCCGCGGCCCTGGTACGCCAAGTCGCGGATCTGTTCCCAGGTCGCGCCCACGACGCCAGGGTGAAGTCCCTCCCCCTTGAATGTGGCTCTGCGCAGACGGAACGCGCCGGTTTGCTTACGTTCCGCGATGACTCGTCGGAGGCCCTGTTCGACCAACGCTCTCACCGTGGTTCCCTCCCGGGAGGCAACCTTGCGAGCCTCTTCAAGCAACGAATCTGGAATCTCGACAGTCGTCTTCATACGGGTAACCATATCGCAAAAGATTGCTCGCCGTCAAGCTTGCGCCATTGCAAGGGTCCTCATTGAGCCCGAGTTATCCGCTCGGCTCTCCCTCCATTTCCTTCCGCTTATGGGCAACGCTCTTTAAGTGACCGATGTCTGTGGCAGAGCGGCGTCATGCTCGGTGGCCGTTCGGTTGACACCGGTGAGCGCGCGATGCTAGTGTCGTGCTACGATTTCACTATTCGTAGCACGGAGGAGCCTCATGAAGAAGCTGGTGCGGTTCGGGGTGTCACTGGACCATCACCTCCTGGACGATTTTGACCGCGTCATCGCGAGAAAAAACTATACCAACCGGTCGGAGGCGCTTCGGGATCTCATCAGGGACAATCTTGTCGGCCAGCAGTGGGACGAGGATCGGGAAACCGTCGGCACCATCACGATCGTCTATGACCACCATGTCCACGATCTGACCGACAAGCTGACCGACATCCAGCACCGCCATCACCGCCTCATCCTGTCCGCGATGCACGTGCATCTCGACCACAACCACTGCCTGGAGGTCCTGGTCGTGCGGGGGAAGGGAAGCCGGATCAGCAAGGTGGCGGACACGCTGATCGGGACCAAGGGCGTCAAGCACGGGAAGCTCACGACCACCACGACCGGCCAAGGCTTGTCCTGAATCTTCCCGTGCGCCGGCTTATTCTCTTCCTCCAGGTGTGCGTCATCCTGCTTTGGGCATCCTCAGTCAGGGCCCACGAGCCCGACGGCGGCTCGACACCCGAGGTGTCGGTGGTAGCGGAACGGCCGGTCGCGGCGTCCTCTCAGCAATTCATCCCGGACAGGGAGATCCTGCTCCAGCCACAGGGGCGGCCGTCCCAGGTTCTGCGCCTCATTCCCGGCTTCATCACCGTCGAACATTCGGGCGGCGCGGGCAAGGCCGACCAGTACTTTCTCCGAGGCTTCGACGCCGACCACGGGACTGATGTCGCCTTCTTCGTTGACAACATGCCGATCAATCTTCGAAGCCATGCCCACGGCCAAGGCTATACCGATCTGAACTTCATCATCCCGGAAACCATTGAAGGCCTCGACGTTTACAAGGGCGCGTACCACCCGCAATTCGGCGACTTCGACACCGCCGGCGCCGTGAATTTCATCACGCGTGATGTCGTCAAAGAAGGCATCGTTCAGCTCGCCGGCGGCATGTTTGACACGCAGCGCCATCTCCTCATGCTCTCGCCGACCAAGGAGAAGGTGCGTATGCTGCTCGCGGCGGAGGGCTACTATACGAACGGGCCGTTCATCAATGAGAACCGCTACTTCCGGTTCAATGGCTTGGCGAAAGTCACGATGAATCCGACGACGCGGTCTGAGGCCAGTCTCACGGGGACTTTTCACAAGGCCCAGTGGAACGGCTCCGGCGAGATCCCTCTGCGAGCAGTGCGGGATGGCTCGCTCGATCGTTTCGGGGCGATTGATCCGTCCGAAGGGGGGAAGACCACCCGTGCCACCGGGCGCCTCGACTACCACTACGACACGACTGCCGGCGGGAAAGCCTTCGCGAAGCTGTATGCCCAGTATTACCGGCTGGACCTCTTCACCAATTTCACGTTCTTTCTGAACGATCCGGTCAACGGGGACGGCATTATTCAAGCGGACCGGCGGGTCCTGTACGGAAGCGACATCGGCTGGCAACAGGGCGGTGAGGTGCTGGGGATGGGCAGCTCGGCGACCTTGGGCATCCAAACCCGCGTTGACAATATCCATACCCGACTGGGCACCCAGGTGCGGCGGGCGCCACTGGGCACGACCACCGACAGCGACATCTTGGAAGCTTCCTACTCCCCTTATGCGAAACTGGACGTTCAGCCGACCTCCTGGATGCGACTGGCAGGCGGCCTGCGAGCCGAGTTCTTTACCTTCGACGTGCGCAATCGCTGCCCCGACTGCGCGTCACAACCGGCTGGTAGAAACGACGCGGCCGTGCTGCTCCCCAAGGCCAACCTGATCCTGGGCCCCTGGGTCCGCACGGAATTTTTCATGAATTACGGCCAGGGCTTCCACAGCAACGACGCGCGAGGGGCGGTCGCGGGCGGCGCGGTGCCGCTCGCCCGGGCTCAGAGCTATGAAGTCGGACTTCGCCATAAGCCCTGGCAGCAGTTCGAGTTCATTACGACCCTGTGGGCATTGGATCTTCAATCGGAACTGGTCTTCGTCGGCGACGAAGGCACCACCCAAGCGCGAGGCCCCACGAGACGGTACGGCTTGGAGCTCGGCGCACGGGGACAAGTTCTCGGTCCGCTCTATGTGAACGGCAGCTTTACCTGGACCCACGCCGAGTTTCGCGAGACTCGGCAGGCCGTCCAGTTGGCGCCCGAACATACCGGCTTTGCCGCATTGCTTCTCCGATGGCCTCAGGACCTGTCCTCGCAACTGCAGGTGACCTATCTTGGAACCCGTCCCTTGACCGAGGATCGACGCGTGAACGCCCCCTCGTGGACCGTCTTCGATCTGATCGAACGATACCGGCTGCCGGTCAAGCTCTCACGGGGGCGCTTGGAGGCGTTCCTGAGCATTCAGAACCTCCTGGATACCAAATGGGAACAGGCCGCCTTCTTCTTTGAATCACGGCTGCGGAACGAGGCTGCCGGCGTCGAGGACATTCATTTTGTGCCGGGCATTCCACGGTTCCTCATGGGTGGCGTAGCATGGTATTTTTAACGGACATGGCAGGGCACAGCTTCCAAGCCTCCCGGCAAAGTTCGCTGTGCCTGCCACTGTCCGATCAATGAGGAAGAGAATGGTGAAGAAGCAGGGCGCGATTTTGCGGAGGGAGTTCTTCGGTCGGCCGACGCTGACGGTGGCAAAGGCGTTGCTCGGGAAGTACCTGGTCCGCCATGCCGGCGACCGTGTCCTTGCCGGGCGCATCGTGGAAGTGGAAGCGTACGTCGGCCCGCACGATCTGGCATGCCATGCCTCGAAAGGCCGGACCCCCCGGACCGACGTGATGTTCGGCCCTGCGGGCGTCGCCTATGTCTATCTGATCTATGGAATGTACCACTGCTTGAACGTGGTGACGGAGCGCGAGGGCTATCCGGCCGCGGTGCTGATCCGGGGAATAGAACAGGGAGAAGTCATCGACGGCCCGGGCCGCGTCTGCCGGCTGCTTCAGATCGACCGGACCCTGAATCGCCTCGACCTCACGCTGGGTCAGCACTTGTGGATCGAAGACCGCGGCGATCGCGTGTCGCGGTCGGCCATCACCGCCGCTCCTCGGATCGGCGTGGACTATGCCGGCGAATGGGCGCTGAAGCCGTGGCGCTTTTCTTTAGCTCGTCCACGGGGCAGTGCCGATCGCGCCTCCGGCGCTCGCTAACCCATCGCACGGGCCGTGATCAGCTCAGCCCGCACGAAGGTTGCAGCCCACTGTTTTGAGGTAAGATCAGGGTATGAAGGCCTCCGAACTGCTCGTCCGTTGCCTGGAAAACGAGGGTGTCCGGTTCCTGTTCACGCTGCCCGGCGAGGAGACCCTGGATCTGACCGATTCGCTGGCCGACTCCACCATTCGGATCATTGAGACGCGGCACGAGCAAGCCGCCGCGTTCATGGCGGATGTCCACGGACGCCTCACGGGCCGGGCCGGGGTGTGTCTCTCCACGCTGGGTCCCGGGGCAACCAATCTGCTCACCGGCGTCGCCGACGCCAACCTCGACCGGGCCCCGCTCGTGGCGCTGACCGGACAGGCCTCGCTGGATCGCATGCATAAAGAGTCGCACCAGTACATCGACATCCTGTCGCTGTTCAAGCCGGTCACGAAATGGAGCGCCGCGATCACCACCCCCCGCATCATTCCCGAGGCGGTGCGCAAAGCCTTCAAGGTGGCTCAAACCGAAAAGCCCGGCGCCACGCATCTGGAATTGCCGGAGGATGTGGCCGCCACCGAGATCGATGAGCAAGGCTTTGAAGCCCCGCTTCGCGTACAAGCTCCCTTCAGCCCCGAGCCGCTGGCAGCGCAAGTCAAACGGGCGATCGATGTGCTTGGACGATCCCGGCGGCCGGTCATTCTGGCCGGGAACGGGGTGGTCCGCCGCCGGGCCCATGATGCGGTCAGACAGTTCGCCCGCGCATTGCGGATTCCGGTGGTCCACACGTTCATGGGCAAAGGAATCATGCCGGATACCGACGATCTGTCGCTGTACACGATCGGGCTTCAGATACGGGACTACGCCACGATCGTGCTGGAGCAGGCTGACGCGGTGATCGCCGTGGGCTACGACTTCGTGGAATACGCACCCTGCTTCTGGAATCCGAACCGGGACAAGTGGGTGGTCCACGTGGACGAGTGGCCCGCGGAGGTGGACGCCCACTACATCGTGGAAGTGGGAGTCCTGGGAGACCTCGCGCTTTGTCTGGCACAGATCAGAGACGGGATGGTCCCGTTCGACTCACGCTGGGCGAAGCAGGCCCGCGAGACGATCGTAAATGGGTTCGGGTCCGAACTGTCGGTACGCCCCCGCTGGCCGGTCCCTCCGCAAGAGGTGATCCGGGACCTTCGCGCCGAGCTCTCGGCCGAGGACATCGTGATCAGCGATGTAGGGGCGCACAAACTGTGGATGGCCCGGATGTTCCCCTGCGAGCTGCCCGGCACCTGCTTGATCTCGAACGGGTTCGCGGCCATGGGCATCGCGCTCCCCGGCGCGCTGGCCGCCAAGCTCGTCTATCCACAGCGCCGCGTGGTGGCGGTGACCGGCGATGGCGGGTTTTTGATGAACTCACAAGAGCTGGAGACCGCCATGCGCCTTCAGCTCCCCGTCGTCGTCCTGGTCTGGCGCGACGATGGGTACGGCGTGATTCGCTGGAAGCAGATGCTGCGATTCAGGCGCGCAACCGCCGTGGACTTCGGCAACCCCGACCTCGTCGCCTATGCCGAGAGCTTCGGGGCGGCCGGCTTTCGGGTCTCGGCCGCTGGGGAGCTGAGACCGGTGCTGGCCAAGGCCCTCGCGTGCGGGCGGCCCGCGGTTATCGACTGTCCGGTGGATTACGGCGAGAACCTGAAATTGACCGAGCGGCTGAAGACACTAGCTTGAGATCCCGTCAAGGCAAAAAAAAGAGGGAGGCTGAGGAGCCTCCCTCGTGCCCGCCTTCATGACGTTACTATTTCATGCGCGTTGCTTCCTTGACAGGGGGCTCGATCTTGATCTGCGGGCCCTGCACTTTTGGTAGCTGCCCGGCACCCTGCTTCTCGACTACGCGCTGATTGTTCGAATCGTTCAGATTCTGGACCGTGTGCCGGTCCTCAGCGGCCGCCGCTGCCTCCAACGCTTTCTCTCCGCCCATATTGGTCTGTCCGGTATCATTCGCGTTGCCGGAGGCCGGGTACCCCGGGTGCTTGGGAAGCATCGCCGGATTCGCCAGCGCGAAGGAGGCGAAGAAAACCGCCGCGAACACCGCCGCCACAGTGCTTATGACCGTTTTCATAACGCGTACTCCTTTATGAATGGGGTGGGTGAAAGAGACCGTTGCATCATCCGGGTTATGAACAGCGCAGTATCTTAGCGACAGCCACCGAGGCTGTCAAGGGCCGCTAGGCCCGCCCACGGCGCGGCCGGCGGCCCCTTCCGTGACGGTGATAGGCGGGTCGGTGCATGGCCGGCAAGCGGATAATGACCGCGGTCCCCTGACCCGGCCCGCTGGCGATGGAGATCTGGCCGTGATGCTCTTCCACGATCTTTTTGACGGTGGCCAGGCCCAAGCCCGTGCCCGTGCGCTTGGTGGTGAAGTAGGGCTCGAAGACTTTGCCGACATGCTCGGTCGGAATGGGCTCGCCGTCGTTCCTGATCGTAATCTGGGCTTCGTTGCGGCTCCCTTTTGGCTGGGTCGCCTCGATATGGAGGTGGCCGCCCGGATTCATGGCTTCCAGAGAATTCTTGAAGATGCTCAGAAACACCTGCTGCATCTTGCCGTCGTCGCACCGGACTTGAGGCAGGTGAGCCGCATATTCCTTGGTGACGCGGATTCGGTTCATGTCCAAGTCGGTGGCCACGACGGTGAGGGCGCTTTCGATGACGTCGGGGAGGCGGCACAGACGCCGGTTGAGTTCCAGCGGTTTGGCAAAATCCAGGATCTCATTCAGGATCATCTCGACCCGGATGAGATCGCGCATCGCGTTCTCGACCCTGGTTTGGGGATCGAAATCGAGCATGCCCTCGCCGGTGATCTCTTCCAGTTGGGCGCGGATCGAAGCCAGCGGCTCCCGCACCTCGGTCGCCAGAAACGAGCTGAACTCTCCCAGGGCCGTCTGCCGCTCTTGCCGACGGATCAGCGGCTCAGGGATGAGCCGCGGCGCCGGCGCGACCGGCGCCTTGCCCGGCGCCCCGGTCTCTGAGGGAGGCGGGGCCGGCAACGGCTCCTGCAGAAGCTCCGCTAATTTGACGGTGAGCGGCTCCAGGACTCTCACGTCCGACAGGCTGTACTGCATCGGCGTTTTGGACGCCAGCGTGATCGTCCCGCCCACCTGCCCTCGCACGAAAAACGGCACGACCAGCGCCGACTTGAACCGGTCTTTGAACAGCGGCTTGTAGTCCTGGAAGCGGCCTTGGGTCGAGGCCAGATCATGATCCAGCCGTGGCTTGCGGTGCCGGACCGCCCAGCCGGCAGCCGACGCATCCAGGGCCAGGCGCTGGCCGGGCTTGAGGTCCCGTTTCTGCTCGCCTGTTTTGTGCTCGTTGACCATCCCCGCCACTTCCACCGCCGCCGCCACCGGATCGTAAACGGTGACCCAGGCCCGATCGAACGGCATCACCGGCTCGGTCTCCCGCAATAATTCCGCCATGCGCTCTTGCATCTCGGAGGAGGTCAGGCTCGGTCGAGTCGGCTCGAGGCCCGCCTGGGGGACCGGCTCCTGAGACACAAGCGGCCGGCCGAGAATCAGCGGAGAGCCGAACAGCTGCGCCCGCTCAAGGGCCGAGGTGATCCCCTCTGCGGCCGTCTCCAACGCGGCTTTCTCCTTCTTGGAGAACCCTGCGCTCTCTTTCTTTCCGACCACCAGCGCGCCGTACAGCACCTGCTTGTAGCGAAGGGAAACGCCCAGGAGCGATTTGGGCCCGGCCGTGATCATCCGGAGCCGTACCGCCTTCAGCTCGTTCTGCTCCGAGACCGGAGCTGCGGCACGGGACTGCAGGAGCCCGTCGAGCTCCCGGGCTGAGAGCGTCCGGACGATAGCCTGGACCTCTCGAGGCGAGAACCCACGGAAGCCGTGGGCGACCAGCGGACCTTCCAGGCGCTCGAAGATGGCGACGAGCGCGGCTTCCATGCCCAGCTCGTTCAGCGACGCGGTCAGCGTCTTTTGCAGCGTAGTCTGTTTGGCGGCCCGATCCTGTTCGACAGCGGCGTTCGGCATGATCTCCTTAGAGGCCTAGGGAGTGGGGGTGGCGCATTGTAGCAAGGCGTGGTGCGCTTTTCAATTGACGATCCGGGGCGACTTCGACCGAGCGGTGACGATTTCCACCGTCCCGCGCTCGGAGACCCACAGATTCAAGACAGTGCTGACCAAGCTGATCAGGACCGCCCCGAGGATCGAAGGCCAGAATCCTTCCACGTGAAAGCCTTTCACCAGCCACGCCGCGAGCTGGAGCAGCAGAGCGTTGACGATCACCATGAACAGCCCCAGCGTGATGAGAATGAACGGCAAGGACAATAGATAGAGGACCGGGCGGACCACGGCATTGAGCAACGCCAGCACGACGGCCGCCGCCAGGCCGGCCGACACGCTGTCCAGCGAGATCCCCGGCACGACCTCGCTCGCCACCAGCACGGCGATGCCGGTCACCAGGAAGCGAATCAGCAGGCCCCTCATCTTTTCACCCGTGAGGCGTCAGGCGAACCACCCCTCACGCCTCACGTCCGTTCACACCTTACGCCTCACCCCTCACCCCTTACGATCCCACGGACAGATCGACGGAGGCTTGCCGCTTCGTCACCTTATCGTTGGGATCGTACGTCGCCACGATTTCCTTTTGGGCGCTGCCGGCCGACACGACGATCTTGGTCCCGGAGTCTTCGTTGTGCAGGTGCAAGAAGATCTCGTAATAGCCTTCCTGATTGGTCTTCTGACTGCCGACGTGGGCATCCTTCTTCAACGGCTTGGCCTGCACTTCCGCGTTCGGGATCGGGTTGCCGCGGGCATCGCGCACGTAGCCGTACACGATGAAGCCATGCTCGACCTTGGTTTTGACGAACACCGGCTTCGGCGTCTCCACGGCCGGGTTCTTCAAGGTGCTCATATACGCCGCCAGCGCGTTGAGCTCTTCTTCGGTCATGAGCTCCCTGTACTTATCCGGCATCTGCCCCTTTTTATGCTCTTTCTCGAACCCTTCGGCATACAGGTAGGTCGGGTCGAAGATCTTCTTCTTGATGTCCTCGATGGTGAGGAGGTTCCCCACGTTATCGAGCACCGGCCCGCGCTTCTTGACGCTGCCCTTCCCTCCGATCTTGTGGCAGTTGTAACACTCGTGGAGCTCGTACACCTCCATCCCCTGCGCGACCAGGCTGACGGCTCCTTGCGCCGGCCGGGACGGCCGCGCCTCCGGAACGAGCGACGCGGCGGGAGCCACCCGGCTCAATCGGGCTGTGAGGGTTTCCACCTTGGCTTCCAACTCGCTGGCCTGTTTCATCAGCTCATCCAGGTTTTTTGACCCCTGCGCCGCCTTCTCCCGTTTGGCCTTGAGCAGCTTCTCGATCTTCTCCTTCTCGTTCTCGGGATCGTATTGGGGAAGGGCCGTGGCACCCAGAATGTATGCCGCCGACACCACCGCGTAGAAGCCCACGAGGGCCACGCCGGCGCCCCAGCCGGAGAGGCGGGGCAGCGACGGAGCATCCAGGAGCAGGAAGATCACCAGCCCGAGCGCGGCATACAGCACGAACATGGTCTGAAAGACCCGCGGGAAGTCGAGCCATCCGCTGATGAACCACGCCGCGACGGCCATGAGCGACGCGATCACGAATTTTCGGATCATTGACTCACCTTTTCGAGACCAGACGGGACGCCTAGCGGTCTCGTAGTATACAGCGGCCCGGCCCCGGTTCGCTCAAGATCCGCTCGGCCGCGCCCGTCAACTCAAGCGGAGCATGCCGCCCAGCCTCAAGAGCAGCAGGGTGGTGATCGGGACAAAGAGCAAGACCCCGGTCATTCCCAGCAGGAACTCGCCGATCCAGAACGTGACGGCCAGATTGAAGAGCAGCACGCCGTAATACAGCCCGCAACCTACGAGCAGGTCGCCGGCAGCCATTCGGGTTCGTTGGACGCTCCCGGCGGAGAGGCGCGCCTCGGCGAGGCGATATCCAGCGAGCGCGATGAGGCCCACGATGCCCCAGCCCACAAAATTGGACAGGGGAACGCCGAAATACAGCCCGGGCTCCGGATAGTAGTAGATCTGCCCCAGAAACCACCGCCCCCCCCGCAGCGCCACCGGATCGATGACCACATCGATCAACGCTAAGAGCAACGCGCTGAGCCCGACCACCGGCCAGGCGGGACGCGGCTCGGCCTCAAAGCTCAGTGTCCATCGGAATCCCCCCGGCTCCCGTGCCGGATGGCCGGCGTCCGGAACGGCGCAGCGAGCCGGCAGCAGAAAGACCAGGGCCAGACAGTAGCTGGCGTATAACAAAAAGGTAAAGGACAATGAGTCCATGAACGGGACATTGGACAGATACAATTCCTGCCCCACGGTCGACCCGGTGTAATAGTACCAGCCGAACGGAATGCCGGTTCGGGTAGAAGAGTACTCGCAGACGAACGCCGTCGCCCAGGTGATCGAGAAGAAGAGCACGGTCCGGCGCCACCCGAGCAGTCTTCCGGCGGAGGCCAGCGAAACGAGCAGGAACAGAAACACGTATGGCCGCAGGTAGACGGTCTTGAGCAGCAGAGCAGGAAGGTCCACTTCTTAATGGTTATTAGGCGTAGCCGTGGTCGCGAAACCACCGCACCGCCTTCTCCAGGGCTGTCTCGACCGGGGTCTGGGGAAGCTCGAGCTCCCGCAGCGCCTTGCGGCAGTCGTAGTGCATCCGGTACTTGGCCATCCGGACGGCTTCCACCGGAATCCGAGGGGCTCGATGGGTGAGATGGTCGGCCACCCAGCAATCCATGTACGCGAGAGGCAACACCGCCTGCCACGGCAGCTTCAGGCGCGGAGCCCTGACCCCCGTGAGCCGACTCAAGATCTCGAAGATCTCCCGAAGCGTGAGGTTCCGGTTCCCCAGAATGTAGCGCTCCCCCTCTCGGCCCCGCTCCATGGCTCGGAGATGGCCGATCGCGACATCTTCCACGTCCACCAGATTCATGCCGGTGTCCAGGTAGGCCCACATGCGGCCCTTCATGAAGTCCACGATCATCTGTCCGGTCGGCGTCGGCTTGATGTCCCGCTCGCCGACCGGTGCGCTGGGATTCACGATCACGACCGGCAGCCCCGCCTCGGCCAGGCTCATCACCTCGAGCTCGGCCAGATACTTCGAGCGCTTGTAGTGCCCGGCCATCTGGGCCAGCGAGACCGGCGTCTCCTCGCACCCGGGGCCGCTCGCCGGCAGACCGATCGCGCCGATCGTGCTGGTGTAGACGATGCGCTCCGTGCCCACCTCGCCGGCGGTCTCGAGCAGGACCCGTGACCCCGTGACGTTGATGTCATAGAACACGGACGGATCCGGGGCCCACAGGGCGTAGTGGGCCGCCACGTGATAGAGCTGCTGGCACCCGGTCAGCGCACGGCGGAGGGATTCGCGATCCCGCAAGTCACCGAACGCCTGCTCCACCTTCAGCCCTTCGAGATTGCGCAGGTCGCTGTCCCGCCGGACCAATACCCGGACCTCCGTGCCGGAGGCGAGCAAGGCCCGCGCGACGGCTGTTCCGATGAAACCGGTCGCTCCTGTGATGAGGGCTTTCATCTGATCTCCAGGCAAGCGGCGATGGGCAATAGGCTATGGGTGAAAGGCTCGAAGCGCGAGGACAATTCGATAAGGGCTCTTCGGCTGTTGCCTATAGCCCATCGCCCATAGCCAAGAGCCTCGGCGTTAGTTACGCCGGGTCGTAATGTACCGGGCGATCTCGCGCAACGGATCGGCCTTGGCGTCGAAGATCTCCAGATGGTCGATGGCGCGCTTTGAGCACTGCTCGGCGAGGCTCCTGGCACCTTCCACCCCGTAAAACGCCGGGTAGGTTTTCTTGCCCCGTTGGGCGTCCGTGTTCGGGTCTTTGCCCAACTCCTCCCGCGTACCCGTGACGTTCAACACATCATCAGCAATCTGGAACGCCAACCCCACGTCCTCGGCGTAGCCGGTCAGTCGCTCTAACTGAACCGTGGTTGCCCCTCCGAGGATGGCGCCGATCCGCACGGCCGCTCGGATGAGCATCCCGGTCTTGTGAACGTGGATCGTCTGCAGCGCGGCGAGATCGATGTCCTGATTTTCAGCCTGAACATCCAACACCTGGCCGCCCACCATGCCGAGGTGTCCGGCTCCGACGGCCAGCTCCTGAATGATCTGCACCTGGCGGGCGGCATCGAGGTGAGGCGTGAGATCCGGCCGGCTGCACAGGGAAAAAGCCAGGGTCAACAAGGCATCCCCGGCCAGGATGGCCATAGCTTCCCCGTACACCTTGTGGTTCGTCGGCTTGCCCCGCCGGTAATCATCGTTGTCCATGGCCGGGAGGTCGTCATGAATGAGCGAGTAGGTATGGATCAACTCGAGGGAGGCCGCCACCGGCAGGGTGGCCGGCGTGACGGCGCCGAGCGCTTCGGCCGTGGCGATCGCCAGGATGGGGCGAATGCGCTTGCCGCCCGCCAGAAGACTGTAGCGCATCGCCTCGTGCAATGTCGCCGGCAGGGTGCGCGCGTCAGGCACCACGGTTTCGAGAAATTGGTCGATCTCTACGCGCTTGCGCTCAAGATATGAGGCTATCTCCATGGAATCCCCACCGACGCCAAAAACGGGCGAGAGCGTAACAAATGGGTTTGCAACGTGTCAAACCAACGGCCGCCTCTGGCTAAAGGCTTTCCCTACCGCCGGACCGTGCCGCCAAGTTGTATTTAGCCGCAGGGCTTGGGTATACTCCTCGTTCATGAGCCTGCGAAAGGCCGGTGGTGCCTGGGAGCCGCTTCTCCTGGGAATCCAGCCTCGAACCTGTGCGGTCTGCGGCAAGGGTCTGTACCGAAATTTCACGTTCCTGCGGGGCGGCTGGTCGCGCTGCACGGTCTGCGACCGGTTCGTGCATTATAGCTGCTTGGCCAGCGGCAGGAGTAAGCTTCTGAAGAAGCGACCCCGTGTGTGTCAAAGCTGCCAAGCGCAGCCGGTGAGCCGGGACAGGGTCATAGGGGAGGCGACCGAGATGCCGGTGGTTGGGGCGTGACATCCTGGCGGGCCGATCACACGAACGAGGCCGCCGGATGGGCGGGGTGGCCCGCCGAAGCGGTTCGGACCATCATCGCTCCGGTCGTCCTGTTCTTCAGTGGATTCGTCACCGCTGATTTCATGGTCAGCGGTGTGTATACCTGGCCGCGGACCAGCCGGATCATTATCCTGACCCTGACCGTCGCGGTCCTCGCGTACGAGTTCGTGTGCAAGGAGCACCACGCGCCGTACAAGGCTCTCCTCTACTCCTGTCTCGTTCCTTACGCGGCCGGTACGCTCGTGGTCCTGGCGCTGCTCCGAGCCCTCTAGCCTGCTCAGTGAGCACCCCAGGGAGAGAACAATGTCTCCTGTGTTCAAGAGCGGCGCCTTCGCTCAGCAGTGCTTTTCGTCGCACCCTCTCTGCTTGAGCCTCAAAAGGTTGGAGCCACCGGAACGGGTCATCATCGCTTGCAGCTCATGCAATCTGACCCATCGCCTGCGGGTCCGCTCATTCGCCGTTCACCAGCCGATGCTCCGCCCGTTGCCGCCAGAGATCGAGGACACGCCCGGTGACCTCCCTCAGGTGCGTCTGGAGGAACGGCCGGCGACCGATCTGCTGCTGGAATGCTCGGCGGCGCACCAGGCCGCCCTGGGTATCTGGGCGATGGACGTGCTCCAGGATTCCGTGGGGCTGCGATGCACCGATTGCCATCGCTCCTATGATCTGGACGTCTCTGAATTCGAAACGTTTCAGCGGTGACGCCGAAGGCCGACATCACCCGATCGGGAGCGCCTGCGGCTTGGGTGACGGGAAGTAAAGCATGATTATCAGAGTGCTCGGCTGCCATGGCTCGGAACTCAGCGTGGGCGGTCTGCACGGGGTCCACGAGTGCAGAACTTGTGGCTTCCTGATCAACGACACGGTGATGCTGGATGCCGGCACGATCAGCTCGGCGCTGTTGGACACCGAGCAATCCAAGATCCGGCACGTGCTGGTCTCCCATACCCATATTGACCACATCAAAGCCCTGCCGTTGCTGGCGGACAATATGGCCGGCTTTACCGAAAAGGGGCCGATTCAGGTGTGGAGCGTTCCCGTGGTGCTGGAGGCGCTGCGTGACCACGTGTTCAACGACATCATCTACCCCGACTTCACCTGCCTGCCTACCGCGGAGGATCCGGTGATGGTGCTCAAGCCGCTGGAGGAAGGAACCGCCAGAACGCTGGACGGCTATGAGGTGACCGCCATTCCCGTGAACCATATCGTGCCGACCGTGGGGTTCATCATCCGGGATGCCGAAGCGGCGCTGTTGTACAGCGGCGACACCAGCGAAACCCGGCGCATTTGGGAAACAGCGCGACGGGAGCCCCGGCTCAAGGCGGCCTTCATCGAAACGTCGTTCCCGAATGAGCTCTCCGAGTTGGCGAAAACCAGCGGCCATCTCACCCCCGACATGCTGGGTCGCGAATGGCAGAAGCTGGGACGCCCTGACATCCCCATCTACATCTACCACCGGAAACCGCCCTACCGGGATCTGATCGCCGAGGAGCTGAAGCGCCTCGATCTTCCCAACATCAACATGCTGGAAGAGGGCCAGCGTATCCAGGTCTCATAACCCAGTGCTGAGTGATAAGTTTTGAGCGTTGAGTTCACTAACTCAAAACTAAAAACTCAACCCTGAACCCTGCTTCGGCTGTCTACATAGGTCTCTAGGCGCACTGATGTCCCAAAGGCCCTACGCCGACCCGTCCGGCCCGAGCCATTTGCGTCGGACCGACAGGACTTCTGGCCGATGGAAACTGCCGAAGCCGAGTGTTACATTGAAGTCATGAAACGATGCGACAAGTGCAAGGGCACGATGTTCCTGGAACGGGCCGTTGATCTCGATGCCGGCTTGGCCATCGCGGTCTTCGTCTGTCTGAACTGCGGGCGCCGTCAAGACGCCGAATCGGAACCGCGTCCGTTAACGGCTCAACGCTAGCGACTCCCTGGTCGTGAGCTGACGATGCGAACGCCGACCCTTACCAACGACGAGAAAAAGGCGGCGGAAGCCGCTTTTCAGAAGCAGCCGTTCAACCCGATGTGGTCCGAGGCTGCGCGGAAGGTCTATGACGGCCTCTCCGCCGTGCTGCGGAAGACCCAG
>CAYZKG010000034.1:0-22676 GCA_964478915.1 uncultured Nitrospira sp.
GGACGGGGTCGGCGTGCTTGTAGAGATGAATCTCCGTGATGCGGTTGTCGTTGATGCCCAGGGCCTCGCACAGGGCATCCTGCGCGATCTTCAGCCCGCTGTCCACATCCCGGCGCACGGCGGATTGAAAATGAAACCGGATCGCCAGACTGAGCGGAGCCTGGCGCAGGAGCCGGTAGAGCGGCTCCCGATGGGGCGATCGGGCCAGGGCCACCAGCACGAGCCCTCCGACCAGCGCCTTGTATGCCCGGCCGACGGACGACAGGACGCGGCGGGCCTTCACGGTGGCGTACTGGTGGTTGATACTGGGGGGGACCGGCAGCGTGATGCTCAGGCGGTCAGGCAGGATGGTGGATTGGCTGTGCGCCGAGACGGGGAGAAGCGGCGCGGTCGCGGTCCGGAGTCGGCGAGCCGGCCGTGGCAGCACGTGATTGTGCACTGCGGCGACGGACGCAGTGGCCGGAGTGGAGGAGCGATAGGAAGTGACGCGAAGGGCAACGGGTTTGGGGCGGGAGGCTCGTATGCCGCGCGGGAGTGGCACTTAGAGGAGGTTCCAGATCTTGCCTAGACTTTCCTCGTATTTGTTCTCGGTCATGGTCAGATACCGTCGCCACTGGGCCGGGTTCCACACTTCCAGGTGGTCATACATCCCGAGGACCACGAGCTCCTGGTCTTCGTCCACCGGAATGGCCTTCCGCAGGCGTCCGGGAATGAGGATCCGGCCTGCCTTGTCCAGATCGGACGTGGCGGTTTCCGACACCACAAAATGCATGAACAGCCGGCTCTGGTCTTCCTCCAGCTTCGCTCTGGTGCGCTCGAGCACTTTCCCCCACTCCGCACTCGTGTAGATCCAGAGGGATTGCTCCTGGCCTTTCAGGAAGACCACGCTGTTACCCTCGGCCTCCAGTCTCTCGCGCATGGGCGTGGGAACCATGAAGCGGCCCTTTTCATCCATCTTGCAGAGATATTCACCGGCGAACATGGAGCGATCCTTTTATCGCGGCTTCCGTCCGGTCCGCTTGCCGGCGGGCGCCAGCCGGCGCAGCCATTGATCCAGGTCGGACCGGATGAAACGCCATTCCTTGCCGAGCTTGAACGCCGGCATGCGGCGATCCCTGATGTACCGATAGAGGGTTCGCGGCGCGATCTTGAGGTAGCGACACGTATCCGCGGCCGTCATCAATTCGTCCCGCGTTCCCTGTCGCATGACCCATCACGTCACGGATCCGAAGCGAACCGGTCCCTTCAGTAGAATCTGGTCCCAGTGTAGCGGGTGCCGTCTGATTGTCAAGTGATATTTGCTGTCAATACAGGTCAATCGAGGTCAGTGGTGTCCGCGCCGGCCGGCTCTTCCGCGTCCTCCTCGAGGCTTTCTTCGAAATCGTCCCCGAGATCCTCGCCCATCTCCTTCCCCATCCGTTTCATGAGCCTGGCCATGCTTTGCGGATCGTTCTCGTCGAGGTCGCTGAACTTGCTGGGATCGGTGAGCGACTCCAGTCTGGCTTCCTCGGACTTGGGCGCCGCGAACCGGGACATGATCCGCTCCACCTGCTGGCTCTTGCAGTGCCTGCAGGCCACCGGGGCGGGATTCTTGATACTGAGGACGAGGATGCTCGAGCGCTTCCCGCAAGCCGTACAGCGATATTCATAGATCGGCATGGCTTAACTCCAAGAGCGTATGGCTGATGGCATATGGCCGTCAAACCGTGCGGGCCAGCGTCCAGACATAGACATCGGCCGCCCCCGCTTTCCGGAGCGCCTTGGCGCATTCATTCACGGTCGTGCCGGTGGTGAACACGTCGTCCACCAGCAGGATCCGCCTCTCCGCCACCTCGCCGGGCCGCAGCACCGTAAAGGCCTGCCGGAGATTCTTGCGGCGAGCCGCCCGGCTCAAGTTCGTCTGCGGCGGAGTCTCTCGCAGACGGACCAGATTGGTGTAGGACAGCGGCAGCCGCAGGCGGCGGTTGACCGCATCGGCCAAGAGCAGCGACTGGTTGAATTCCCGCTCTCGCAGGCGCGACGGGTGGAGCGGAACCGGCATCAGCACATCGGCCTCCGGCAACGATCCCATCGCGGCGGTCATCAGGTCGCCCAGCGCGCTGGCCAGCCGCACCTTGCCCTGATATTTGAACAACTGGATGGCCTTCTGCAAGGGGGGCTCGTACGAGTATACGGACCATGCCCGGGTGTAAGCCGGACGGCGCAGCCGGCATCTGCCGCACAGATGAGCGGGACTGTGGGTCAAGGCAGCGGAAGAAGCGAAGGGACTGCCGCACCGGGGACATGCAGGCCCCCGGAGCGGCGTGATGCGTCCCCAACACCGGCGGCAGAAAAACGGAACCGGGTCCTCGGCCAACCGTGCACCGCACGCGGCACAGTCCGCCGGCAGGATCGCGTGCACCAACCACCGCACCAGCTCAACTACCGGCATGTGGCCTTTGAAGGCGGATGCTGCCGGGCCGCCACGCCCCGGGCGTCACTCTAAGCAAGGGCCCGGGCACTGTCAAGATTGTGAGCGACGGATGGGTTGTGGTATAGGAGACGCACATGGATCTCTCCACCACCATCGCCGGCGTCCGGTTCCCCAGTTGTTTCATGAACGCCGCCGGCGCCCACTGCGTCACTCGGGAAGAGCTGGAAGACCTCGGCCGTTCCCATGCCGGCGCCATCGTGACCAAGTCCATGACCGTCGAGGCGCGCGTCGGCAATCCGGAGCCACGCTACTACCGGTTCGAGGGGGGCTCGATCAATTCCATGGGACTTCCGAATCTCGGCTATACGGCCTATGCCCGCCTCATTCCGGAGCTCCGCAAATTTCACAAGCCGGTCATTGCCAGTGTGGCAGGGTTCACCGAGGCCGATTTTATCCGGATCGCCGCCGCCATCAACGAGAGCCGCCCTGACCTGATCGAGGTGAACCTGTCTTGCCCGAACATCCCCGGAGAGCCGCAGATCGGGTACGACATGGAGGCGTCCGAGCGACTCCTCCGGCAGGTCCGGAAAGTGGTGTCGGTCCCGATGGGCGTGAAACTGCCGCCGTATTTCGATCCGGCCCATCACGAGAAGATGGCTCGGGTGCTGGAGCGAGCCGGCGTCGATTTCCTGTCGCTGATCAATTCCGTCGGCAACGGCCTGGTCGTCGATCCGGACAGGGAATCGGTGGTCATCAAGCCGAAAGGGGGCTTCGGCGGCCTCGGCGGCACGCTCATCAAACCCGTAGCCCTCGCCAATGTGCGCGCGTTCTGGAAGCTGCTGGGGACCCGGCTGCCGATCATCGGAACAGGCGGGGTGATGACCGGCACCGATGCCTTCGAGCACCTGTTATGCGGAGCATCGGCTGTGCAGGTGGGAACGGTCTTGGTCGAAGAAGGTGTCGGGGTGTTTCAGCGTCTCGAGAAGGAACTTGCCGGCGTGCTGGAAGCCAAAGGCTACTCCTCGCCGTCAGCCTGCCGAGGAAAACTCCGCGAGCTTTGACGTGGAGATCTCAGGGTGAGGCAAAGTTCCTCGGCAGCAGCCGCAGGATCAAAGCCTGCCGCAGAAGCTGAGCGACGTTTCGGACCTTGAGGCGCCGCATCAGATTGAAGCGGTGCACCTCCACGGTCCGCACGCTGATATCGAGCTGGTCGGCGACCTCGCGGTTGGTGAGGCCCTGCGCGACGAGCCGCAGAATTTCCCTCTGACGGGGTGTCAACGCCCGAGACCCGCCCTCTTCGCCCATGTGATGAGTGTCTTGCCTGCGGTGGACCGCCCGCCCTCGCGCGCTCGTTGAGCGAGAGGCGCCCGACCTTTGGCCTCCTGCCCTCACCTGAGTTGCCCTCACCGGACTTGATGCCGCCATGTCTTCCTCCGGGCTCTCTTGGCTGAAACCTATCTAAATTATACCGCTGCTTCGTACAGTGGGGTTACTGCGGGCCCGCCGTGCGATAGCGTAGGATGTTCCACGTACCCATCCTACCACGGGGAGTTCCCCACGTCAAAGCCGGGTGTGCGGGGTCTCGCTGGCGGGCGGAGCCATGCTCGCTCGTGCCCCGGCATAGTCCACTTCGATTTCGAACCCCAGATCCTCGATCATCCTCCAGGCCTCGGAAGCGGGCTGGCCGGGTGTCGTCAGATAGCCGTTCACGAACAAGGAATCGGCGGCATAGAGGGCCAACGGCTGGAGGGTCCGTAAATTAAATTCCCGGCCGCCGGCAACCCGTATCTCCGTCTGTGGATGCAGGAACCGGAACAGGCAGAGGACTTTGAGGCACCGTTCGGGGCTGAGCTGCCGACAGTGCTCGAGCGGCGTGCCCGGAACCGGGTGGAGCATATTCAACGGGATAGAGTCCGGCCGGACCTCCCGCAGCGCCAGCGCGAGATCCACCACATCGTCATCGCGCTCTCCCATCCCGATGATGCCTCCCGAGCAAATCTCCAAGCCGGCCTCCCGCGCGTGTTGCAGCGTCGCCACTCTGTCCCGGAAGGTGTGGGTCGTGCAGATGCGCGGATGGTAGGCTTCGCTCGTGTTGAGATTGTGATTGATCCGGTCTACCCCTGCCGCCTTGAGTTTCCCCGCCTGGTCTTCCGTGAGCAGACCGAGCGAGCAGCACACCTGAATGGGGATTTCTTCTTTGATGGCCCGGACCGCTTGGCAGATCTCGACGATCTCCCGCTCCAACGGACCTCGACCGCTGATCACGATGCAGTAGCGCTGGGCCTTCGCGGCCGCCGCCCGGCGGGCCCCCTCGACGAGCTCGGGGCAGGGCAGCAACCCGTAGCGGGGAATGTCGGCCGTGGACACGGCCGACTGGGAGCAGTAGTGGCAATCTTCCTGACAGGCGCCGCTCTTCGCGTTGAGCAGCATCTGCAGCCGGACCTTTCGACCGAAATACCGCTCGCGCACGCGGAACGCCGCGTTCAACAGCTCCAGGAGCCGCTCATTGGGGGTGTGTAAGACTTCCAGGCATTCCGGGCGCGTCAACGCGTCGTCCTGGAGCGCTTTGCTCGCCAGGGCGTGAAGGTCTGTCATTGTGGCTCTCCTCGGGTGACCGGATGGCGACGTCGGGGCCGTCGTCAGACAATCTCAAAGGGTGACGCGATTCCCTGATAGGGAACGGCTTGAGCCTGCTGGCTCTCGCGGTGAGTGTCTTGCTGGGAGGGATCCACCCACGGAAGGGCGACATACGTGTTCCACAGGCCGCACTGCCGGCAGCGTCCCGACCACTCGATGGATTCGAAGCGACAGTGCGTGCAGGCGTACGGCACGACGACCCGCTTGCGAAATGCCAGCGCCTTCTTCAGCTCATCCACAGCCTCTTCCACCTGCTGCTTGCGCAGATACAGGTTCGCCATGATCTTGTGGAAATCAGATGTCTGGTCCTGGGGCCCTTCCAGGGTGGATAAGAGATTAAAGGCTTCGTCGATCATTTCCAGCCGGTAGTACAGCTTGCCCATGTAGAACTTCAGCACCGGATTCTGGGGGTCGTGCTGGATGGCTTCCTGGTAGATTCGGAGAATCTCGCCCGGCTCGCCCATCTCCAAGTACAGTTCCTCCAGCCGGTGAAGAATGATGACGTTCCGTGTCTTGAGATACACCTTCTCCAGGATCTCGGCAGCCTGCTTGCTCTTGCCTTCATGAACGAGGATGTCGCCGAGCCCGACGTACGCCGGCAGAAAGTTCTTGTCCCGCTTGATGGCGGCCCTGAAGTAATGCCGGGCCTTGTCCGGATGGCCGCGCTCCAGAAGCTGGCGGCCGACCTCGTAGGTGAGGCCGACGAGCAGTTGCGACTCGGTGCGCTGATCCTGTTCCGAGAGATTCGCCTTCATGAGCCGTTCCTGGATCTCCAGGGCGTCACTCCATTTTTCCAGCCGGATATACAGGTCGCGCCGGTACATCTGCGCGGTCAGATTGGCCTGATCCAGCCTCAGCACCTCCTGGAGGGTCTGCAGGGCCTCTTCGAACCGCTTGGCGCATTCCAGGTCTTTGGCCAGCGCCAGCAGGACCTCGACGTTCCGCTCTTCGGTGCCCAGCGCGCTCCGGTGCAATCGGATGGCTTCGGGATAGTTCTTCTCGACGCGATGGACGTTGCCCAGCCAGAGCAGGGAATTCGTGTGGTCCGGGTCCAGGGCCAGGGCTTTCTGGAACAGCTCGATCGCCTCCGCGGTGCGCTTCGAGAGAAAGGCGTGGGTGCCCTCCCGATACAGCGATTCGACTTTTTCTTCCCGTCGGCGCAGTCGGGCGTTCCGCCAGTTCAGGATCCGATGCTTCGTCTCTCGGACCCCGACCAGGAGTGTGACCAGAAATGCCCCCGCCAGCATCGAGAGGAACACCAGATAGGTCAGACCGATCTCGAAGCCGGAGGCTGGTGTGAACCGTACCGTGACCGATGTGGGATTCAGCTCGTGCAGGTAGCCGTAGATGAGGATGGCTACGATCAGGAGAAAGACGCTTAGCAGGAGTCGGAGCATGGGCTCATCCGTGTTTGCGCGCTCGTGATCGCAGCTTTCGCGACGCCACGGCCACCACTGCCGACGGAGAGAGGGCCTGATCCGGCAGCGGCACGCGGCCGGCATCGCTCCATAGCTTCTCCAGGCCGTAGTGCTCCCGAATGTCGGTTCGAAACACGTGCACGACGACGTCTCCGAAGTCCAGCAGGATCCACTGGGCCGCCCCCGCGCCTTCCATGCGAGGAGCCGAGGCGCCCAGCTCGGTCAGCGCGGCGTCGATGTGATCAGCGATGGCGCGAACCTGCCGTTCGGACTCTCCGGAACACAGAACCAGGTAATCGGTGACAGAGGTAAGCTTCGCGACGTGGAGGATCTGAACGTCAGTGGCCTTCTTCTCGAAGGACGCCGAGGCGATGGCGAGCGCTTTGGCCTCAGACTCGGGTGTGATCGCTCTCCTCCTGATACAACCCGAATTGAATTATATAGGATTGGACGGAAGCAGGCAACTCCCTTGAGACGTCCAGCCTGCGCCTGAGGCGCTTCCGGATGTCGGATGCCGACGCGTCGCAGGGCGGCAGCGGCAGCAGGATCAGGGTCCGGCCCCCGGAAAGGGGCACATCGAGGCGCTCGGCCCCGCCGGAGTCCAGCGCCTTCAACGCATCCCGGTCGAGGGCCGGCAGCAGGGGCATGGAGCCCACAATGAGAAAGGAGCTGCCGGGGCGCGATACCACCACAAAGTGGCATAACCGCAGCAACTCGGCCGGTTCCCGCCAGTCCGGCAATTCGCGGAAGGCATCCAGGCCGAGAATGAAGTACAGCGCCGGACCGTACTCCTCGAGCAGCTCGCACACGGTGTCGATGGAGTAGGACTTGCCGGGCCGGCCGGTCTCGATTTCCGACACGGTAAAGCTCGGCTCGGCCGCAATGGCCCGTCGGACCATCTCGACCCGGTGGCGGGCCGGGGCCAGGTCTCCGGTCGGCTTGTGAGGCGGATCGCTGGAAGGAATGAAGACGATGCGGTCCAGAGCAAGACGGTCGCGAACCTGTCGGGCCACGCTGAGATGGCAGTGATGGATCGGATTGAAGGTTCCGCCGAAGAGACCAACTTTCATAAATTCAGTGCTGAGTGCTGAGCGCTGAATGCTTCTCAGAGGATGACGAGGTTGTCCCGGTGAATGACCTCTTCGTATTCCTGGGCGCCCATGGCCTTCTGGACCTCGCTCGTCTTGAGGCCTTTCATCCGGTCCACGGTCTCGGAGGAAAAATTGACCAGGCCCTTGGCCACGTCCTTTCCATCCGGCCCGACGCAGGTCACGGGGTCACCGACATCGAAATGGCCGTTCACCGCGACGATCCCCGAGGGCAGGAGACTCTTTCCCCGGCGCACCAGCGCGTCCACCGCGCCCGCGTCCAGGACCAGATGCCCTTTGGCCTTCAGGGTAAAGGCGATCCAGTGCTTGCGACTGGTGAGGCGTCGGCCCCGCGGGAGAAAGAACGTCCCGCCCTCCTCCCCTTCGAACACCGCCGGGAGCAGGCCGGGTTGTTCTCCGTTGATGATCAGCGTGCCGACCCCGTACTCGGCGGCTTTCCGGGCGGTCTGCACTTTCGTGATCATGCCGCCGGTCCCTTCGACGCTCCGGGCGCCCCCTGCCCGGCGCTCGATGTCTTTGGTCACCTCCGTCACCAGCGGGATCAGCGCGGCAGCCGCATTCCGGCGCGGGTCTTCCGTAAACAGCCCGTCCACGTCCGAGAGGATGACCAGGACATCGGCATCCACCAGGTGCGCCACCTGTCCGGCCAAGGTGTCGTTGTCGCCGACCCGGATCTCCTCCACCGCGACGGTGTCGTTCTCGTTGATGATCGGGATCACGCCGAACCCGAGCAGGGTGGTCAGCGTGTGCCGGGAGTTCAGGAACCGACGGCGATCGGCGAGGTCCTGGTGCGTGAGCAGAACCTGCGCCACCTTCAGGCCGGTCCGCTCGAAGGCCTTCTCATAGGCCCACATCAGGCGACTCTGGCCCACCGCCGCCGCTGCCTGCTTGACCGGCAGGCTCTTGGGCACGGACGTCAGGCCGAGCTTCTCGATGCCGGAGACGATCGCCCCGGAAGAGACGAGCAGCACCTCACGGCCGCCGGCGCGGAGCGCGGCGATCTCATCGGCCAGTTGATCGATCCGCTCGGCTTTGAGCCCCGCCTGGCGGGAAGCCACGAGGCTGCTCCCGATCTTGACCACCACGCGCTTGGCCTGTTTCAGGAGTTGGTCGCGCACGCGATCCTCAACGAGTCGAGTTGTTTGCCGACGGCGGTGACCAGCTCATCCAGCCCTTCGCGGGTGACCGCCGAGACCGCGAAGAAACGGAGCCGGCGCCGCTTGCAGTAGGAGCGCAACTCATCCAGCCGCTCTCCGGTGCCTTTCAGATCCAGCTTGGTCGCGACCACCGCAAGAGGCTTGGCTTGCAAGCCGGAGTCGTAGGCCGTCAGCTCCTTGCGCAACGATTCGAAGCCGGTCACCGGGTCATCCGGCGCCCACTCCGAGATATCCACGAGATGCAGGAGATAGGATGTGCGCTCGATGTGCCGGAGAAACTGAACCCCTAGTCCTTTGCCCTCGTGCGCGCCCGCGATCAGCCCGGGAATGTCCGCGACGACGAAGCTCCGGTCTTCGCCCCAGGACACGACGCCGAGGTGCGGGGCCAGCGTCGTGAAGGGGTAATCGGCGATCTTCGGATGGGCCGAGGAGATGGTCGAGATCAACGTGGACTTGCCCGCATTGGGCAAGCCGACCAAGCCGACATCGGCCAGCAGCTTCAGCTCGAGCTGGAGCCAGCGCTGCTCGCCGGGCTTGCCGGTCTCCTTCCGGGTCGGCACGCGGTTCGTGGAGGTCGCGAAGCGGGCGTTGCCCCGCCCCCCCTTTCCGCCTCGGGCCGCTACATAGGTCTGGCCCTCCGTGGTCAGGTCGGCCAGCACCTCACCGGTCAGGTCGTCTTTGACCGCCGTGCCGACCGGCACCATGATCAGCACATCCGGCGCGGTCCGTCCATGCCGGTTCGACCCTTCCCCGTGGCCGCCATGCTGGGCCTGGTAATGTTGCTGGTAGCGGAGATCGAGCAAGGTCCGCAAACGGCTGGTGGCGACCAGCACCACGTTGCCTCCGTCGCCGCCGTCACCCCCGTCCGGGCCGCCGCGCGGGACATATTTTTCGCGCCGGAAGCTGCAGACGCCGTTCCCGCCGTCTCCGGCCTTCACGAAGATCCTTGCCTCATCGACGAACATAACAGAATCCTGCTGATCGAGCGCTCCCTCTCTTGCGCTCGACAGTATAAAGATCGAGGATCGTCAACGCAATCGAGCCAAGCGGAAGGAGGGCGGTGCCTGAAAGGTCGGGCGAAAGGAAAGGCGAGCGAAGGGGAAGGACTCAGGAGGGAAGTGGCACCGGATACACGCTGACCTTCGGCCGGACATTTCCGGACTCGAATTTCACGACGCCTGATACGCGCGCGAACAGCGTGTGGTCCCGCCCCAACCCCACGTTGAAGCCGGGATGAAACTTCGTGCCGCGCTGCCGGACCAGGATCGCTCCGGCTTTGACCGTTTCGCCGGCGAACGCCTTGACGCCCAGATATTGCGGATTGCTGTCGCGGCCGTTTCGGGAGGAGCCGCCGCCTTTTTTGTGTGCCATGGTATCGTCCTTGGTCGCTTACGGAGTCGTGATGGTGGTAATCCGGATCTGCGTGAAGCCCTGGCGATGGCCCTTGGTCCGGCGGTAATTCTTCCGCCGCTTCTTCTTGAACACCATGATCGAGCGCGTGCGGCCGTGGCGCAGGATCTCGACGCTGACGCTGGCTCGCTCCACCCACGGCCGGCCGACCATGATCTCGCTGTCCCCATGCACCAGCCGAACCTGCTTCAGCTCGACCGTGGCGCCCACCTCGCCGGGCAATGTCTCCACGCGCAGCAGGGCGCCGGGCTCGACCCGGTACTGTTTGCCTCCGGTGTCAACGATCGCGTACATGCATCGTGCTCCTGTAAAAACAGCGCTGGTATCTACCACATGCCTTCTCGGGGTGTCAAGGAGGCGGACGATGTTTCGTTGACAACAATTTTAGGGCGCTGTTATAGTCGCCGCGGAGAAGATTCGCGTCAAGCGCATGCCGATGAAGCCGAGTGAAAAAATCTGGATGAACGGCGCTTTCGTCAATTGGAAGGACGCGTCCGTCCACATCCTCACTCATTCGCTGCACTACGGCCTGGCCGCCTTCGAGGGGATCCGGTGCTACAAGGGCGTCAAGGGCTCCGCCATTTTCCGGCTGCGCGAGCATATCGATCGACTGTTCGAGTCGGCCCACATCGGCATGCTGGAGATCCCGTTCAGCAGGAAGCAGCTCGCCGACGCGATCGTGGAGACGGTTCGCGTGAACCGGCTGGAGGCCTGCTACATCCGCCCGCTGGTGTACATCGGGTACGGCGAGATGGGGCTGTATCCGGGCGAGAATCCGATCGGCGTGGCGATCGCGGCCTGGGAGTGGGGGACATATCTGGGCGAGGAGGGGCTGACCCGGGGGATTCGGGCGAAAGTGTCCTCGTTCACCCGGCATCACGTGAATGCCGCCATGACGCGCGCGAAGATCTCCGGGACGTACGTGAACTCCATCCTGGCCAAGCGCGAGGTGAAGGCGGTCGGCTACGACGAGGCCATCATGCTGGACACCGAAGGGTATGTCGCCGAGGGCACCGGCGAAAACGTGTTCATGGTCCGAAACGGCGTGCTCAAGACCACCCCGCTGACGTCCATCCTGGAAGGCATCACGCGCAATTCCGTCATCCAACTGGCCCGGGAGCGGAACATCCCGGTGGTCGAAGAGCGCTTCACTCGCGATGCTCTGTACGTGGCCGAGGAAGCGTTTCTCACCGGCACCGCTGCGGAGATCACCCCGATCCGCGAGGTGGACGACCGGCGCGTCGGCACGGGCGAGCCCGGCCCCCTCACCAAAGACCTTCAGAAAATCTTCTTTGACATCGTCCGCGGCGAAGACCGCGCGCACGAATCCTGGCTGACGCGCATCTAACTCAAACAGTTAGGCGTTAAGGGTAAGGGGTGAGGGGTTAGGGGTCAAGGCACTAGATCTACGGTGTGGAGGGCGCGGGGGCAGGCGAGGGTTCGCTCGGAGCGGCGCTGTGCGGAGGCGCAGAGGTCTCTTTCTTGTTCAGGTCGATCACGGTGGAGGCGAATTTCCGTTCCGAGGACAGCACGGCCAGCCCGAGGGAGGTCAGCATGAAGATGATCGCGGCGCCGACCGTGACCTTGCTGAGGAACGTTCCGGGCCCGCGGCTGCCGAACACGGTCTGGCTGGAGCCGCCGAAGGCGGCCCCGATCTCGGCGCCTTTCCCGGCCTGCAGGAGAATCGCGCCGATCATCAGGAAGCAGACCACAATGTGAATGACCACGGCCAAGGTGTACATGACTATTCCGATGACCTCATCGCAGCGTCAGGCTGCGCGTGGGCCACGATTCTAGCAAAAGACTCAAGTTCAAGGCAAGCCCCTCCGACCAAGGCGCCATCGATATCCCTCTGAGCTAAGAAGTCCCCGGCATTCTCCGGCGTCACGCTGCCTCCGTAGAGGATCCGAACCCGATCCCCTGCCTCGGTGTCCCAACGCCGGAGGACCGCGCGGAGCATCCGATGGACCGCCACAGCCTGCGCGGCGGTCGCGGCTCGGCCGGTTCCGATCGCCCACACCGGCTCGTACGCGATCGTGACCGACGGGATCTGGTCCTTGGAGACGCCGTTGAGCCCGGCCAGCAGTTGGCCGGTGACGATCCGTTCGGTCGCCTCAGACTCGCGCTCGGCGAGCGTCTCACCCACGCAGAGGATGGGGTGCAGCCCATGCCGCAGCGCTGCGTGCACCTTCTTGTTGATCCCGTCATCCCGCTCGCCGAAATGCTGCCGCCGTTCCGAATGGCCGAGAATCACGAAGTGGCAGCCGAGGTCCTTGAGCATGGGAGCGGAAATCTCCCCCGTGAACGGGCCGTTATCCTCCCAGAACAGGTTTTGAGCGGCGAGGAGCAGCCGGGGGGAGGAGCCCAGCGCCTGGGCCACGGCATGCAGGGCGGTGAACGGCGGAGCGACCGTGATCTCGACCTGGTCCGTTCGGGGAAGCGTGTCGCTGAGGCGCTGCACGAAGGCCGCCGCTTCGGAAGCGGTTTTGTGCATCTTCCAGTTTCCGACGATCAGCCGTCGGCGCACGTGGCTAGAGGGCATCCGGGAGCGCGGCGAGGCCCGGCAGCTCTTTGCCCTCGAGGAGCTGGAGCGCGGCGCCGCCGCCGGTGGAGATGAAGGACATGCTTTCCGATTCGCCGGCCCGGTGCACCGCCAGGGCGGTGTCGCCGCCGCCCACGATCGTGAGCGCGTAGGCGTTCGCGACCGCGTGGGCCAGCGCGAACGTGCCGCGGGAAAAGGCGTCGATCTCGAACACGCCCATCGGGCCGTTCCACAGGATGGTCTTGGCGTTCTGGACCGCCTCGCTGAACAGCCGGACCGACGCGGGGCCGATGTCCATTCCGTACCAGCCCACCGGCATCTCCTGCACCGGCAGGATCTTGGTCTCGGCGCCGGGGTTGCGGCTGTGGGCCACCACGCAGTCCACCGGCAGGTAAAATTTCACCCCGCGCTTCAGGGCGTGCTCCTGGATCCCGCGGGCGAACTCGAGCATGTCGTCTTCGACGAGCGATGCCCCGATCTCCAGCCCCATCGCTTTGATGAAGGTAAAGGCCATACCGCCGCCGATGATCACCTTGTCCACGCGCTGTCCCAGGATTTCGATCAGATCGATCTTGCCGGACACCTTGGCGCCGCCCAGGATCGCGACGAAGGGCCGCATGGGATCGGCCACCGCGCCCTCCAGGTACTCCACTTCCTTCTTGAGCAGGTAGCCGGCAGCCGCAACCTTGACGAACTTCGGCACGCCGACGATGGACGCGTGCGCCCGGTGCGCGGCCCCGAAGGCGTCGTTGATGTACACGTCTCCCAGCGCGGCGAGCTGCGTGGCGAAGGCCTCGTCGTTCTCCTCTTCGCCTGCGTGGAAGCGCAGATTCTCCAGCAGCAGGACGTCCCCCCGCTTCATGCGGGCGACCATCGCTTCCACGTCGGGCCCCACGCAGTCGGGCGCGAACAGCACTTCTTTCCCCAGCAACCGCTGCAGGCGCTTGGCGACCGGCGCGAGGCTCAGCTTGGGATCGGGCTTGCCCTTCGGGCGGCCGAGGTGGGAGCACAAGATGACCTTCGCTCCCTCGTCCACCGCGCGGTTGATCGTGGGGAGCGTAGACCGGATGCGGGTGTCGTCCGTGATCTGCTGCGCCTCATCCAGCGGCACGTTGAAATCGGCGCGGATGATGGCGCGCTGATCGTAGAACTTGACGTCCTCGATCGTCTGCTTGCGCAATCTCATGAGCGGGCCGCGATGTACTTGACGAGATCGCGGACGCGGCAGGAATAGCCCCACTCGTTGTCGTACCAGGCGAACACCTTCGCCAGACGCCGCTCCATGACGTTAGTGAGCAGCGCGTCCAGGATGGCGGAGTGCGAGTCGCCGTTCTGATCGGCAGACACGAGAGGGACCTCGGTGTAGTTCAAGATGCCTTTGAGCGGGCCTTCGGCGGCTCGGCGGAACGCCCCGTTGACTGATGTGATGTCGCAGTCCTTCTCGGTCTCCACCGTCAGGTCCACGACCGAGACATTGGGGGTCGGCACGCGGATCGCGATGCCGTCCATCTTGCCCTTGAGCTGGGGGATCACCAAGTGCAGGGCTTTGGCGGCGCCGGTGCTGGTCGGCACCATGGAGAGCGCGGCCGCCCGAGCCCGCCGAAGGTCCTTGTGCGGCAGATCCAGGAGCTGCTGGTCGTTGGTGTACGAATGGATCGTCGTCATGAGGCCGTGCCGGATCCCGAAGTGCTCCAGCAACACCTTCGCCACCGGCGCGAGGCAGTTGGTCGTGCACGAGGCGTTGGAGATGACCTGATGCTTGCCCGGATCGTAGGTCCCTTCGTTGACGCCCAGCACCAGCGTCACGTCCGCATCCTTGGACGGGGCCGAGATGATCACGCGCTTGGCCCCGGTCGAAAGATGACGCCCGGCGCCCTCCCGGTCCGTGAACCGGCCGGTGGACTCAATGACCAGGTCCACGCCGAGGTCCTTCCAGGGCAGCTCCTTGGGGTCCTTCTTGGCGAGAATGGTGATCGCCTTGCCGTTCACCACGAGCCGATCATCCTTGGCCTGCACGTCGGCCTTGAGGGTGCCGTGCACGGAGTCGTACTTCAGCAGGTGCGCCAAGGTCTTGGCGTCGGTGAGGTCATTGACCGCGATAAATTCCAGATCCGGGTCCCCGAGGGACGCGCGGAAGACGTTGCGCCCGATCCGCCCGAAGCCATTGATGCCAATGCGAATAGCCATGTTGGTCCGTGAATAAAAATGCCGGCCACTTGCGACCGGCACCGTGGGCAGCATACTACTGAGCTGTCACAGGGTTGTCAAGCCGTCCGAGGGAGCTCTTACTTCCGCTGGCAATACATGCCGGAGATGGTGTCCACGATCCCGCTGTGCGTGAACTGGATGTCGGTGTTCCCGTACGCCCACACGGTATCCTCGTGCCGGCTCTCGTCTGACGGTTGTCCCAACAGGGCCTTCACCTCGGCCCGTGTCATGCCGGGCCTCACCAAGGAGCAGGCCTGGCGGGATTCCCGCTCGATCCGGGCCACAGCCCGTTTGTAGGTCTGGAGGATCTCCCGCTCTTGGCCCGTGAGCGGAGGCTGCGGCGCCTGGCGTTTCAGCCACTCGGACCGGTATTGCTGCACGGTCTTCGGAGCGGTCAGGCCGCGAGAGCCGCCTCGCGGCAAGTTAAAAAGCTTGATGATCGGGACTCGGAGGAGCCGGAAGACGGTGACGGTGCCATCGGGATTCGATTCTTCGTGCGTCATCTGGGTTTCGATCGCCCCCAAGGCCTCGATGTTGCTCACCTGGGTGAAATTCATCAGCTCGAGCTTGCCGTGCTCGAAGGCGCGTTGCCGGGCCTCTTCAAGCGTGGGCAGGCGAGAGGCCACGCCGATCACATACAGGTCTTCCCCTTCGATGAAGGAGGCTTTCTCGGCCCAGAACGGGCGGGTTGAGGATGACGAGTTGGCAGACGCGGGGGCGACCGGCAGGAGGCTGCACAGGAAAAGTCCCGCCGACAGACCGGCGAGCACGGTCATCGAAGCAGGGTGTCGAAAACGGGTGGCTTTCAAGATCTACTCTCCTGCGCTCACCTGTGCAAATTCTACGGGGCAGGGGCCGGAAAGTCCACTCGCGCACGCGTCCACCGCACCGGTCGGCTCGACCCCCCAAGCCTCCTTTCGACGTGACTGCAGGGACACTTCCTGTCGCGAACTCCACCATTGCTGGACACCCCAGGCGGCCGATTCTATAATTTCGTTGCCAACTTTCGCCTTTCGCACGAGGGAAGACACCCGGCGCATGCTCCCCGTGATCGCAACCCTTGTCTTGCTGCTCGGGGTCTGCCCCGAGGCCCTGGCCGCGTCCACCAGAAAGCACGAGTTCAAGCAGCCCAAGGCCTATGCCGTGGTCATCGGCATCAGCCAGTACCGGGAAGAGGTCATCCCCAAGGTCCCGTACGCCGTCAAGGACGCGCAGGCGGTCGCGGAACTGCTGCACACCCAGGGCGGCATCCCCAAATCGCACATCCGGCTCCTGACCGACGCCAAGGCGACCGGCAACGATCTTCGGACCTTGGGGGACTGGCTTCGGCTCCGCGTCAAACCGGACTCCACGGTGTACGTCTATTACGCCGGCCACGGCACGCCGAACCCCAAGACCGGCGAGGCGTACCTGGTCCCGTGGGACGGCCATCCGGATTTCCCCTCCGGCCTCTATCCCCTCAAGGACCTCTACGGGACGCTGAATGACCTCCCGGCCAGTGACGTCATCGTCTGGCTGGATTCCTGCTTCTCGGGCGCGGCCGGGCGCTCCGTGCTCGCCAAGGGCGCCCGCCCCATGGGAATGTCGCTGGAGAACCCGTTGCTGCCGGGCGGCAAGGTCATCGTGCTGGCCGCGGCCACCGGCAGCCAGATCAGCTCGGATTACGACAAGGCCGAGCACGGCCTCTTCACCCATTATCTGCTGGCCGGGCTGCAGGGCGAGGCGGACGCCGACAAGGATAGGATCGTCACGCTGAGCGAGTTGGTGCCGTACGTCGCCGAGCAGGTGCCGCACACGGCCGTGGAGGAATTCAACCGGGAGCAGACCCCGACCCTGTTCCCGGCGCTGGAGGAGCTTGGCCACCGGACCGCGCTCCCGCTGGCTCGCGCGGTGCCGCCCTCCCAGCGGCCCCTGCTCAAAGTCAGCGAGCCGAAGGTGGAGCCCCCCAAGGCCGAGCCGCAAAAGCCCGAGCCGCGCCCCCAGCCCACCGAGCTGACCGAGGCGGAGCGGGCGCTCAAAGAGCTAGCCGACCGGGCGAGGAGCCGCCAGGAGGCCGTCCGAGTTGAAGAGCTGGAGCGCCGGGCCATCGAATCGAAACGACGAGAGCATCCGGTCCAGCCGCCCCCACGCCCGTTCCCCGGCGATCCCCGCTTCCGTCCGCGGCCGCCTGTACCTTTCCCCGACCGCTAAGCCGGGACCTTCTCTCTCTGACCATCCTGTGCCGTCCGCGTCCAACCCCTCCACATCACGTGTAACCTCCGGCCTCTAGACCTCTTACGGAAGGCCAAGGGCGCTGAACGTAATTGTTCGAGGCGCATGACTCAAAATGTACAACCTCATGGCACCCCGCAGTGACCTTCCTCGTGACCTATTTCTAAGCTCATGAATTCCTAAGGCACCCCCTGCGTACCGCTCCCGGACTTCTCCAAGATCGTCCTCGCACAGGAGTTGCTCATGCGGGAAAACATCCCACTTGGCTCGCTCCAGCCGGGCTAAGAGGTCCACCAGATTGCGAGGGCATCATGGAGTCAGGGCGCACGCCGCTGGCGACGAGATGGCCCCTCGCAGAGACGGCGCTTGCGGCCGCTCTCCTTGCAAGTCAGTTTGGGGTAGGGGCAGCCGTTGAACTCCATGCTCGCGCCGCAATTCGATTCCAGAGCAGTCCTGACCAAGTTGTCTTTGGCCCCAAGGAATATGTGCGAACGAGAGGCCGGCCGGATGTGTTCACAGACACGGTACGGCTGCCTGCAGGCGTAACGGCTCCGTTTCTCTTGCGGATCGAAAATGGCGTGCCCTGTGAGCCTCGGCGCGGGAAGACTCGTCACTCCGCGCCAGTGCTTGGGGAGATCGAGGTAGATCGCGGCGATGATCTTTTGGAGAGTCAACCCCATATGCGTCGCCACTGTCGCCGCCATCGCACCGACACCGCCCGCGTGATCTTAAATGGGCAGGTCATCGTCACTGAGCGGGAGTTCAGTCGTCGCGTAGCCTTCATTGAAAAGCTGGTGAGGCTGCGGCCGACAAATACTTTGACCGTCCGGCTGGCCGGGCAGCCGAAAGACCGGCTCACACTATCTCTCTTTGGTGCCAAGGTACGCCCGTTTCCGGCTCAGCTCACGCCGAACCCGCTCCCGCTGCTGATCGGCTCCCAAGGGACGCTGACCGCGACGCTCAGCCCTGTTCCCCCAGCATCGGGAAATCTCACCGTCACCAGCAGTCACCCGAATATCGCGAGCGTTCCCCCGACGGTTTCTTTTGCGGCAGGGCAGGCATCGGTGCCAATCCCCGTGAATGCTGTGGGAATTGGCAATGCCATTGTGATCGCGACGCTCAACGGCAGGAGCGTCAGCAGCACTGTGCAAGTCACAGCGATGCCTCCCACCATTACCAGTCTCACTCCAAGCACCCTGGCCATCACGCAGGGCGGCACCGGCACCTTGACGATTACGATGAGTGCGACACAGCTGACAGAGACCATCATCTCGCTGACGAGTACCGCCCCGGAAATTGCATTCGTGCTAGGCTCCGTGTCCGTTTTGGCAGGCCAGCTCAGCGCGGCCGTCCCAGTCGCGGCGAATACATCGGGCACGGCGCAAATCACTGCGCACCTGAACGGCTCCAGTGCCAGCAGCATGGTAACCGTCTCGCCGTCTCAGCCAGTTGTGGTCTCCATCGTGCCTCCAACGCTCCCGATAACACTTGGAGCGGTGGGAACGTTCACTGTCACGGTTTCCGCCGCACAGTCTACCGACACGATGGTGCAGATGACGGCAATCCCGGACGGTGTCGTGAGCGTCCCGTCGATGGTTACGGTGAAGGCCGGGGAGACCGCTGCGCCTGTCACGGTGGGCACAGTGGCCTTAGGCTCGGCCATATTGCAGGCGAGGCTGCAGAGCTCTACAGCCGAAGCCGCAGCCCAGGTGGTCCCGCCGTCTCCGAAGCTAGCCTCCCTGGGGCCCTCGCCGCTCAGCGTGGCAGTGGGCGCGACCGCTCAATTGACCATTCACCTCAACGCGGTCGTACTTAACGATGCACCTGTGTCGCTCAGTGTGGATACTGCATCCGTCCTGCAGGTCCCTTCCACAGTGACAGTCCCATCTGGACAGGACCACGCCTTGTTCACTGCGAAGGCCCTAGCGGCAGGAGACGCGACGGTGACGGCAACATTCGGAACGGGTTCTTCGCTCACGGCCACAATCCATATCGTTCCGCCGCCGCCGGTGCTAGTCTCCCTGCTCCCGAGCCCGCTGGTGCTTCAGCAAGGAGCAACAGGCAGCCTCATGCTAAGCCTGAATGCCGCACAATCGACCGACACCGTTATTCCCTTGGCAAATAACGCTCCGGCGATCATCCAGGTTCCGGAATCAGTCACCATCCCGGCAGGGAAAACCAGCGCTCAAGTTGCGGTCACAGGTCTGGTAAAGGCCGCGGCCAATGTTTCCGCCACGCTCAATGGCACGACCGTCAGTGCGTCGATCCAGGTGACGGCGCCTCCGACCAAGGTCACCGGGTTGACGCCGAGTACGCTGAGCTTACCGAAGGGAACGATCGGGGTACTCCGTGTAACTGTCAGCCCCGCGCCAACGGAGCCAACGCCAATCCCGCTGACCAGCAGCGTCTCGCTGGTGGCGACAGTTCCGACAACGGTGACCATCCCTGCCGGCTCTTTGGAGGCCGATTTCCCCGTGCTGGCGCAGGGTGAAGGCTCGGCGACCATCACAGCCTCCCTCAATGGTGCGGCGAGCTCTCAGGTCACAGTCACGCCTCCTGAGTTGGTCGCGCTCAGCCTTTCACCGGAGACTCTGTCCATCTTTGCGGGACAGGTCCAGGCGTTTACTGCCACAGGAACGTACACAGACGGAAGCACAAAAGACTTGACCGGCTCCGTAACGTGGAGCTCTTCCGATGGCGCCATCGCGTCGATCGACGCCAATGGCATGGCAATCGGTCTCAGCGTCGGTAGTGCCACGATTTCCGCTGTGTCCGGCCCTGATCGGGCGGAAACGACTCTGACCGTCCAGACGCCGCCGTCACTCAGCTTAGTTCCTGGGGCCGCGGCGCTGCAGGTCGGGCAGTTCCTCGCCTTGACGGTTTCCTCCACGGTGCCCGCCGAAGCATCAGGCTTGACAGTGTCGTTCCTCACTGCCGGCTCCGGCAGCATCGTCGTACCAAGCTCGGTAGTCATCCCGCCCAATCAGACCAGCACGTCGATAATCGTCAGTGGCGCAGCGTCCGGGACGGTCTCGCTGACCGCCACGGCCGTGGCCCATCAGCCCGCGATCAGCACGCTCACCATCACGTTAGGGGTACCGGTCATCAACAGCTTCACGCCGCTTACCGGCCCACCCGGAACCGTGGTGACGATCAGTGGGATGAGCTTTGACGCGTCAGGCCTGGGGAAGACCAGCGTAAGCTTCAACGGAACTCCAGCGATCTTGTCGAGTGCCACAGGGACCTCACTCACTACTACCGTGCCATTAGGAGCAACCACAGGCCCGATCCGCGTCACAACGTCATTCGGAACAGCGACAAGCACCACATCCTTCGTCGTCATTTCGAGCCAGGACTTTAGCCTGACCGCACTTCCGACCGCTCTTGCCATTCCAGCCACAGGGCAAGGGGCCTTTGCCGTCAGTCTCAGTGGAAGCGGAGGCTTTGCCGGTCTGGTGAGTCTGGCGGTGAAAGATGTGCCGCCGGGAATGTCGGCTGGGTTCTCAACAAGCACTCTCACCGCTGGACAGTCGGCAACCCTTAGTCTTGCGACCAATGGCACCACACCGCCAGGCAGTCATCCCATCACCGTCACCGCCACGGCCCTTCTTGACGGAGTACAGGCCACGCGATCCGTTGCGCTCACTGTACAGGTTCAGGGCGCAGGCGTCACAAATCTGGCGGGTCAGGTCTTGGATGAGGATGATAAGCCGGTGAAGGGCGTCAAAGTGAAATTGGGCGCGCTTGAAGTATTTACAGATGAAGGCGGCAATTTCCTGATTGTGAACCCTCCGGTCGGAAGCGATCAGTTGCTGTTCATTGACGGTGGCCCTGCCTCGACGCCCGAGCGCAGCTTTCCCATTATCCCCTATAAAGTTACAATCGTGGCCGGTGTGACCAATACGCTCGGGTTCACGCCGCATTTGCATTTCCAAAAGACCGCGGGCCTTACGGACATTTCGAACAGCAGTGCGGAGCGGACCGTCACTGATCCAGGAATTCCCGGTTTTCAAATGATCATTCCGGCTGGCGTGACGATTACCGGCTGGGATGGTCAGCCGGACACGCAAATCTCCATCAGGCGGGTGCCTGCCGATCGCCTGCCGATCCCGTCTTCGTTGCCCGGAGATCGCTACTCCCCGGTTGTGTATATGGATTACTTCGGCAAGCCCGGGGGCGGGACGCCCTCTGCTCCGATTCCGGTTACGCTGCCTAATGATCTGGAGGCCCCTCCGGGTACCAAGGTTGAGCTCTGGTTCTACGATGAGGCTCCGGACGGCAGCCGGCCCAACGAATGGAGACAGTATGGCACCGGAACCGTATCGGCCGATGGATTGCAAATCGTCCCGGATATCGACCCCGCCACAGGGCGACCGTACGGGCAGCCCCGATTCTGTTGCGGTGCGCTTCGAGCGGCGCTCGCAAGTCTCAACGGACTCGTGGGGTTTGTGCCGTTGGGGGCGCATGGCACCGGCGTCGAAGGCGGAGATCCAGTTGATTTATCCACCGGTGTTTTCGTCTTGAAGAAGACCGACCTCATCCTGCCGGGCCGCCTCCCGGTCACCTTTACGCGCATGTATCGCACCATGGGAGCCACGAGCGGGCCGTTCGGGCCAGGAACCAGCCACTCCTACCATGTCCTCTTGCTGATCGAGAATAGTATGCGCACCTTGATGTTGCCTGGAGGTGCGCGGGTGCTTTTTGTGAGTCAGCCCGACGGCACGTTCCGGAACCTGACCGCCCCCTCCTACCAAGGAAGTGTGCTGACAGGAACTGCGACTGGTCACACCCTTCGGTTCAAGGATGGTGCCACATGGACGTTCGGCGCGGATACCCTCGGCACCGCCTTTCTGACGGCGCAGATCGATCGGAACGGGAACACGATCCTCCTGGAGCGGACCGGTCTATTAGGGACACTTACAAAGATCACAGATTCCGCTGGGCGAGAGATCCTGCTTAGCTACTCCGGCAATTCCATTACCGAGATCCGGGACCCGATGGGCCGCATAGTCCAGTATAGCTATGATGCCAATGGTCGCCTGGCATCTGTTACAGATCCGGCCGGCTTCGTGACACGGTACGCCTACGACCCTCTGGGCCGCATGCTGACGATCACTGACGGGCGAGGCATTACATTTCTGACGAACGAATATTATGACGACGGCGGACGGGTAAGCCGGCAAATTCAGGCGGATGGCGGAATCTGGCAGTTCGCCTACACGCTCGCCGGAGGAGCGGTCAGTAAAACAGCAGTCACGGGTCCGCTAGGACATACCACCACCTATCGCTTCAATGGACAGGGATATCTAATCGAGCAGACCGACGCGCTTGGCCAGACCACAATATTCACGAGAGATTCAAGCTCAAATCTGTTGCAAGCCACTACCGATCCATTGGGACGCAAGACCACGTTCACGTATGATGCAGACGGCAACGTCACCGCCATCACTGATGCGGCCGGCAATACGACGCGTTTCACCTATGAGTCCACCTTTAACCGCCTTACGGAACTGACAGACCCTCTGGGGCAGAGGACACGCTTCGCCTACGATGCCAAGGGCAATCTCCTGA
>CAYZKG010000035.1:0-22326 GCA_964478915.1 uncultured Nitrospira sp.
TCCGGCCCCCTGGTCCGGAGCTCGTATCACGCTGAACGGCAGGTAAACGGCTGCTAACAGGGCAGGGCTGCTCGCGGCCAAAAAGCCGCCTTCACGCCCCCAAACCCTCTGGAAAGGCTGCTCAGCCATGAGTCGGTCATGAGCATCTTGACAAGAACCGGGGAAAGAGCTACTTACAGGCACCTGTTGGGGCTTCTTGAGGGGGTTCGAGCCCCCCAAAAGCAAATTTCTAGCACCTATCACCCGAGGAACACCAGGCTACTGCTCTCGCGGGTCTGGGATGCTACTCATGATGAGACTCCCCCCCTGTCAATGAAAGGAAACCCGATGACGACTTGGCTCTCGGTGCTCGCGCTGACGATCGCGTTGCTGGTGGGGTGTTCCCCGACGAAGCAGGCACGCTCAATGGAAACCTCCGGCTTCTTGGGAACCCTCTACCCGCAGATGCATAAAGGAAAGGACGACGAAGCGCTGCTCGTCTACCGGAACCCCAAACTGCTGCTGATCCCGCGCGGCACGTACAAGAAAATCATTCTCGATCCCGTGCAGATTTGGAACGTGCGCACGACGGACGCAGGCGAAGAAAAAGACCTGCAGCAGGTCGCCAACTTGCTGCACAGTCTCGTCTACAAGAGCTTGGCGAAAGACTATGAAATGGTCGACACCCCGGGCCCTGGCACCCTCCGCGTTCAAGCCGCACTCACTGGTGCCGAAAAGGCCAACGTCGCGCTGCGCACCCTCTCTTCCGTGCCCGCACCGATGAACGCCTTTTTCATGGGCTCCACGATCAAAACGGTGCTCACCGGTAAGCCGGCATTTGTTGGCGAGGTCAGCGGTGAAATCAGGTTTCTCGACTCCGTGTCCGGGGAAGTCTTGGCGGCCTCCGCTGATCGACGAGTCGGCAAGAAACGCCTCGACGTAGACTCGTTTGATTCGTGGGATGATGTGAATAAAGCGATGGAATCCTGGGCAGAAACGATTCGGTACCGGCTCTGCCAGCAGCGGGGCGCACCCAACTGTGTCAAGCCAAAAGACTAACCGGCGCCCTGCGGTCAACAAAACGTGAATGGTGAAACGTAAGACGTGATGGGCGTCAGAGTCGATCAGTAACGAGCACGCCTTTAGATCGCTCCTCGCAGTCCTCGAACCGCTCCCATTTCCTCATTGCGTACTGGGTGCTCTGGCGCTAAGCGCCTGGGTCATCCCCACTGTGACACTGAGCAGTAACCCCAAGTCCTTGAAAGCTAACCACAATCTGACCTATACTGAATATCTGAAAACTTCAGAAAGGAGAGGCCACCATGCCTACCGTCAAAGTGTGGGGGAGAGGACAACTGACCATTCCTGCGTCGATCCGAAGAGAATTGAATCTCGAGAGCGACACCACGATGACGATCGTCAAGATCGGCGATGTGGTCCTGCTCACACCGAAGAAGCTCGTCGGAGACACGGTCGCCAAGAAGGCCGCACGCGCCATGAAGAAAGCTGGGCTGAAGTTAGACGACCTCCTGGCGGACCTCGGGAAGCAGCGGGAACAGTACAACCGGGAACGCTATGGAGGTTAAGCGGTGGCGAGTCTTCCTCGACACCAGCGCGCTCATTGCCGGGGTGGTCTCTGCCACCGGAGCCGCGCGTGAACTGCTTCGGCTCGGCGAGGCCGGCTTAATCCGATTGGTGGTATCTCGGCAGGTCCTGACGGAAGCCGATCGCAACCTCAGCTCCAAACTCCCTTTTCTTCTGGACGACTACCACAGCTTACTGCGGCAGCTTGACCCGATCATTGCTGAGGATCCACCCGTTGACTCAGTGCGGGACGCGGCCCGTGTCATCCATCAAAGCGATGCCCCGATCCTGGCCGCCGCCAGGCAGGCCGCCGTTGATTATCTTGTGACCTGGAACACGCGGCATTTTCAGACACAGAAGGTCCGTGCCTGGGCGACTTTTCCGGTTATGACCCCCGGGGAGTTTCTCCAAAGGTTTCGCGAGGTCCTAGCGCGGGAGTTGTGAACGAGACGTGCGCCAGCGAGAAGGTCGGCCGCAACGATCCCTGCCCCTGCGCGCCCATCCAGAAAAGACTCCTGGTCCACTGCTGTCCAAAATAATCGGTCCCTCGATTTCCTCCCCGCGTGAATCCTGCGTTGCAGACGGCTTCTGCTCGGCTTCCAGGATCAGGTATCACAGAAGGACAGCAGTTCCTTCGCCAGCAGGTTCAGGATGTCGTAACGGGTCGAGCACCTGGAGAGACGAGTTCAGGCTATTGAGCAACATCTTGGCCTGTCGGCGTAATCGGTCTCCCCCGCCGCTTCCCACACATTCCTTGAAGAGACTGCCTACTGTTCAGGCGCCTTCGCCTGAAAAAATGGGTGCCCCTCATACTCGCTAAACCATCGGCCATGTCGGCGATGTCGGGACCCATTGCAGCCCAGAGCAATGGGTCCCGGAATGCCAGCGCACCAATGACGAGCCAGAGATTGACCATGGCTCTATCGCTCCGCTAGTATAACCCACCGTTCTCACGCGTATTCGACGATGGCCTTCTCCAGGCACATTCTCAAGCTCAAAGAGACCATGCGGGAAGCGTTTGCGGTGCGGCCGCCGGCCGAGGCGCTGAGCGCCGACGATGTCCGGCTTCTCGAAAGGGTGGCGACCGAAGTCGTCCGCCGCGGCATGGCCACCCCCGCCGTCCTGTTTCTGGAATCGGCCGGACCGATGAACTTTCTCGGCAGCCAGGCGCTGCATTTCCTGACCCCCATCCTGAACCTGGTCTGCGACACGCACGAGATCGAACGGGCGGCCCGCCTGCTCGAACGGCGCGACGCGATCCCCCGGCTCATCGCCCTCATCGAAACGAAATCGTCCAGCGGGAAGACGATGTCTCGATGACCCCCGCCGCGATCGGTTCCGACAGCCCAAGCCGGCCGCTCTCGGTGATCATCGCGACCGATTGCGGCAGCACCACGACCAAGGCCATTCTCATCGAGAAAGTCGGGGATGCCTACCGGCAGACCTATCGCGGCGAAGCCCCGACCACGGTCGAAGCGCCGTTCGAGGATGTCACGCGGGGCGTGCTGAACGCGATCGCGGAAGTGGAAGAGTTGTCTGGACGTCGCATCCTGGAGGGGGAACGCATCATCACTCCGAACCGGGGGCCGCAGGGCGAACCGAAGGTCGGCGTGGACATCTACATCTCCACCAGCAGCGCCGGCGGCGGACTCCAGATGATGGTGGCCGGCGCGGTCCAGAGCATGACCGGCGAGAGCGCGCAGCGCTGCGCCTTGGGCGCCGGAGCGATCGTCATGGATGTGCTGGCGTCCAACGACGGGCGGCTGCCGCACGAAAAGATCGAGCGCATCCGGTCGCTGCGTCCCGACATGATCCTCCTGTCCGGCGGGACCGACGGGGGGACGGTGACGCACGTCGTCGAGCTGGCCGAGTACATCCGTGCCGCTGAGCCGCGGCCCCGCCTGGGTATGACCTACAAGCTGCCGCTGATCTACGCCGGCAACAAGGAGGCGCGCGAGCAGGTGAAGGAGATTCTGGGAGACAAGACGGCGCTGGTCATCACCGAGAACATCCGGCCCATGCTGGAACGCGAGAATCTCCATCCGGCTCGCCAGAAGATCCACGATCTGTTCCTGGAGCATGTCATGGCCCAGGCGCCTGGCTATAAGAAGTTGATGACCTGGACCGGTGCGCCGATCATGCCGACGCCGGCGGCCGTGGGGCTGATCATGGAGACCATCGCCAAGCGCGAAGGGATCAACCTGATCGGCGTGGACATCGGCGGGGCGACCACCGACGTGTTCTCGGTGTTCGGTGGCGTGTTCAACCGGACGGTCAGCGCCAACCTCGGGCTGTCCTACAGCATCTCGAACGTGCTGGCCGAGGCCGGGATCGCCAACATCATGCGGTGGGTTCCGTTCACGATCGAGGAGCCGATCCTGCGCAATCGCATCAAGAACAAGATGATCCGGCCGACCACCATCCCTCAGACACTCGACGAGTTGCAGATCGAGCACGCCATCGCACGGGAGGCGCTCCGGCTGGCGTTGAGCCATCATAAATCGCTGGCGACCGGCCTGAAGGGTATCCAGCAGGAGCGGACCATCTCGGATATCTTTGAGCAGCGAGCTTCGGGCGCGACGCTGATCGACATGCTGAATCTCGATCTCATCGTCGGGAGCGGAGGGATCCTGTCACACGCGCCGAGGCGCGTGCAGTCCATGCTGATGATGGTGGATGCCTATGAACCGCTCGGCTTCACCGCGTTGTCGGTGGACAGCATCTTTATGATGCCGCACCTCGGGGTGCTGTCCGGGGTCAACGAGCAAGCGGCCATGGACGTCTTCGTCCGCGACTGCATGATCTATCTGGGCACCTGCGTCGCGCCGATCGGGCAGGGGCGGGACGGCGAACGGTGCGCGGACTACATGATTGAATTCCCGGGTGGCCGGAAGCCGGAGAGCGGGACGCTGGCCTTCGGCGAGCTCAAGCTCTTTCCGCTGGCGGTCGGGGAAGCGGCCCGGGTCGAGATGCGCCCGGTCAAGCACGTGAATCTCGGCGAGGGGAAAGGCGCGACGGTGACACGAGAAGCCAGAGGCGGTGTGGTGGGACTCCTGTTGGACGGGCGCGGACGACCGCTCAAGTTGCCATCCGATCCACAGGCGCGGGTGGCCGCCTTGACCCGGTGGCACCGCGCCGTTGATCTGTATCCGCTGGAGAAGGCCAGGGGCAATGGGCGATAGGCTATGGGCGCGAGAGGAAGTTTGCCTATAGCCTCTAGCCCATCACCTATGGCCTAGGGCTTATTATGGGCCACGCCTACACCCCAGGCTTGACGGTCACCGAGCGGACGATCGTCCGGAAGCGGCGCGTGCTGCCGATCCCAGGAACGGTGCTGGTACGACCCGGGGACCGTGTCCGGGCAGACATGATCGTGGCCCTCACCGAGCTGCCCGGCAAAGTCCACGTGGTGAATGTGGCGAACTTGATCGGCGTCGCGCCGGATGAGATTCCCGAATATCTCGTGAAGAAAGAAGGAGCCGCAATTCGCAAGGATGAGGTCATCGCCGAGAGCCGGCCCTTGATCAAATGGTTCAAAACCGAGGTGCGATCGCCGATCGACGGAACGGTGGAATCGGTCTCCACCGTCACCGGCCAGGTCATCCTCCGGGAGCCGCCCCGTCCCCTGGAGCTACTGGCCTACGTGGACGGTACGGTCATCGAGCTCCTGCCGGCTCAGGGTGTGGTCGTGGAAACCGACTGCACGCTCATCCAGGGGATTTTCGGCATTGGCGGAGAGACATGGGGGGACTTGATCATGGCGGTGCAGGCCCCCGATGTCGTCCTGATCGCCGCCCAATTGACGCTCGCCATGAAAGGCAAAATCGTTGTCGGTGGGGCCTTTGCGGACGGCGCGACGCTTCAACGCGCGCGTCAGGTGGGTGTCGCCGGATTGGTGGTGGGCGGCATCCATGACAAGGATTTGCGGGAGCTGTTGGGGTATGACTTGGGCGTGGCGATCACGGGGACGGAGCAAGTGGGGTTCACGCTGATTCTGACCGAAGGATTCGGCTCGATCCCCATGGCCTCCAAGACATTTGCGCTCCTGTCGAGACATGCCGGCCAGCAAGCCTCCATGTCCGGCGCCACCCAGATCCGCGCAGGGGTGATCCGCCCGGAAATCATCATTGCCCCCTCCTCTGTGACACCCTCGCCCCTTCGGGGAGAGGGTTGGGGTGAGGGGGTAACCGAGGCCGAACGGAGCGGCATTCGGATCGGCGATCAGGTCCGGATTATCCGGGACCCCTTGTTCGGGCAGATCGGGTCGGTGGCCGATCTTCCGACGAATCCTCAGGCGATCGAGACCGAAAGCCGCGTGCGCGTGCTGGAGGTCAAGTTCGCCGACGGCGGTCGAGCCATCATCCCACGGGCGAACGTCGAACTCATAGAAGGGTAGTGAAGCCGTGAGGCGTGAGGCGTGAGGCGTAAGGGGATACAGAGAGCTGCGCTCGGAGCGGCGCTCTGGTTGGCGGCGGCGCAGACGGTAGCGGCCGAATTGACACCGCCGCAAGACTTCGCTGTCTTCGATACACCGAGTGACTCCGGTGGGGGACTGACACTGATCTGGGCGCCGGCCGCGTATGACGGCCCGGATGTACGCTACCAGATTCTGCTCAAACCGGCGCCAACAGCCGCCCCTCACCCCAGCCCTCTCCCCGAAGGGGCGAGGGAGCATAAAGAGGAGGCAGGTGAGGGGGGCTCCATCGTGGCGGAGTTTCCGGCCAACACCCACTATGTCCGGGAAGGAAAGCTGCCGTGGTGGACGCGGCCGGCCGCCTCGGACTGGCACCGGTACGACCTCAAGTCCGGGAAAGGGCTCGAATTGAAAAACGGCGTCCGGTACGCCGTGGCCGTTGCGGCGGTGACGGACACCGACCGGGCGCTGACGACGACCCAGCTCGCCGTGCCTCAGCCGAACTGGGTCAACTGGAACCAGATGAACAATCTCTTGCTGGTGATGCTCTTCGCGTCGGTCGTCTTTGTCTCGATCCGCACCGCAAGGCGACGCGATATCTTCCTCCGGCGCATCGCCGGACTGGACGCAGTGGATGAAGCGATCGGCCGCGCGACCGAATTGGGGAAACCGATTTTGTACCTGACCGGCGCCGGCGACATGAGCGAACCGTCCACGATCGCGGCCGCCGTCATCCTGGGCCGGGTGGCCAAGCGCGTGGCCGCGTATGAAACCGATCTCGTCGTGCCGCACCGGGACCCCATCGTCATGGCGGTGTGCCAGGAGGTCACCAAGCAGGCGTACCTGGAGGCCGGCAAGCCCGACGTGTTCAAGGAGGATTCCAATTTCTTCATCACCACCGATCAGTTCAGCTACACCGCGGCGGTGGATGGCATCATGCTTCGCCGAAAGCCAGCCGCCAATTTCTTCATGGGCTCCTACTTCGCCGAATCGTTGTTGCTCACCGAGACCGGCGCCAGCACCGGGGCCATCCAGATCGCCGGCACGGACTCCGATCATCAGATGCCCTTCTTCGTTACCACCTGTGACTACACCCTGATCGGCGAGGAGCTGTACGCCGCCAGCGCGTACCTGTCGCGCGAGCCGGTCCAGGTCGGCACGCTTCGTGGACAGGACATGGGCAAGGCGTTCATCCTGGCCGTCCTCGCCCTCGGCACCATCCTGGCGACGACCGGTGTGCTGCTCGAGACCGAGCTTCCTCGGATCGTGCTGGACCTGTTCAAGGACCTGAAATGATCTTCCTGAGACGGCAACTGCCGCTGCTCATTACGCTCGTCATGGGGCTGACGTTTGCCGGCCAGTACTACGTCCCGCATCCGGCTTCCGAGGACATGCTCACCACCGTGAATAAGTGGCTGCAGATCATCGGAGGATTCGCGCTGGTCCTGGGCGTCACGAGCCTGTTCCACATTCACGCCGTGAAGATCAGGCGGCGGGAGCCCGGGTGGGGGTACAGCTTCGTGTTGTATGCCGGCATGCTCACGACGGTCATGATCGGTCTCTGGGCGAACGGCAAGGAATCGATGGACGGGGCGATCACCGGGTTCGGCTGGATTTACAGTTTCATGATGGTGCCGCTGCAAGGAACGATGTTCTCGATCCTGGCGTTCTTCATCGCGTCGGCGGCGTATCGCTCGTTCCGCGCCCGAAGCCCCGAGGCGGCGGTCCTGCTGCTGGCGGCGGTCATCGTGATGATGGGGCGGGTGCCGCTCGGAGAGTATCTCATTCCGGTCAGCGGCGATGCCACGCAATGGATCTTGAACGTGCTGAACGCGTCGGTCCGGCGGGCCATCCTCATCGGCATCAGCCTCGGCGCCATCGCGCTGTCATTGAAGATCATCTTCGGCGTCGAACGGGCGTACCTTGGAGGAAGTAAGGAGTAAGGAGTGAGGAGTCAGGGGTTAGAAAATATCGTTCTTGTTCCGGAGAAGAATTCACCCCTCACCCCTCGCCCCTTACGCCTGACGAGATGTGGCTGTGACGATCGCAGAGCGGTTACTGCACATTGATCGCCGCGTCATCTTTCTGCTGATCGCGGTCTGCACGCTGGGGCCGCTGCTCTATCCGGTTGGCCTGGCGATCAAGGTTTCGCCCGAGGTCCGCGGGGTGCACGAGTACATCGACAAGCTGCCGGAAGGATCGGTGTTTCTGCTGTCGCTCGATTTCGATCCGGCCTCCAAGCCGGAGCTGTATCCGCAGGCGGTGGCCCTGCTGCGCCACGCGTTCAAGAAAAATCTTCGTGTCATCGGAATGACGCTGTGGGTCACCGGGACCGGCATGGCCGATGAGGTGGTCTCCCGCACGGCACGCGAGATGGGAAAGGTGAACGGCACGGACTATGTGTTTCTCGGCTGGAGCCCCGGCGTCGGCTCTTTGATCATCACCATGGGGCAGGACCTGTACAAAGCCTTCCCGAGCGATTACTACAACCAGCCCACCAAAGACCTGCCGGCGCTCAAGGGGGTCGCCACGCTCCGGGATGTGGCGTACGTGGTCAGCCTCGCGGCAGGCACGGCCGGCATCGAGACCTGGTATGTCTTCGGGAAGGACAAGTACAAGTTCGAGCTGGGCGGCGGCTGTACCGGCGTGATCGCGCCCGGCCTCTATCCGCTGCTGCGAAGCGGCCAGATCAACGGCCTGATCGGAGGGTTGCGCGGCGCGGCCGAATATGAAGTCCTGATCGGGCAGAAGGGCCGCGCCGTCGCCGGCATGGACGCCCAATCCGCGACGCATTTCGCGATCATCGTGCTCGTGCTCATGTGCAATGTGCTGCATCTGGCCATGCGCACGGCGCGGCGAGAGAGAGGCTGAGGAGACGAGATGTCGTTTGAGATGCTGCTGGGAGCGTGGGTCGCCACCGGGCTCACCCTGTTCATTTTTACCTTCCTGTACCAGGACAACCCGCTGTTCAAATTGGCGGAGCATCTTTACGTCGGCGTCTCGGTCGGCTACACCATCGTGAAGGCGTACGACACTGTGGTCGTCCGCTTGATCTACGAGCCGATGATCAAGCAGGGCGATTGGTCCCTGCTGATCCCCCTGGGGATCGGGATGCTGATGCTGGCGCGATACGCCCCGAAGGTCTCCTGGCTGTCGCGCATCGCGTTCGCGTTCATCGTGGGGGTCGGGTCCGGCTTGGCCATTCCGCGCGTGATTTCCTCTTACATCCTCAGGCAGGTGGAAGATACCATTCGGCCGATGGCCACCATGGTTGCGGGGGCGCCGACCTTCACCTACCAGTTGACCGATCTGTCGAGCAACCTGAACGCGATCGTCCTGCTGCTCGGGGTGGTCTCGGTGCTGTTTTACTTTTTCTTCTCGCTCGAGCACACCGGGCCGGTGCGGGTCGCGGCGCGCACGGGCATCGTGTTTTTGATGATCGCGTTCGGCGCGGCCTTCGGCTATACGGTGATGGCCCGTATGTCCCTGTTGATCGGCCGGTTCGTCGACCTCATCGAATTTGCCGACCCCCGGTACGGCAGGGCGACGCCCGTTCTCTTGGTGGTGACCATCGCAGCCCTGGTGGTGCGGCGAGCGCGGCGGACTGAGCCGGAATCAGGCCCGTAAGGCGTAAGGCGTGAGGCGTCAGGCGTGAGATACGATATAATGCGGTCGGGCAAGTAAGGAAGGCGGGTGCACGTGGCCGAGGCGCAGCCAGTACGAGATTCCAGACAATTTCCATTGTTGCGAAATCTCCAATTCTCCCCCCTGAAGGAGCAGGACGAGCAGTACATCGTCCTCTGGGACCCCACTAAGCTGACCGCCGAAAAATTGATCGTTCCCTTGAACTACTTCTACATGCTGCAGTTCTTCGACGGGGAGCATTCCCTGGATCAGATTGCAGCGGAGTACCTGAAAAAGTTCGGCGAGTTTTTCATGCCGGACCGCCTCGAAAAGCTCGTAGCCGACCTCGACGAGCGGCTGTTTTTAGAAGGCGAGCGGGTGGAGGAGGCCAAGCGGGCGGCCATCGCGGCCTATCGGCAGGCTGAGGTCAGGCGAGCAGCATTTTCCGGCAAGGGTTACGAGGGGGAACGTGAGAAACTGCATGCGCAGCTTGAAGGATTTTTCTCCTCGTCGGAGGGCCCTCCCGTCAAGCCGTCCGAGAATCGAGGGAAGCCCATCGCCGGCCTTGTGGCGCCGCACTATGAGCCGCGGATCGGCGGGCCGGTCTATGCCTGGGCCTATAAAGAGCTGAAGGAAGCGGACAGTCCCGACCTGTTCGTGGTGGTCGGCACCTGTCATGCCGGCCTAGGGAACCTCTTTGCCGTGACGGACAAGGACTTCGAGACGCCCCTCGGCACCGTACCGGCGGCCAGAGACGTGCTGGCCCGGTTCCGGCAGCAGGGCGGCGAGCGATTCTTTGAGGAGGATGCGAGCCATCAGAGCGAGCACTCCGTTGAGTTTCAACTGCCGTTCCTGCAGCACGCGATCGCCGGGGACAAGCCCGCTTCCATCGTCCCGGTCCTCTGCGCCTTTCCTCCCGCCGCGTTCTTCGTGCCGCAACTCCGGGACATGGCGGCCATCGTGGAGCAGTTCGTTCAGTCGTTGAAAGCGGCGATCGACGGGGCAGGCCGGCGAGCCTGCGTCATCGCCAGCGCGGACCTCGCGCACATCGGCTTGCGGTACGGAGATTCCAAGCCACCGACCGATTTCTCCTTCCATCGCTGCATGCAGAACGATCTCGAGATGCTCAAGCACGTGGAGCAGCTCAACCCCGACGCGTTTGCCGAATTCATCCACAAGGAGGAAGACAAGCGGCGTATCTGCGGCTTCGGGCCGATCTACACCTTATTAAAGCTGATCGATCTGACCGGGGCGGAGAAGGGGCAGGTGCTACGCTACGACCGGGGGGTCACGGATCAGTTTAACTCGACGGTGACCTTCGCCAGCATGTCGTTCTTCTAATCGGACGCTGAAAACGGCCTCCCACTTCGTTCTCGCTCGTTCAAGGCCTCAACGTACACGATAAAGTACGCCTCGGCCTCTCACGTCGCTGCGGCCTTGTTGGCAACCGTTTTGAGCGTCCTCACAGAGCTGGAAGGCTTTTTGAGCAGCCTACTGCCACGGCTTTCTGCAGGATTTTTCAGAAGGGACGAGCTTGACTCCGTTTTGCAGGTCACAGATAATCCAGCAAATTTTGCATCTACTGGATTGGGAGCAGTACGAGATGGGCTGACGCTCGCGGCTCAGCCGCCGCTCCGATAGACTGCAGACAGCGTAGTGCTTTTGCAGCTCATTAGGCAGGCGTGGCTGGCTTTATGTATACTCTCCAGAGGGGAGGGTATAACGATGATCCGAACGGTCGAAGCTGTGATTGATGAGCACGGTAATGTGCGACTGCTAGAGCCCGTCCATCTTCCTGCAGCCCGGCGAGCCCTGGTCATGATCTTGGAGGAACGTCCAGTGGCCGGGATGCCCGAAAGTGCGCTTCTCAGTGAAGCGGCACTTGCCGAGGACTGGAACCGGCCGGAGGAGGACGAAGCGTGGTCGCACCTACAGCAGGTGCGGTAGTCCTGGTTCGCTTTCCCTTCTCTGACCTGTCACGGACAAAACTGCGTCCGGCTGTGGTGCTTGCTGATGCTGGCCGGGGAGACCGGATTCTGTGCCAGGTGACAAGCAAGCCTTACGGCGACACCCGGGCAATCAAGCTGGGGACACCGACTTCGCCACGGGGTCGCTGCGAGTCCTGAGCTATGTCCGTCCCGGCAAACTCTTCACCGCCAATCTAGATCTCATCGTCTCGAACGATCAGCATCGGAATTGCTTCCGACGTGGGAAGCGGGCGATCACGTCGGACACGGCTCTTCGGCTTGCACGGGTCCTGGGGATGTCGGCCGACTTCTGGCTCGGCTTGCAGTTGGATTGGGATCTCTGGCATGCCATGCACAGTTCCAGGGCGACGGAGATCGCTCAACTGACGCCTCTGCGGACCACAGCCTGATCATCCATCCAACGAAGAAGCTGTTAGCCGTCAGCCTTCAGCAATCAGCCATAATACAAGTCTTCCTGAATTCGGTTCTCCTCCAAAAGCTGAACGCTGACTGCTGATCGCTGACGGCTACTCTTTCACCGTCACTGTCATTTCGACCGGCTCGAGGGGATTGTCTCGCTCGTCGCGCGGGAGCGCCACGATCTTGTCCACCACGTCCATGCCGCGCATCACCTTGCCGAACGCGGTGTACATCCGGTCCAGGCTGCTGTTATCCGTCACGCAGATGAAGAACTGGGAGCCATTATCGGTCACGTCGCGGGTGCTGTCCGCATCGCGCGGCATCTTCGCCATGGAGAGCGTGCCGCGGCGGTGGGGGTGATCGTTCGGCTCGGGCGTCAACCCGTAGCCCGGACCGCCGGTGCCGTGCAGATTCCGGTCTGGATTCCTGCTCATCGGATCGCCGCCCTGGATGATGAAGCCAGGAATGACCCGGTGAAACGTGGTCCCGTTATAGAACCCCATCTTGGCCAGGTTCAGAAAATTCTCGACGTGCCTTGGCGCCAGATCGGGGAAGAAGCGAAGCTCGATCTCGCCGAAACGCGTGGAGATAGTTGCCTTGGGATTCTTCTTTTCGAATTTCAGCGTCACGTTTATGCAGTGAAGAGTAAGGAGTGAGGAGTAAGGGGTTTGGGACGACCCATTTTAAACTTTTCACTTCTCACTTTTCACTCCTCACCGGTCCGGCGCAGGCCGTTCCCCGGTCGGATCCAGCACCACAGCACTCCGCCGACGAGCGCGACAGCCGCCGCGGTCTCCAATGCTGCTGCCCAGCCGAAGCGATCGGCCACCCATGGGGTCAGGGTCGGGGACAGGGTTCCCCCGACGTTGGCGCCGGTGTTCATGAGCCCGGACAGGGTGCCGGCATGCCGTTTCGAGAGATCCACGGTCGAGGACCAGAAAGCGCCGACCGTCCAGTACAGAAAGCCGGCTCCCAGGGACAACAGCAGGATCGCCAAGAGCGGGACAGAGGTCACGGCGCCCAGGAGAATCGAGATCCCCGAGAGCCACATGCCCAGCGCTCCGACCGTGGCCCGCCCGCGATTCACCCCGAATCGGGCCGCCAGCCGATCCGTGACCCAGCCTCCGAACGGGCAAAACACCGTGATGGCCAGAAACGGCGTCGCGGCCCAGAGCGCTCCGCGCAGCACCCCGTACCCCCGCACATTGACCAGGTAGAGATAGAACCATGACATGTATACGTAGGCGACGTAGCCGAGGCAGGTGTAGCTCAGCACGAGCCACCAGATGGTCGGCGTGCGGGCGAACGCGGCCCACGGCACCGTCAGCTCGCCGGCCGGGGGCACTCCCTCGGAAGGCTGGTCTCCGATGAGCGCCGCTTCGGCGGCATTCACGCGGGGATGCTCTGTGGGACGGTCCGTGGCATAGACAAACCAGATCGTCGCGATCACGAAGCCCAGGACACTGGCTGCGTAGAACGCGCTCTGCCATCCGAAATTCACCATGATCCAGGCCGTGACCGGCGGAGCGACGGCCGAGCCGATGCCCAACCCCCCGATGGCGATGCCGATCGCCAGGCCTCGCTCGTGTGGGCCGACCCAATTGGCGATCGCGCGATTGAAGTTCGGCAACGCGGCGGCTTCTCCCACGCCGATCAGAAAGCGGACCAGGATCAATGAGCCGAGGACGCCGATCAGGCTGGCGATCGGCAGCACCGGCGCCACCGCGGTCATGGCCGTAAAGATGGACCACCAGATCACCGCAAGCGTCAGGACGCGCCGGGCCCCCCATCGGTCTCCCAGCCATCCCCCGGGAATCTGGCACAGCGCATACCCCAGCACGAAGGCCGAGAACACCTGCCCCATCTGCTGGTCGGTGAGGCCGAGGGCCGGCATCATCTGACGGGCCGTGACCGAGATATTGACGCGATCGATGTAGGTGACCACGCTGATGGCCAGCAGAAGGGCGAGGATCACCCACCGGGTACGGGAAGGGGCTATCCTTAGCTCGTTATTGGCGGCGCCAACCATCGAAAGACACGGCCGGCTCACCGGCTCGCCGGCGTCCACAAACGTGAGGCTCCTTATTCGTCGCCTCGTGGACCTCGCTAACCCATCCCACATGCATATGATTTCCCTGGCCGCACTAAGGTCGAGGCCGTCTCATGAAGCTTTGGAGGCGGCGGCATTATAGCGGCTTCCTCGCCGGCGACCAACTTCTCTAGTCATTCGTCATTAGTCATTGGTCATGGGTCATTCGGGGGAGCAATTGACCCATGACTATTGACCATTGACCATCCGGGCCGGTAAGGTGGCCTTCATGCCAGCGCAGCCTCGCGATGAGATCGAACGAGTGGTGCGTGCCGAGCACTGGGATCCGTTTCAGGTGCTGGGCCTGCATCGGCTCACCGTAGACGGCCAGGCAAGCATGGCGGTATGTGCGTTCCTGCCGGAGGCGGCGGCCGCCAGCGTGGTGCTGAACGATCGGCGCTCAGCCCCCATCCCGATGCGATCGGTCCACCCCATGGGGCTGTTCGAGGCCATCCTGCCGTCCGGGTTCGAAGGGCCGGGCTATCGCCTCCGGATCACTGACCGCAACGGACGGATCGCCGAGCGCCACGATCCCTACGCGTTTCCTCCCTTGCTCACCGATTTCGACCTGCACCTGTTCGCGGAAGGACGGCTCTACCGGGCGTACGAGAAACTCGGCGCCCATCTGGTCACCGTCGAGGGCGTGGCCGGCGTATGGTTTGCGGTGTGGGCGCCCAACGCCGTGCGTGTCAGCGTCGTCGGCGATTTCAACGACTGGGATGGACGTCGCCATCCGATGCGCAACCGTGGCGCGACCGGACTGTGGGAGCTGTTCATTCCCGACCTGCCGGAAGGCACGATCTATAAATATGAGATCAGGCCCCGGACAGACGACGCGCCGTTTGTGAAAGCTGATCCGTACGCGTTCGAGGCGGAGTTGCGACCCAAGACCGCCTCCATCGTGCGGGACCTCTCCGGCTTCACATGGAGCGACGAGGAGTGGCTGGGCGTGCGCGCAACGAGGAACGTCCTGACTGAGCCGATTTCCGTCTATGAGGCGCACCTCGGATCCTGGATGCGCGTGCCGGAGGAGGGGAATCGCTGGCTCACTTACCGGGAACTGGCGGCGAAGCTCATCCCGTACGTGAAGGAGATGGGCTACACCCATCTCGAGTTGATGCCGGTGACCGAGCACCCGTTCGACGGGTCATGGGGCTACCAGACCACCGGCTACTTCGCCGTCACCAGTCGCTACGGGACGCCGCTCGAGTTCATGGCGTTTGTGGATGCCTGTCATCAGGCGGGGGTCGGCGTCATCCTCGATTGGGTGCCGTCCCATTTCCCGGACGATCCCCATGGCCTGGCGGCGTTCGACGGGACACAGCTCTATGACCATGCCGACCCGCGGCTCGGCTACCATCCCGAGTGGCACAGCCGCCTCTTCAACTACGGCCGCCCCGAGGTCCGGAACTTCCTGTTGAACAGCGCCTTGTTCTGGCTGGATCGCTACCACGTGGACGGCCTTCGCGTGGATGCGGTCGCCTCGATGCTCTACCTGGACTACGCCAGAAAGCCCGGCGAATGGATCCCGAATCGGTTCGGCGGCAATGAGAACCTGGAGGCGATCGAGTTCCTGAAGGAGTTCAATGTGGTGGTCCACCGGGAGCACCCGGGGGCGCTGACGATCGCCGAGGAATCCACTGCATGGACCGGCGTCTCGCGGCCGACCTACATCGGCGGGCTCGGCTTCAGCCTCAAGTGGAACATGGGCTGGATGCACGACATGCTCGATTACTTCAGCCGCGATCCCATCTACCGGAAGTATCACCAGAACCAGATCACGTTCGGGCTGCTCTATGCCTTCACCGAGAACTTCATCCTGGTGCTCTCGCACGATGAGGTGGTGCACGGCAAACGAGCGCTGCTCGACAAGATGCCTGGCGATCGCTGGCAGCGGTTCGCCAACCTCCGCGCGCTGCTGGGATACATGTACGGGCATCCGGGGAAAAAGATGCTGTTCATGGGAGGGGAGATCGGGCAGTGGTGGGAGTGGAACCATGACGAGAGCCTTCACTGGCACTTGCTGGAATACGAACCCCATCGAGGACTGCGGCGGTTCGTTTCCGACCTCAACTGCCTGTACCGCTCGGAGCCGGCGTTCTACGAGGTGGATTTCGACTGGACCGGATTCCAGTGGATTGACTTCAGCGATGCGGATCAGTCGGTCGTCGCGTTTATTCGCCGAGGGCGGGACCCGAGCAACGCGGTCGTCTGCGTCTGCAACTTTACGCCGACCCCGCGGTTCGGCTACCGGATCGGCGTGCCGGCCGGCGGCTGGTACCGAGAGTTGCTCAACAGCGATGCCGCTGCCTACGGCGGCAGCAACCTCGGCAACGGCGGCGGCGTCATGGCCGAGCCCGCGCCGTGCCACGGCTTTCCGTGCTCCGTCTCGCTCACCCTGCCCCCGCTGGCCGTGCTGTTCCTCAAGCTCGAGTGAGCAGGTGCCCATTCTTGCGGTAGGACGTGAGATTCGATACACTCCAGTGGACTCATGCGCGCTCCCGTTCCTAAAGCCCCGACCGTTCCCATCTGGCTGAAGCGCTTGTCGGTGGTCAGCAGGGAGCTGCGGGAACAGACCTGGCCGGCTACACCCGAAGAGGGTCTTTGGCAGTCGCTGGGCCTTGCCGAGTTCGGCTGGCGCCTCATGCTGGACAGGTTGCGCGAGGACCATCCCGCCGCCTCGGACGAAGAGCTCCAGAGACTCGCCTACACGATTGTGTGCCGTGTCCAACGGGTTCGGGACCGGCTCCGTTTCCGGCCCTCGTGATGCCAGCGCCCTCGAAGCTTTTTGAGTCCGCGTTTCGAGAGTTGATCGACACGCTGGAATCGCAGCCTTTTCCCTATTGCCTTCTAGGGGGACTGGCGCTCGGACTCTGGGCCGCCCCTCGGGCGACCCAGGATCTCGACATCCTCGCGGCGGTGCGCGAGCAGCAGCGCAGTCAACTGATCGGCGCGCTGGAGGGGAAGGGGTTTGAGTTTGATCGTCAATGGGCCGAGGACAATCCCATGATCCGAACGTGGCACCTGCGATTCCGGCGAGGCATGATCCCGGTGGACCTGTTGCTACCGCGAGATGTTCACGACAGGGAGGTTTTGGAGAGGCGGCGCCGGTTGAAGCTCCACGAGCTCTCGCTCTGGGTCATCACGCCGGAGGATCTGGTCCTGCACAAGCTCAAAGCGGGCCGGCCACGCGATTTCGAGGATGCCGTGTCGGTGCTGGTCCGCCAGAAGACAAGCCTGGACCTCGCCTATCTCAACAACTGGGCGCAGCGATTGGGTATCACAGAAGAGCTGGGGTACTGCCTGGACCAATCCACTGAGCCCTAACGATCTGGCCCCCTGACCCTGCCCCCGCGGGCCGTGCTGTTCCTCAAGCCTTACCCCCCAATAGTTTCCTCCGGTCGGCCCTATCAACCAAGTCTTTCATTTGTGCACTTTTTGTATAATTAGATTTCCATTACCTTGATTTATAATAATTAATTGCTGTAATGTGTAGTATGCTATACATCCGCATCAGCCACTAACCCGCATTCTTCACGAAGCGTGAACAATGCGCCCTACGGGCTTCGACTGCGGCCCTGTCGGAACAGGGCCTCCGCTCAGGGTTAGCCCTGAGCAGGTGCGAAGCACCGTGTCGAAGTCTGCCAGTAAGCTGGGGGCTTGCTGGCAGACGGTTATGAATGAAAGCGCAGCTTTCATGAATAATCCGGGCTAAGCGAGCTGGCTGTGACGTAAGTCGCTGAGGAGGACTGCCTCTCTCCCGGTGGGGCCGACCATGGTCATACAGGTCTTCAACCCGGATTCCTACACGTTCAGCCTCTTCGCCGTTCCCACCTTTCTGACCTCTGCTGCGCTCCTCGTGCTGGGGCTGATCGTTCTCGTTCGTGAGCGCATCTCGCGCGTCAGCATCCTGTTCTTCTGGATCGCTTTGGCCATCAGCATCTGGCAGTTCGCCTTTTCGTGGATGTACCTGGCCAAGGAGAGCGGCGTTGCGTTGTGGTGGGGGAAAACCGCCTATCTCGGCGTGCCGTTCATCATTCCGGCGATCTACCATTTCACCGTCGTCGTATTACGGACCTATCAACAGCGCAAGGTCGTTGTGTGGGGAAGCTGGGCTGTTGCAGCAGTATTTGCCGCGGCGGCGATCATGACGGACAGGCTCATCAACGGCATGTTTCATTACTCGTGGGGATATTATCCCAAGTACGGACCGCTCGCATACCTGTTCCTGCTCTTTTTCCTCGGGCTCATGGGTGCAAACCTGCTGCAGTACTGGAAGGCCTATCAGAAGGCAAAGGGGATTCATCGAGACAGGATCAGATGGCTCCTCATCGGGATGGGCTGCGCCTATTTCGCGTCGCTCGATTTTCTCTCCAAGCTTGGTGTCCCGCTCTATCCGGCCGGCTACCTTCCGCTTCTGGCCTGGGTCATCTTCGCGGAGCGGGCCATCTGGCACTATCAGCTCGTAGAGATCACGCCGGAATTCGCGGCGGGCAAGATCATCGAAACCATGGGAGACGCGCTCCTGGTGCTGGACGACGAGGGCATGATACGGGTCGCCAATCAAGCCGCGTGCAATCTTTTTCAGCGCCGCGAAGAAGACCTCGCGGGCAAGCCGCTCTGGACCGTGAGCTCGGATCTCTTCCCATGGCACCGACTGGATTCGCTGCTCCATGGTGAAGGCCTGCAGCGGTATGAAGCCGACCATGTTCGCGATGACGGCTTGAGGATCACGCTGGAGCTCGCGGCATCGGTCATCCGGGATCGTATGGGCCATGACACCGGGGTGGTCTGTATTGCCAGAGACATCACCGAGCGAAGGCGCGCCGAGGAGGCCGAGGAAGGGTTCCAGTTGCTCGTCGAATCCGTCCGTGACTACGCCATTTTCATGCTCGATGCGGGCGGTCATATCGTGAGCTGGAATGCCGGGGCCGAGCGGATCAAGGGATATTCAGCCGAGGAGATCGTCGGGCGACATTTTTCGTGCTTCTATACCGAGGAAGATATCCAGCGCGGACGGCCGCACCGACTCTTGATGGAGGCGGCCGCCATAGGAACGGCGACGGAAGAGGGCAGGTTGGTTCGGAAAGACGGATCAGAGTTCTGGGCGAACGTGGTGATCACGGCGCTGCGTGATGAGCATGGAGAGCTGAGAGGATTTGCCAAGATCACCCGCGACGTCAGCGAGCGCAAGCGAGACGAGGCCATTCGGCTGGAGCTGCTCAAGAAGGTCATGTCCGCCCAGGAAGAGGAGCGCGGCCGCGTGGCTCGAGAGCTGCACGATACGACCCAGCAATCGCTGACCTCCTTGCTCGTGGGACTTCGGGCCCTGGAAGATCTGTCGGTGGTGGAGGAGATCAGGCCACAAACAACCCGGTTGCGGGAAGCGACCGTACAGACGATGAAGGACGTCCGCCGGCTGGCGTATGGGCTCCGGCCCACCGTGTTGGATGATCTCGGCTTGGAGGCTGCACTCAAATACCAGGCACGCGAATTTACCGGAACGCACGGCATTCCTGTAACGGTCCTGGTCGAAGGGCTCGACGGCCAACGGCTCCCCTCATCGGTGGAGATCGCGCTTTATCGGATCGTGCAGGAGGCCCTGACCAACGTGGCGAAGCACGCGAGGGCGAGCAGCGTCGAGATCCGGCTGCGCTGCCGACAGTCAGAGGCCGAAGCGAGCATAGAAGACAGCGGCTGCGGGTTCAATGTCAGCTCGGTGATGCACGCTGCTGATCCGCGCCGACATCTGGGCTTGCATGGCATGCGGGAGCGCGTGGAGCTGCTGGGCGGGGCGATCGTGCTCGATTCATCGCCGGGAAAGGGAACCAGACTTGCCATCTGGCTGCCGCTGAAGGAGAGCCATGCCCATGAAGACCCGAGTGTTCCTCGCTGACGATCATGCGGTCTTGCGGGCGGGATTGCGGATGCTCATTGACGCCCAACCGGACATGGAGGTGGTGGGTGAGGCTGCCGATGGGGACGAGGCCATCGAAAAAGTCAAGGAGGTGCGACCGGACATCGTGCTCCTGGATCTGGCGATGCCCCACCACGGCCTTCCTGCCGTCGGTCCCATCCGACAGGCGTTACCGGCGACCCGCATCCTTGTCTTGACCATGCATGATGATCCCGCGTATCTCAAGCCCGTCGTGGAAGCAGGTGGGTCGGGATTTATCGTCAAGACCGCCGCGGACAGCGAGTTGCTGACCGCGATTCGAGTCGTGGCGGAGGGGCGGATATTCATCAATCTGTCCGTCCATGCCAGAGTGCGTCAGGCGCCGAAGCCCGGCGGGGAAGACTCCATGGCGACATCGTTTCGTCAGCTCAGCAAGCGGGAGCAAGAAGTTCTCGTGCTTGTCGCTCAGGGGTGTACCAACCAAGAGATCGCCGGCCGTTTGAAGCTGGACATCAAGACCATCGAGGCCTGCCTCGCCGACCTCATGGAGAAACTGCGTCTCCACAATCGCGGCGACCTCTTGTCTTTTTTCCGCACGCTCTGATTTCCGGCCTGATTCCCTTCGACTTCCTCAGCTCAATTCTCGCTCCCATGCTATGCAACGACGTTGCTTGGGGGTATACTACGTAATCTGATGCCGGACATCACTCACACCAGCCATGCGGAGTTCCTTCCAGCAAGCAGCGCGCTCCTGCGCACGTTGCTCGACGAGGTGCCGCTGATGCTCTGGATGTCCGGTCCCGACAGGCTCTGTACCTTCGTCAACAAGGCGTGGCTGGCATTCACCGGGCGGACTCTTGTGCAAGAGCAGGGATATGGATGGGCGGAAGGAGTCCATCCGGAAGACCTCCAAAGCTGCTTGGAGACTTATGTATCAGGTTTCCGGGAGCGCCGACCCTTCGGCATGGAATACCGCCTGCGTCGCGCCGATGGCGAATATCGCTGGGTCCTGGATCACAGGGCGCCGTGGTTCGAACCGGGCGGGGCGTTCTCCGGCTACGTCGGATGCCGCATGGATGTCACCGACCGAAAGGCAGCAGCAGCAGCAGCAGCAGCAGCAGCAGCAGCAGCAGCAGCAGCAGCAGCAGAGAAAACACACCACCTCCATGCGCAGGCCATCCGGGAGCTGTACATCATTGCGTCAGCCAGAGAGTTGCCGCTTGAGCAGCGGATTCAGAAACTGCTGGACCTGGGGTGCCGGCGATTCGGCCTACCGACAGGGATCCTGTCGCACCTCGTGGGTGACCGCTGCGAAATCATGGCGGCGCAGTCTCCGGGAAACATGGTGCCCCAAGGGACCATCCTCCCGCTCTATGCAACTATTTGCTCCATGACCATCCGGTGCCAGGAGCCTGTCGCGATCGAGCACGTCTCCGTGTCGGGATGGCGGATACCTCCCGCGACCGGCAACTTTGAGCCGGAGGCCTACCTCGGCGCGCGGATCATCGTGGCAGACGAGGTGTACGGGACTCTGAGCTTCTCGAGCTCCGACCCGTACCCCGGCAAATTCTCACCGGCCGACAATGATTTCCTGCAGCTCATGGCGGAGTGGGTCGGCGAAGAGCTGGCTCGCCATCAGGCCGAAGATGATGCCGGGCGGGCGCACGAGGCCCTCCGACGCAATAGAGAAGAGCTCCGCAGGCTGGCGGGACGGCTCCTCACCACCATGGAAGAGGAACGGCGCCGTGTGTCGCGCGAGTTGCACGACGATCTCAACCAGAAGCTGGCCGTGCTCACGGTCGAAGCGGAGGCGTTGGAACGCGCTCCTTCCGTCGCGCAGGCGGGGATACAGGACTCGCTTCGGCATCTCCGCGCCAAAATCGCGGCGCTGTCGGACGATGTCCGGCGTCTGGCGTACGAGCTTCATCCCTCGATCCTGGACCACCTGGGATTGCCCGCTGCGCTGAAGTCCTTCGTGGATGAGTTCGGCAAGCGCGAACGGATCAAGATCCGGCTCACCTTGAAGGGGCTGCGCGGGTCACTCCCGAAGTCCGTCGCCTTGTGCCTGTACCGGGTGACGCAGGAGGCATTGCGGAACGTCGCCAAGCACGCTCAGGCGACGCGAGCAGTGGTCCGTCTGTCCGGAACTAAACAGGAGGTCTGCCTTTCCATCACGGACAACGGGGTCGGCGATCCTTCCAACCCTACAGCCGACCGAAGGCACGGCCTTGGCCGGGTCAGCATGGAGGAGCGGGTGCGATTGGTGAACGGCACCTTCACGGTATCATCCCGGCCGGGCCAGGGCACGACGGTGACCGTGCGAATTCCGCTGAACGCAGAGTCATGATACGAC
>CAYZKG010000036.1:0-22171 GCA_964478915.1 uncultured Nitrospira sp.
AGATTGCGCGCCCAGATCTCCTCCAGAAACGAGATCGTGATGCCCTGCTGGGCGCGAAACAGCACGTCCCACAGGATCAGCGCGCCGAGAAAGAACGTGACCACCCCCGGCAGTTGGCCCTGGAACCGCATCAGATAGACGGTGATGAATCCCCAGACCACCAGATCGAGAAACGGCCAGTAAAAGATCTCCATCAGCCGGGGCAGACTTCTCCGGTACAGATAGAGATGGCGGATGAGCAGCGCGACGATACGGTGGAGTTTCATTTTTCTCTCGCAATTTTCAAGAAGACTTCTTCGAGGTCCGACTGCCCGAACTGCTCCACGATCTCCTGGGCGGTGCCCTGCGCGACGATCTTGCCCCGCTGGAGAAAGATGATCCTATCCGACATCTCCTCCATCTCCCGCATGTTGTGGGAGGTATAGAGCATGCTCAAACCCGCGGACCGGCGAAATTCCTTCAAGAAGCTCCGGGTCTTGTGGGCAATGTCCGGATCCAGGCTGGCGGTCGGCTCGTCGAGAAATAAGACCTTGGGCTCGGTCAGGATGGCCTTGGCCAGGACCAGCCGGCTGCTCTGACCCGAGGAAAGCCGGCGCGTCAGCTTGGTCCGAAACTCCTCCATCTCGAGTTTTTTGACCACCTCATCGATCCGCCGCTCGACGTCGCTCAGCCCGTACAGCCTGGCCACGACCCGCAGATTCTCTTCAACGGTCAGGGAATAGGGCAGCGAGACATAGGTCGAGGAAAAATTGATCTGGCCGAGGATCGTCTCCCGATGACGCGCCAGCTCCAGGCCGAACATCTTGATGGAGCCCGCGGTCGGCCTGATCAGCCCGAGGAGCATCTGGATCGTCGTGGTCTTGCCGGCGCCGTTGGGGCCCAGGAGCCCGACGATCTCCCCGGGATAAATATCCAGCGAGACGCCGTCTACGGCGGTGAAGTCGCCAAAGCGCTTGGTGAGGTTGCGGACTTCTACGATGGGAGCAGGCATGGAGAGTTGGAGCGGACGTCAGAAAAGGAAGCCCATAATCTTCTCGGGAAGATGGCAGGTCTCGCACTTTTTGCTCAGGACCTTTTCGTCATACGTTGATTTCCCATCGTGACACCGGAAGCAATCCGCCAGTGCGGCCCCGTGCAGCTTGGTTCCCGGCGGATGGTTCGGTTCATACGACCGGTTGTCCACCGAGACATGGCCGCGCGGAATCACGACCGGATAGCCCTTGATCGGCTGATCGTGAACGATCCGGGAATGGCAGGTGGTGCAGCCTTCGCCTTTGCCGCGTTTATCGAAGGCCTCGATGTGCTTGCGATGGCTCATGACGAGCCCGACGTCCTTCACCGGCGGCGGAAGATCACGCACCGCAATCTCGGAGATCCGCAGGATCGCCTGGTGGCAGCTCAGGCAGACGTGGGTCGCGACCGAGGACTGCAGGTTTGAGGGGTCCGGCGGCGTCCCGAACAGAGTGATGGCGGTGTCTTTGAGGCCTTTGTACACCTTGTCGTGGACGTAGCCGCTGACCCCCGGGCGGACATGGCAGTCCACGCAGGTGACCGACTTATGCGTGGAGGCGAGCCAGCTCTCGTACGAGGGCTTGATGGTATGGCAGGTCGCGCAGAACCTGGGATGACTGGTGAGCGGAAGAGCGACTCCCCCAAGGGCCAGCGCGCCGGCGATGACCGCCACGATGACGATGGCCTTGGGCTTGCCGATCATGCCTCAGGGCGTTTGGGAAACTGACGGATGATCAATTCGGTGAGCCCTTGGATGTCATCGGGGTGCAGACAGGGCGCGGCAAGCTTCACCGGTTTGTTGGAGACCACCGCGAGCAAACCGTCCGGCGAGATCGGCACTTCGCCGACCTGGTCCCGAATCACCACCACCTTGGGATAGCCTTCGCTCTTCCACCCCTCGGCAATGATCAAATCAACCTGGCGATCCACGAAGCGGTCGCGCAGCTCCTCGACCTTGATGTCATCCTCCACGTCGGAAAACATCGCCAGGCTGCCTTTGGACACGACGATGACGGCGCTCGCGCCGGCACGCTTGTGCCGCCAACTGTCCTTCCCCTCCGTATCCAGGTCGAACCCGTGACCGGCGTGCTTGATGGTCGCGACGCGATAGCCGGCTTGTATCAGCTCGGGAATCAGCCGTTCGATCAGCGTGGTCTTGCCGCTGTTGGACCGTCCGACGAAGCAGAGAATGGGAACAGCCATGTGTTACTGGATCCAGAACTGGGGGCTGAGGACCTGCACCTGGACGATGTCGCCCGGATTCAGCTTTTCCACCTGCAGCGGGACATCGATCAGGCCGTTGGCCTTGACCATGGAAGTCAGGATGCCCGACCCCTGCGGCCCCGTCGTCCGCACCGTGAGGGTGCCTTTTTCCATTTTGAGCATGCCGCGCAGGAAGTGCCGCCGGTCCGGCTTCTTGGAGAATTTCTCCTGGAACACCGCCTGCACCACCGGCCGGCCGTAGCTGCGGTGCCCCGACATCTTGAGAAGAGCGGGCCGGACCAGTTGCTCGAACGTCACCATCGAGGAGACCGGATTCCCCGGCAACCCGAACGCCAGCTTGCCCTGGATCTTGCCGAACGCCAGCGGCTGGCCGGGCCGGATGGCCAGATGCCAGAAGTTCATCTCGGCGCCCAGCTCCTTGAACACCGCCTTGGTGAAATCGTAATCGCCCATCGACACGCCGCCGGACAGCACCAGGACATCGGCGGTCAGGCCCTGCGCGATCTTCTCCTTCAACGCGGCAGGTTGATCCTTGGCGATGCCGAGCAGGAACGGGATCCCGCCTGCCTCGCGCACGGCCGCGGCGGTGCCGTAGCTGTTGGAATTGACGATCTTGTCGTCTTCCAGCCGCTCATCCAGATCTACAAGCTCATCGCCCGTCGCCACGATCGCTACACGAGTCTGCTGGTACACCGGCACGAACGCCTTGGCCAGGATCGCCAGCATGCCCGCCTCCGCCGGCCTGATCACCGATCCTTTGGCGATGATCGTGTCGCCTTTCTTGACGTCCTCGCCCTGCGGCCGGATGTTGCCTCCCCGCTCGACTTCCTTGAAGATGGTGACGGTGTCGTCGGTGGACTCCGTGTCCTCCACCTTCACGACGGTGTCGGCCCCCTTCGGCATTGGGGCTCCCGTCATGATCCGGATAGCCTGCCCGGGCCCGACCGTCTTCGTGGCCACTTTGCCGGCCGGCACCTCTTCGATCACTTTGAGAGTCATCGTCTTCGTGATCGCGTGCTCCTGCCTGATGTCTTCCCATCGCACCGCAAAGCCGTCCATCGCGGAATTGTCCCACGGAGGATTATCCCGAGGCGCAATGATGTCCTCTCCCAGCACGCGTCCCAGCGCCTCGATCAGTCCGACTTTTTCGACCGGCAGCGGCCGGCAGGCGTCCAGCACGATCTTCTGGGCGTCTTCCAGCAGGGTCAGTTTCTGCATCGTTCCTACTCCCGGCTCCTTACTCCTTACTCCTTACGACTCCCTCCCCTCACGCCTCACGCTTCACGCCTCACGTCTTCCAGGGCGCGGCGCTACCTTGACGAGCGAGCCGCTCTTCTTGCAGAACTGTTCCACCTTATTGGCGATGGAGTGATAGGCATCGGCGGTCGGGGTGTCGGAGTAGAACATGGCAAACGGCTCGCCCGCATCGCACTGCGTCACCACCTCGGGATCGAGCGGAATGCGGCCGAGGAACGGCACCCCCATGTCGAGGGCCGACGCCTCGCCTCCACCCTTCTTGAACACCTCGATGTGCTTGCCGCAGTGGGGGCAGTCCATGCCGCTCATATTCTCCACGATGCCGATGATGGGGATCCGGCTGTCCTTGCAGAAGTTCACCGACTTTCGGGAGTCCATGAGCGCCACTTCCTGCGGGGTCGAGACGACGACCGCGCCGCTCACGTCCCCGATCAGATCGATCGTGGTGACCGACTCGTTGCCGGTGCCGGGCGGGAGATCCACGAAGAGGAAGTTCAGATCCTGCCACTCCACACCACCCAGCAATTGGTTGATGAACTCGTACTTGTAGGCGTCCCGCCAGATGATGGGATCATCGGAGCTCTGAAGCAGGAAGGACATGGAGGCGATCCGGAGATTGTAGGTCTGGTGCGGGATGATCCCGCCCGAGGTGCTGATCTTCAGCTTCTGGCCTTCGGCTCCCAGCATCTTGGGTATATTCGGCCCGTGGATGTCCATGTCGCAGATTCCGACATGGTAGCCCTTCAGCGCCAGGCTGACCGCCAGGTTCGTGGTGACGGTGGATTTGCCGACCCCGCCCTTGTTGCTCATCACCAGGACCTTGTATTCGATCCGCTCCATTCGTTTGGCGACGAGCCAACGACTGTGCCCTTCCTTGTCCTTCCGGCAGGTCTCGTTCTCATCACAGATGGCACAGGCCCACATGTAGGTACAGGCATCCCCGTTGCCGGAACCCTGGGGCTGCACCATCTTCAGTTCACCGGGCATCGTTCTCTCCTCGACGCCTTACGCCTCACGTCCCGTCATCTTCGAGACGGCGTGTTCCAGCACCGGAAGAATCACGGCGAGATTCTCCTTGGCTCCCTTGGGACTCCCCGGCAGATTGACGATCAGGGTGGATCCGCGGATCCCGGCAATCCCGCGCGACAGCATCGCCGTCCGCACCTTTTTGAGGCTTTCCTGGCGCATCGCTTCCCCGATGCCGGGCAGTTCTTTCTCGATCACCTCGCGGGTCGCTTCGGGCGCCCAGTCCGTCGGCCGCACCCCGGTCCCCCCCGCCGTCAGGATCACGTCCGGCGCCTGATCCGTGCAGAGCGCCAGCAGCCGGTCCCGGATCGCCTTGCGGTCATCCGGCACCGTGTCGTACGCCACCAACTCCGCCGGTAGCTCCTTCACCATTTGCTCCAAAGCCCCGCGTCCCTCGTCGGGCTCCGCACCGGACACGATCTTGCTGCTCACCACGAGGATCGCAACTCGCATGCGGTTCCCACATATGACCTGTGACCAATGACGCGTGGCGAGCGGTTGCACTCATCACTCATCACCCATCACCCATCACTCATTTAATGCCGCCCGGTCTCCGGGACGGTCACGTACTCGTCGGCTCTGGCCGGCGTCTGGGACACCGAACGCGAGCCGTTCGCTCCCACCGGCACCCCGGCGGCGGTCGGCGCCTTCGCAGCAGGCGCTCTCCTGGTAAAGAACCCGGCGCTGATGATCCCCACTTCGTAGAACACATACATCGGGAGTGCCATCAGACACTGGTTGAACGGATCGGGGGTGGGCGTCAGGATCGCCGCCACCAAAAAGGCGCCCAGGAAAGCCCATTTCCGATAGCGCTTCAGGAACGGCACATCCACCCACCCGAGCTTCGCCATCAGCGTGATAGCCAGGGGCACTTCGAAGATCAAGCCGAACACCAGCAGGAACCACAGCGTGAAGCCGACATAGCGCGCGATGGAAAGCTGGGGAATGAATCCGGCATTGACGCCGTAAGAGATCAGGAAGTTCAGCGCAAACGGCAGCACGAAGAAGAAGGAAAACAGGAGCCCGCTATAGAAGGCTGCTCCGCTAATGAGCACGAACGGCGCGGCAAAGCGGCGTTCCTGCACATGGAGGCCCGGCACGACGAACTGCCAGACCTCCCAGAGCACGTACGGCATCGACAGAACCACCGCGAAGAGCCCGGCCACCCGCACGTTCTGCCACAGCGCCTCGGCGGGAGTCAGGAAGACAAAGGGGACCTTCGGCAGATCGGTGGGCACCCACTCCAGTTTCCCGGGCACGAACATGTTCTGTAGCGGCACCCGCAGCCACTGCACCAACGTATCGGCGTACACGAACGTGCCGACGAACAGGATCCCCACGACCACCACGGTGCGGGTGAGCCGGACCTGGAGCTCCACCAGGTGCTCCATGACCGGCATCTTCTTGTCCTCAAGCGGCTTGAAGACCGTGTCTTGCAGCCACTTCTGAAAATCGAAAGCCATCTTTCTTACTTGGCTCGTCCGGATCGCGCCGGCATTCGTACCATCCGTATTCGCCAACCCTTCATACAGGCCGACGTCGTCCCACCCCGCACAAAGGTCGAAGCCCGCTCATTTCTGTGACTTGGCTCGTCCTGAGAGCGCCACTTACTCCTTACGCCTCACGCCTCACGGTCACTTGGGATTGACCGCCACGAAAAGGTTGTTCCCCTGCCGGCTCAACAACAGCACGACGGTCTCTTCCTTCTTGATCTTCGCCGCGATCTTGTTGTAGTCCTCGAGGCTCTTGATCACCTCGTGGTTCACTTCCTGGATGACATCCCCACGCTGGAGCCCGGCGGCTTCGGCCGAGCTGCCCGGCTCGACGTGATTGATCAGCACGCCGGCGGTCTTCTTGGGGATATTGAGCTGATTCATCGTCTCGGGATCCAGGGCCTGCACGCGCAATGCGGCCAGCGCATTGTCCGGCTTGGCCGCCTCGGGGATCGAGCCTGGCGGCTCGATCCGAGCCAGCATCTCCTCAGACGGCCGCTCGCCGATCTTCACCGCCACCCACTCCTCTTTCCCATCCCGCAGCACCTTTACTTTTGCCGTGCTCCCCACGGTGGTTCGAGCCACCATGTTCCGGAGCTGGCTCACGTTCTGGATCTCTTTTTCATTGAAGCCGACGATGACGTCACCGCGCTTGAGCCCGGCGGCCATGGAGGGCCCGCGCTCGTTCACGTCGCTGATCAACACCCCGCCCTTGCGCTGCTCCGGCAGCTTGAACGACTTGGCCAGAGCGGGAGTGATCTCCTGGATCGCGATGCCCATCCAGCCCCGCACCACCCTCCCTGCCTTGATCAGACTGTCCGCGATGTCCACGGCGATACTGCTGGGGATGGCGAAGCCGATCCCCTCGGAGCCGCCGGTGCGGGAAAAGATGGCGGTGTTGATCCCGATCAACTCGCCGTTGAGGTTCACCAGCGCGCCACCGGAATTCCCGGGGTTGATGGCCGCATCGGTCTGGATAAAGTCCTCATAATCGGCGATCCCGACGTTGCCGCGACCCAGCGCGCTGATGATCCCCTGCGTGACGGTTGAAGTCAACCCGAACGGGCTTCCGACAGCCAGCACGACGTCGCCGACTTGAAGCTTGTCATACTCGGCCCACTTCAGCGCCGGCAGGTTGTCCGCCTCGATTTTGATTACCGCGAGGTCGGTTTGGGGATCGCTTCCGACGACTCTTCCGGGGAATTCCCGCTTATCGCTCAATGTCACGGTGATGCGGGAAGCCCCTTCGACGACATGGTTGTTCGTGATGACGTACCCTTTCGAATCGATGATGACGCCGGAGCCCGCGCTCTGGTCAGGCCGGCCGGGAGGGCCGGGCGGGCCGGGAAAGGGCGGTTCCATCCCGGGCGGCTCTTCGCCGGGAGGGCCCCCGAAGGGTCCCGGCGGCAGCGGCGGCTGCGGTCTCCGCGGACCCGGACCTTCTCGACGCTCCCGCTCACCCCCGACAACCGCGATGTTCACCACAGCAGGAGCCACCCTTTTCACGATCTCGGCGAATCCTTGGGCGAAAGCCGGCGGAACGGCTCCGTCCGCCGGGGCGGGCATGATCAAGGCCGCGTCCCATACGGTGAGGATCAGCGCAAGCCCCACCAGCAGACAATATCCCGATCGGAATGCTCTCACCCTGCAGTGCCTTTGAGTATTGCGGACAACAAACGAGCGGACCTCGAACCCGGTGAAGTTGTGTCTGTGCATAATCAATCCCCGATGCTTTGCGATAGTGTCATGGCAATGTCCCCTCAGTTCAAGGCATTGAGCGCTGATGGCTCGAAGTCTGTATTTTACACCAACCTTCAGCTTCAAAGACAAACAAAATCCCTGCCGGCCGAGCTTCAGCCGGCCGGCAGGGAGCGTGTACACCGCGGCAAACTGGATGCTGTCCGTTACCCTCGGGCGGCAGCCATCTCGGACTGCTTCTGGATCCAGGCATCCAGTAAGTTCAGGATCAGGCGCTTGGCGGCTTCATTCATGGACACGACCCGCAGCGTCGTCGGAGCGCCTTCATAGGTGAGCGGCCACCAGTGCCTGGCGAGGGCCCCATAGCCCGGTTGCAGGAACACCACGGGATACCATTGATTGATGCCGGGCGCCATGGGGCGGTCCAGCGTCGCCCAGCCACGGCCCTCGGCGTGCAGCACCGTCCGGCCGGTGGCCACCTCGATCAGCGCCACCTCGATCAAGGACCAGTTGTCCCGCCTGAGCCCCGGCTGCGAATGGGAGACCCATCCCAAGAAGAGGGTCATCGGATACTCTTGCTCGGTCCCCGACAGCACCACCACGGTCACATAGTCCACTCCGTGCTTCTTCCCCAGTTCCCGGAATTGCGACGGGTCGCCGCCCGGACGCACGGTGTCTGCGGGAATGACCTTGTCGATCGCCACCGTGCCGGTGTCATTCAGCCGTTGCATCAGTATCTCGGTCAGCCGGTGGACCGCCTCATCGGGAAGGGCCGGCGCGGCATCCGGCGCAGTTGTGTCGGAAATCACCACCAGCCCGGAGTGGACAGGCCTGGAGGGTAGCAGGGGCGTTCCGGCGCCGGGGATCTGTTGTTTGCCGACATACTCCCCGAGCCGGCTCGGCGGCACGCCGGAGGCGCAGGCGGAGATGAGCACTGCACAGACCGTGAGCGCGGTGATCTTGCTCAAGGAAGCCATCTCCCTCCTCCTCAGTGCATGGGAACCCGCATGATCCTCAAATCTCTCCCCACACATAATACGTTCGCGCCTGATGGTCGGATTTGTCAAGCCCCGTCCGGATGTTGCAATGCCGCAGACAGTACGTTAGGCTAGCGCGCCGTTGCAGCCGGAACCCTTCGAAAAATCGCGCAGAGGCGGCATGTCCCCCTCCCTTCACCTTTCGGTGGTCATCCCTGCTTACAATGAAGCGGTCCGGGTTCCACCGTATCTGGCCGAGGTGACGGCTTACTTGGCAACACGCGGCCAGTCCCATGAAATCCTGGTGGCGGATGACGGCAGCACCGATCAGACTGCCTCGGTGGTGGAGCGGCTCAGCCTCACCAAGCCCGCCGTACGCGTGATCCGGCTGTCCCCAAACCGCGGGAAGGGCCACGCGGTCCGCACCGGTATCCTGCAGGCTCGCGGAGCCCTCATGCTCGTGACCGACGCCGACGGGGCCGCGCCGATCCGAGAGTTGGAGCGCCTGGAACGCGCGCTCGAGCGGGGAGCCGACCTGGCCATCGGCTCACGGTTTCTGGCCTCTCGTGATCCTCGCTATCACGTCAAGGCACGCTGGCACCGGACCGTCCTCGGGAACCTCTTCAACGGCGTCGTCCAGCGTCTGGGGATTCCGGGCATTACCGACACGCAGTGCGGATTCAAACTGTTTCGAGCCGCCCCGGCTCTGGACCTGTTCTCCGTTTCCACGATTGACGGGTATGGCTTCGACCTGGAGATCCTCTTCCTGGCACAGCGCCGAGGCTACCGTATCGACGAAGTTCCCATTAACTGGTCAGATCAGCCGGGGACGAAGGTCCGGGTGCTTCGGGACGGCTTCCGCATGTTGCGGGAGCTTCTCACGGTGCGACGGAACTTTGCCCATGGGGTGTACCAACGGCACCCCCTGCCGGCGCTCGATCCCGACCCCGTCGGCGGAAAGTAAGACCGCGGGGCGTCGGGCTCACGCCCTTTGCTTCACATAGACCGCCACCTTGCTGTCCCCGTAAATCTCTCGCCAGCCCTCAAGTCGAGCCAGCGCCCAGTCCAAGGGGCTTCCCAATTCGGTGATGGCCCAGTCCACCCCATACTTGTCGAGGACCCCGAGCGCCGGCGGATCCCATGCGGTCAAGGCCACGTAATCATAGAAGATCCATCGGTCGCCGACGCGCCAGGCCGGCATGCGTCCATCGATGAACACCTTGTGCTCCGGCAGCCACCACAGAAGAAATCCGCCCAGCCCGTAATCGTTGTAGAGCCGGGTGCCTACCAGTTCCGGATGCGTCCGGACCCATACGACCGCTTCGATCGGATAGTCCGTGTGCCGGAAGTACTCAGCGGGATCGAGGCCTGACAGGGCCGCGTCCCGGACGAGACCGTGCCCCACCGTGCCGGCAAACACCGACACCCCCAGCGCGGCCGCAAGGAGCCAATGTTGGGGATGCCGGCTCCCCAGAGACGCCGCCACCCGTCCGGCGCACGCCGTCAGCACCTCAGCCGACAGCGAGACACTGACCAGCAGGAAGAACGGGATATTGCGCCAATGCAACACAGAGAGGACGCCGAAGACTCCCCAGACCATCCAGCGAGTCGGCTCGATCCGGCGATAGAACGCCAGCATGCCGAGGCCGAGAGCGCTCAAGTAGACGGCATAGGCCAGACCGGCTCGACTGTCCAACGACAGGGGTTGCCATTCGTGCAGGGTTTCGATCATGAAGCGGTCGGTGAGCGACGCGTAGATCTCGCCATGCAGCCGCCAGCCGTACGGATTCAACAAGGTCGCAAGGGCCGAGCCGGCGATCGCCGCGGCCAGCCACCCGATGCGCGGCCATGTCAGACTGGGCTCCTGGATGAGGATGGCGACCCGGTTGCGGCCCGGAGCAGGAAGCAGCGCCGGGATCACCGCCTTGAGCGTCTCGGCGGCGAGGACAAGCCCCAGCACGAACAGCCCCGCCGCGAAGCCGCCGTGAAGATTGCCCCAGAGGAGAAAGAGCGGAGGGAGGGCCCAGAGCAAGGCGGTCTGTCCCTTCAGATACCGCCGGCTCACCCAGAGGACCGCCCCCAGACCGAGCAACGTGATCATCTGCGTCCGCACGCCGAGGAAGGGCAAGGCGGTGTACAGCGCGATCGCCACCGCCAGGTATCGCGACGTCCTGCCTGCGCGCGCCGGGCTCGAGGCAAGCAGAAAGGCCGACGCCGTGACGGCGGCGAAAAGAATGATCACGGCCAGGGGGCCGAAAGGCCCGAGACCGGTATAGATCAACCCGATGAGCGCGTCCGTCAGCCAGGCGTGCTCGACCCATGGCCACTCCGGGACCGTGTGGGAATAGGGATCAGCGGCCGGCATCCGCCAGCCATGCGTCGCGAGATCGAGCCCGGTCCGGAGATGCCAGCCGAAGTCCGGATCCACGAGCGGGTGCATCGTCAGGGAGAACAGGGTGATCAGGAGCAGCGCGTCGAGGGCGGGATATGGAGCATGATTCGTGGTTCGTGAAGCGTTATTCGCCACAACGGATTCGCCCGTCTCGCGCTTCACGCTTCACGCTTCACGCCTGACGAGCGACTAACCAGCAGATTGCCGAGCACGAGCCAGTCAACCTCGCTTCGCGTGAAGCAGCGGACCGCCTCTTCCGGAGTGCAGACGATCGGCTCGTTTACGTTGAAGGAGGTGTTCAACAACACCGGCACCCCGGTCTGCCGCGCGAAGGCTTCGAGCAATTTCCGGAACCGCGGGTTCGTCTCCCGGTCCACGGTCTGAATTCGGGCCGTGCCGTCGATGTGGGTGACCGCCGGAATCACGCCCTTGGCGGAGGATCGCACCGGAAAGGTGAACAACATGAACGGCGACGACCAGGGCGCGTCGAAATAGTCTGCGGCCCGCTCCTCCAGCACCGCAGGGGAGAACGGTCGAAACGGCTCCCTGAACTTCACCTTGGAGTTGATTACCTCGCGCATGTCCTCGCGCCGGGGATCAGCCAGAAGGCTCCGGTTCCCCAACGCGCGTGGCCCCCATTCCATCCGTCCTTGGAACCAGAAGACCAACCGCCCGTATGCGAGTTCGGTGGCCACCCGCTCGCACAGCGCGTCTTCCGGCAAGGATTGCCAGCCGAGCCCGTGCTGCCGCAGGGTCTCCTTGCACTCCTCCTCCCCGAACTGCGGACCCAGATACACGTGGCGCATCACGCTGCGATCGGCGATCATGCCGCGACGGTTGGAGAGCCAGAGCGCCGCTCCCAAGGCGCTGCCCGAATCCCCGGCCGCCGGTTGCACGAAAACGCGTTTGAATCCCAGCTCCCGCTGGATCCGGCTGTTGGCCAGACAGTTGTAGGCCACGCCGCCGGCCAGGCAGAGATTCTCTTCTCCCGTCAGCTCGGCAAGATGACGTGCCAGGTGCAGCATCGCTTCTTCCAGCACGCGTTGGAGGCTGGCGGCGATATCGCGGTGCCGCTGGGTGATCTCCCCCTCGGGAAGCCGATTCGGACCGAGCACGCGCAGGAGTTCCGGGGAAAAGATCCCGACCCGGGCGAGATGGAAATCGAGCAGCGTCGTATTCAGGCGAATGCCTCCATCAGGCGCCGGCGAGAGCACCCGGCTGCGCAACACCTCGGCAAAGCGCGGCGTGCCATAGGCGGACAGGCCCATCACGATGTACTCGTCCTGATCCGGCCGAAACCCCAGGTAGGCGGTCAGTGCGGCGTAGAACTGCCCGAGGGAGTGGGGAAGGGGGATCCGCTTCAGCACCGAAATGGACCGTCCTGTTCCGAGCGCCAGCATGGCCGTGTGCGCCTCCGATGCCCCGTCCACGACGAGGATCGCGGCCCGCTCGAACGGAGACACCAGAAACGTGCTGGCGGCATGGCACAGATGATGATCCAGATACACCGGCCGGCATCGCAAGGCGCCGACCCGCTCGCGCAGCAGGGGACGCAGAAAGGCCAGCTCCATCCATTCTTGTCGCAGTCGCTCCAGGCTTCGCCGTCCTTTCACCCGGCACAGCACCGGAGAGCGCGCCATGGCGCCGAGCGCGAGCCAGGCTCGGCGGCCCAGGACCCAGTATTTCCAGGACACCGCGATGCCGTCCACCTGATCCAGCGTGGCCTGTGCTTCCCGGAGGCAGTACCGGATCGCCTGGACCGGCAAGGCCGTCACGTGCTTGATCCTGACAAAGCGCTCTTCCTCCGCAGCCGCTAAGATACGGCCGTCCTGAACCAGGGCGGCCGCCGCATCGCGCATGTTTGAGAGCCCGAGGACAAGCATGATCAAACCCGTAACGAGTGATCAGTATAACCCTTCACCCATCACCGATCACGTCCATGGCGTGCGGTAGGATAGATGAGCCGCCTGGGGATGGCAAGCTTCGGTCCTTTCGGTTGCATTCCGCTGAGGATTCCGGTACGGTGATGGCCCTCAAGCGATCTTGCAACTGCCATGAGTCTGCTGCCCCGGATGCTCACCGCTCTCACGCATTGGACCGCTCTCCTGCTGGTTCTCCTCCTTGGGACGGCGGGCTGCGAGAGAGTTTCGGCAGCGCTCAGCCGCGCGCCCATCCCGGACCTTGGACCGCGCATCCCGATCACCGTCAAAATGGAATTGGATCCGTCCCTGACGAACGCGCGGCTCCAGTACATTGATGCTTGCAACGCCCCCCACGAGGTCCACCTGGGTCCCCAGCTGGAGGCCGTGCTGCTCCAGGCTGCTCACCAGACCTTCAACCGTGTGGAATTCGCCGGGCCAGGCGCCGGCTCCAAAAGCGATGCGGTGATCCAGGTCGCCCTGCAGCAGTCCGGGCTCGAGATCAAGACCGACAACGTCTATGACCGCCTGCCCGCCGAGATGACGCTGGAAGCCATCGCCACGTTCCGTGATCCGCAAGGCAAGCTGATCCAGGAACGCCCGCTCGTCGCATCGCGCAGGGAACGACTCCTGCTCGAGCCGACCCAGAAGCGTTGCGAATTGGCCAGCATGGACGCGTTCGTCCATGATTCCGCCGTCTCGCTCGCGATCCAGTTCATCCGGGAAGCCCGCGCGCTGCTGGAGCCGGCGGCGGAGACGGGGCAGCTCCCTCAGGCACCGGTCGCCAGTCCGCCGGTCGCCGCCCGTCCCGCTCCCCAAGCTCCGCCGAGCCTTTCCTTCAAGGCGACGCTTCTCGACGACAACAACAATCTCGTGCTTGAAGGCGGCGAGCGGGTGCGCGTGCGCGTGGACATCGTCAACACCGCGACCACCCCGGCCAGCGGCGCTTCCGCGAGGTTGGGCGGCTCTCCGGGATTACTCAGCCAGTTTCCCGCGACCTCGATGCCGCTCGGCGTTCTCCAGCCCGGCGAAACCAAGTCGGTGGAATTTATTGCAACGGTCCCCCCTTCGCTTCAGGCGCAGCGCGCCGAACTTGTCGTGTCGCTGACCGATGAAGCGGGACTAGCCGTGGGGGGCGCGCAAACCCTCGCTGCCGCCGTGCGCCAGGGCGCGGCCGGGTCCTCCCTGCGCGCCGCCGGCAAGCTCGCCCCTCCTTCGTCAAACGACGTGGACCAGGTTCCCAAAGGCCCCGCCGGCTTCCGACAGCCGAACACCCATGTCATCGCGGTCGGCATCGGGGCGTATCGCAACTCCCCCAATGCCGCCCGCAAATATGCCGCGAAGGACGCGGAGCTCGTCGCCGCTTATTTACAGTCTCTCGGCGGCGTGCCGGCCGACAACGTACGGGTTCTGCAGGACCGCAAGGCCTTCCGGCCCGACATCGAAGAGGCCCTGCTCGATTGGCTGCCTCCGCGGATCAGCGCGGATTCGATCGTGATCGTCTATTTCGCCGGCGAAGCCGTCGTAGCCGCATCGGGCGACACGTACTTGGTCCCCTACGAGGGCGTGAGCGGTTCGGTGACGAAGCTGTATTCCCTCAAAGAGCTTCAGAGCGGGCTGGCCAAGCTCAGACCCCGCCTGGCCTTGCTCATCTTCGATGGATCGGTTTCACGACTGGGAGGAGGCGGCAGAGCCGGCGCGAAAGGTCCTCAGTGGGACGGAGGTGGAGGAAACATCGTGCGACTGATCGGCACCAGCGGCATCCAGCCCGTGCTCGAGCCGGAGCAACTCAAGCACGGTCTCTATACGTACTACCTCCTCCGGGGGCTGCGCGGGGAAGCGGATGCCAACCGCGATGGTGAAGTGTCGTTGCGCGAGCTCTCCACGTTCCTCACCGAGAGCGTCCCCGCCTCCGCGAGCAACGACTTCAACAAGGAACAACACCCGCTCGTCCTTCCACCGCTCAGCCGAGCGGGGAAGCTGGCCGGGCTGACCCTGACCAAGGTGTCCCGCTCCGCCTCGGACCGATAGCGCTTTTCCGGTTTCCCGAACAAGCCTCAGCGAACCTTGTCAAATAAAAAGGGCCGAGGAGAAGAAATCCCCTCGGCCCTCGCAGTTTGTGCCGGGAAGCGGCCTTACTCTTCACCCTTCTTGCAGAAGCTCCGTTCGTAGGCGATGATCGTCCAGGCTTCTTCCTCATTGATCGCGGTCGGGATCAACGGAACCATGCCGGTTCCCGGGCTCCCGTTCTTGATCACCCAGAACAATTCGCCGTCCTTCCGCTTCTTGTGGAACTTGCAGTTGGTGAAGTTCCGGGGACTGGGGTTCAGGATCTTGCCGGCTTCGCCGTCTCCCATCCCGCTCTTCCCGTGGCAGTTGAAGCAGGTACCCTTCCCTTCGAACAGCTCTTTGCCTTTGGCCACGATGTCGTCTGGCGCCTTTCTCGCATCGCCGTACGGGGCCTTTAGCTTCTTGGCGTCCGCGATCTGGTCAGGCGGAACTCTGGCCTGAAGCGGATCGCGCTCCTCGGCGACGGCCACAGTGGCCGCAACAAAGATTAGAGCAACTAATAGACCTACGGTCCTCGAATACCCCATCACCGCCCTCCTTTGTTCAGTCCGACAATGAATGATTGAAATGAGAGGCCGACGAGCGTGGATGCGGCCATCCCGCTTAGCTTCTGCCTGCGACAAGCGCAGAAATATAAAACTGTGATCCGGCTTTGTCAAGATCAACCCGAGAGGGAGCAAACCCTAGAGAGGCATGTGCAGGACGCTACCGTTTCAGAACGATATCGCGAGCGACTCTTCCGCTGGGACCGAAGGGGCCGACGGGTTTGCCGTTCAGCTCGACGCGCACGCCACCGGCATTGCCCAGGGTAAGATTGAACCGGTCCGAGGCCTTCCAACTGACCCGCTCCCCCGGGCGAAGAAGGGCTTCGTGAAGGCCGGCTCCGTCCACCTGCACGACGACCCAGCTCAGTTCCGTCGCCTCGACATCCAGGGTCAGGGGCGCCTGATCCGGCCGCACTCCTTCCAGCGGAAGCGCCGAAGCCGGCTCCGGCGTGGCCGGAACCAGCCCCACTGTCTCCTCCGTCCGCGGGAGCTCCTGCGGCACGCTGGCGGCTGGTGAAGCGGCCGTGCTCTCTGGCATCTCAGTCTCTTTGGCCGGAGAGGGCGCACTTTCCCCGGCGGACGAGACCGGAGAGCGGCTCGGCTGTGGCTCGGAAGCCGGACGGGGCGCCACCGCCGTCTGCTCGCGGCTCATCACGAACACCAAGCCCAGCAACGCAACACCCACCCCCGTGATCACGACGTTGCGGTTGGCTCGCTTGCGCCGTTCATCCTCCACCTGCTTCAGCCTGAGCCGCTCCCCTTCCGCTTGCTTCTCGTAGAACGACCCGGCCGTCGCCAAAAAACGCCGCACCGCCTCGTCTTCGTCCATCCCGAGGGCCCGGGCATAGGACCGGACGAATCCTTTGACGAACACCTGATCAGGCAGCTTGGTGAAATTGCATTCCTCGATGGCCCGCAGGAAGCTGGGGTGAATGCGGGTCTTGGACGCCACCTCATCGAGCGTCAGCCCCTTCGCTTCCCGCGCCTGCTTGAAAAACTCGCCGACTGTTTCCATACCTCAATTGCTGCGCTTCAGCCGCTCCATCAGCTTGGCCGCCTCGGCGGCGAGCTCTCCACCCTGATTGAGGCTCGTCACGCGGCTCAGCGACTCCCGGGCCTTATCATCGTAGCCGAGTTTGTAATAGGTCTTGCCCAGCTCGAGGTGGACGAGGACCGGCGGCAGGCTCGGCGGGCTGACCGAGAGGGTGTCCTCAAAGGCCTGGATCGCCCCCTGAAAGTCGCCTTCATGGGCCAGGGCCTTCCCCAGATTGAACATGGCCTTGTCCGGGGTGGCGTAGAGCGGGTTCGCCAGCGCCTTCCGGTACGCTTTGACCGCCTCCGGCCACCGCTCCTGCCTTTGATACGTCTGCCCGAGGTAATTGTGCGCTTCCGAATAGTCGGAATCGATCCGCACCGCTTCCTGGAACTGCTCTTCGGCCTGCTTGTACTTGGCCTTCAGATAATAGAGATGGCCCAGCGCATAGTGGGCTTCTTTATGGTTCGGATCCAGCTGAATCGCCTTCTGAAACGACACGAAGGCCCGCTGTTGATCGGTCTCCACGTAGGAAACCCCTTCCTGGTAATAGCCGTTGGCCTTCTTGATCTGCTCTTCAGTCACGCAGGCAGCCAACGCAACCACGATCACCGTGAAGCGTAAGGCGTAAGACGTCAGGCGTACGGTCAAAGCAGCGGACTGACGTATCATTCTTATCACCTTACGCCTAACGCCTCACGCCTCACTCGCTTCAGGGGAGATCCTCGAAATGCGTGAGGCGCTTGAACTCCCGGAAACGGGCCTCGATCTCCTTATACTCCAGGGCGCGCAGCCGATCCAGACTGAAGGCTTCCACCGTGAACGAGGCCATCACGCTGCCGAAGATGATAGCCTGACGGACAGCCGCATCCGAAAAATTGTTCGTCGCGGCGAGATATCCCATGAAGCCTCCGGCAAAGGTGTCGCCGGCTCCGGTCGGATCCTTCACCTGCTCCAGGGGGTAGGCCGGCGCCCCGAACGTCTGCGCGCGGTTGAAGTGTAACACGCCATACTCGCCGCGTTTGACGATCAGGTGCTTGGGGCCTTTGGCCAACGCGTCGCGGGCAACCTGCACCAGATTGGGGTTGCCCCCCAGCGCCCGGGCTTCGCCATCGTTGATGATCAACACGTCCACCTGTTCCAGCACGCGCCAGAGCGCGTCACGCTTCCGCTCGATCCAGAAATTCATCGTGTCGCAGGCCACCACCGAGGGGCGCTTGACCTGCTGCAGGACGTCCAGCTGCAGATCCGGGTCGATGTTGCCGAGGAACAACAGAGCCGGGGCGCGGTACCGCTCCGGAATCTTCGGCCGGAACGTCTCGAAGACGTTCAGGCGCGTGTCGAGCGTACGGGCCTCGTTCAGTTGGTAAGTGTACTCCCCTTCCCAGCGAAACGTCTCTCCCGTGCGCCGCTCGAGGCCGGTCAGGTCGATGCCGCGGCTCTTCAAGAACTTCAGGTGCTGTTCCGGGAAATCGTCGCCGACCACCGCAATGAGATCCACGCTCGTAAAGTAGCTGGCCGCGGTGGCAAAATAGGTGGCGGAGCCGCCGAGCACCTCCCTGGCCTCCCCAAACGGGGTCCGCACGGTGTCCAGCGCCACGGACCCGACGACCAACAATCTTCCCACGCTTCAGAATCCCTCCGTTAGGCGTAAGACGTCACCCATTGGGCACCTGTTGCTCCGGGGGTTCCGCCTCACGCCTTACGGTTTTTCAGGTGCCGGGCAAGCAGCAGCCCGAGGCGCTCGCGCACGCGCCCGGAGATGAATCGAGGGTTCGTGAGCACCGCGTGCTCGAGGGCTGAGCCACAGGCGCAGAGCCGGGGCTCATGGGCCACCGGCGCCGCAGCACGCAGGATGCGCTTCGCCGACTCCACATTGTTCTTCAACGTGGCCAGAATCATCTCGACCGTGACCGTCCCCTCGCCTTCATACCAGCAATCGTAGTCCGTCACCAGCGCGAGGGTTGCATAGCACAATTCCGCTTCCCTGGCCAGTTTGGCCTCGGGCAGATTGGTCATGCCGATCACATCGACCCCCCACTGCCGGTACAGGCGCGACTCCCCGCGGCTGGAGAACTGAGGGCCTTCGATGCACAGGTACACCCCGCCGTGATGCACCGTAGCGCCCGTCTCCTGTGCCGCTTTCAGCAGCGAGCCCGCCAGGGACCGGCAGACGGGATCGGCAAAGGCGACATGCGCCACGATTCCGGAATCGAAAAACGTGCTGAGGCGCCGTTTGGTCTGATCGATGAACTGATCGGGCAGGACGATATCGCCGGGCTTGAGCGATTCCTTCATGCTGCCCACGGCGCTGACGGAAATGATTCGGCTCACCCCAACCGATTTCAACGCGTAGATGTTGGCGCGGTAATTGATGTCGCCGGGGCTGAGCCGATGGCCGCGCCCGTGGCGGGACAGGAACACCACCCGCACGTCGCCGAGCGTGCCGAGCATGAGGGCGTCGGACGGCTGCCCGAACGGGGTGCGCACGCTGACGGGCCGCAGGTCCCGCAGTCCCTCCATCTCGTAGAGCCCGCTCCCTCCGATGATGCCGATCTCGGCCCGCGGTGTTCCTCTGGCCATGGCTCCGCGCTCCTTCGTCTCCCTTGGGGCTTACCCTGAGGCCCTCACCGAGCACTGCGCTGCTCCGGTTTCCGAACTCACCATCTGCGGGAGGAACCGGTCCACTTCCTGCAGAATGCGCTCCGCTGCCTGCCGGGGCGACTCAGTCTCTTCGATCGGAAGCCAGGTCAAGCCGGGCTCCTTCCGGAACCAGGTGAACTGACGCTTCGCGAACCGTCGCGTGTCCCGCTTGAGCCGCCGGACCGCTTCCTCGTAGTCGTACTCGCCGGACACGAAGCCGGCGACCTGCCGGTACCCCAAGCCCTTCATCGATCCCAGCTCCCGGCTGAACCCCTGCTCCAGCAATCGTCGGGTCTCTTGAACCAGGCCTCTGGCTACTTGTGACTCCACCCGCGCGTCAATCCGTCGATACAGCGCCGGTCGAGACATGGTCAGCCCGATCACGAGGGCGGAGAACGCCGATTCGTTGAAGGCATGCTGGCGGTGTACCTCCGAGAGAGGCCGGCCGGACAGGTGCCGGACCTCCAGTGCGCGAATGATCTTGGCCTGATCGCGAACATGCAGCCGGCCCGCGAGGGCCGGATCCACGCGGACCAATTCCTGGTACAGGAAGTCGGGACCGCGCAGACGGGCGAGCTCCACGAGCCGGCGACGAAAGTCCCGGTCGGCGGGAGGGCCCGGGCACAACCCGTGGAGCAGGGTTCTCAGGTATAGGCCGGTGCCGCCCACGACCAACGGCACATAGCCTTCGTGGTGCAAGCGATCGATCTCGATGACCGCGTGCCGACGATATTCTCCGGCGTTGAAGGCCTCATCGGGCTCCACAAGGTCAATGAGCCGGTGCGGGACTTCTTGGCGCTCCGCAACGGTGGGCTTGTCCGTGCCGATATCCATTCCGCGATAGACCTGCCGGGAGTCAGCGGTCAGGACCTCCGTGTGCAGCGCCTTCGCGACCTGGATCGCGATCTGGCTCTTTCCAATCGCCGTGGGCCCGACGATGGCGACCAGGGGCCGCGAGATGGTGAAGTCTGTACCCCTCACTCCTTACTGCTCACTCCTTACCGTTTTTAGGAGCGGCCGAAAATTTTCGCCAACTCCGCCTCGGAGAGCCGAAGCGCGACGCGTCTGCCGTGAGGACAGGTGCTCGGCAGCCCCTCAGCCACCCAATCCTCGATCAACCGCTTGATCTCCGGCAAGTCCAGGACGCGTCCGGCCCGAACCGCGCCGTGGCACGCCAGGGAAGAAAGAACCGATCGGATCTTGTTGTCAAGGGAGGACACCGATTCCCATTGCGAGAGATCATCAAGGAGATCCTGCACGAGCGCCGCATACTCCACCTGGCCGAGCAGCATCGGGATCGACCGGATGACGAACGAGGCCGGGCCGAAGGGTTCCACCTCCAGGCCGATCTTGGCCAGATCGGCCAGATGGCGTTGCAGCAACGCGGCTTGATGGGGCGGCAGATCAATGGGCGCCGGAATCAACAGGTGCTGGACCGGCGTCGCTTCGCTTTGCCATCCCCGCCACAGCCTCTCGAAGAGGACCCGTTCATGCGCCGTGTGCTGATCGATCACCTGTAATTCGGATCCGACCAGCGCCACCAGAAAGGTCCCTCCCACCTGTCCGAAAGGCGTCACTTCGGCCGGACCGGCGCCGTACATTCGGCCTGCCTCACGCGCGCCGTCGAAGCGAGGTGGGACGGACTCCCGGGCCGGGCCGGGTTGGCCAAGCGGGGCAAAGACACCGGACCGCTCCGGCTCGGAGGCGGCAGACACGAGCATGGGCGAGCCGAACGCGGCGCGGATGGCTTGACGGACCGCCTCATGGATCCGGTCCTGCTCGGCGAACCGGACCTCTCGTTTCGTCGGGTGCACGTTCACATCTATCTGGTCCGGCTCGAGCTCGATGAAGAGCACGAATACGGGATGGTGTCCCTTCGGCAGATACGAGCCATAGGCGTCGTACACCGCGTGCGTGATCGTGGCATTCCTGACCGGCCGGCGGTTGACGAAAATATCCTGAGGCGCCCGGCCGGCGCTGGTCCGTACCGGATCCACCGTGAAGCCATGGAGCCTGAGACCGCCCTGCTGGAAACTCACTTCCGTCACGCGCTCCAGAAACCGAGAGCCATACACCTGGAACACCCGATCTCGTGCAGAAGCCGCGACCGGGTAGTCCAGGACATTCTGGCCGTTGTGCCGCAGGCTGAACTGGATCTGGGGCCATGCCAGCCCGGCATGCTGAACCGCCTGGCTGATGTGCGAGAATTCGGTCGCAGCGGTCTTCAGGAATTTCTTGCGGGCCGGCGTGTTGAAAAACAGATCTTTCACCTCGATGTGCGTGCCGGCCACCGCGCCCGCCTCCTCGAGTTTGACGACCCGGCCGGCCTCCAGAACCAGCTCGGTGCCCATCTTATCGGGGCGGCAGGCGGATACGACCCGGATGCGCGACACCGACGCGATGCTGGGCAACGCTTCCCCGCGGAATCCCAGCGTCGCGATGGACGACAGATCTTGCTCGGAGCGCAATTTGCTGGTGGCGTGGCGCTGAAAGGCCAGCGGCACATCCACCCGGCTCATCCCTTCTCCATCGTCCACGACGCGGATGAGGCGGCGTCCCCCGTCGCTCACCTCGATCTGAATGCGGGTGCTGCCCGCATCGAGGCTGTTATCGATCAATTCTCTGACGACCGCCGCCGGACGCTCCACCACTTCGCCGGCCGCGATCCGGCTGACGACCTCTCCCGGCAGGACTCGAATCTTTCCGGCGGAAGACATGCTCACGGAGCGGCTCGCGACAGTCAGAAGGGGTGGACGACCTGGGTCCTTGCAGATGATGCGACGGGATGCGGCTCAGGGCGGTTCACCGGAGCTCGGCCAGTTTGATCTTCGCCAGTTTGGCTTCGTCCGACGACGAGAATTTTTCGATGACCTGCTTCAGGGA
>CAYZKG010000037.1:0-17242 GCA_964478915.1 uncultured Nitrospira sp.
GCCATCTCGGCCAGCCGCTTTTCCACCCGGCCGAACAGCGTGCCGTCCGGGTAGTGTCCGTCGAGCCCCCGGTCCCCCGCCGGCATGCCGGTCAAGAGTTCCATCACTTCCTCCACGGTATTCACTGCGTAAACCATGAAGCCTCCGTCGCGGACGGCCTCCACAACCTCCTTGCGCAAGGCCAGATGTTTCGCATTTCGGACCGGAACGATCACGCCCTGGCTCCCGGTGAGGCCCTGCTGGTGACAGGACTCGAAGAAGCCCTCGATCTTTTCGTTCACGCCGCCAATCGGCTGGATCTCCCCGAGCTGGTTCACGGATCCCGTGATGGCCAGGGACTGGCGAATGGGGACGTCAGCCAGGCTGGAGAGGATGGCAGCGAGCTCGGCGACTGCCGCGCTGTCCCCCTCCACCTCGGAGTAGGTCTGCTCGAACGTCAGCGACGCGCTGAGGGCGAAGGGATGATGGCCGGCGAACTTGCCTGCCAGGAAGCCGGCCAGCGTCATGACCCCCTTGCTGTGCACGTGACCCGCCAGCTCCGCCTCCCGCTGAATGTCGATGACACCCTTGGTGCCGACGAACGTCCGGGCCGTGATCCGGCAGGGACGCCCGAAGGCATAGTCACCCACGAGGTGGACCGAGAGGCCGTTCACTTGGCCGACCGCTTCACCCTGCAGATCCACGATCAGTGTGCCTTCCTTGATCTCGTCCTGGACCCACTGTTCGGGCAGGTTGGCCCGGCGCCGTTTCTTGGCCACTGCCTGCTCGACGTCGGCCTGCGCGACACGCGACCGGCTGTTGCGGCTCGCCCAAAACGCCGCTTCCCGGATGATATCGGCGAGGAGGCTGAGACGGAGCGAGAGCCGATCGTGGCGTTCGGCCATTCGCAGGCTCTGGTGGATCAATTCGGCGACCGCTCCCGCTTCGAAGTGGGGAAGCCCCTCGTCCCGGCACAGCCGGGCCACGAATCGGCCATACAAGCGGTCCAGGGCCTCATCGCGAGGGACATCCACATCGAAGTCGGCTTTCACCTTGAAGATCTTCTGGAAGTCCTCCTCATAGGCCTGCAGCAGGTGGTACACGAGCGGTGGGCCGACCATGATCACCTTGACGTTCACCGGCAGAGGCTCGGGCCTCAACCCTGTCGTGGAGAAGCCGAAGAACTCGCCGGGATCTTCGATCTTGACCTCCCGGGTTTTGATGGCTCGTTTGAGCGCGTCCCAAGCGAAGGGCTGCCGCAGCAGATCCATGGCGCTGAGGATCAGGTAGCCCCCACTGGCCTGGAGAATCGCTCCAGCTTTGATCTCCGTGAAATCCGTGAAGACCACGCCCAGGTGGGCTTTCCGCTCGATCTTTCCGATAAGGTTCGCGTACGTCGGATGCGATTCCACCACGACCGGTGCGCCGCCGTCCGCGGCATGCTCGACGACGAGATTGACCTGATATCGCGTGGCATCCGGCTGGCGCCCCACCGCCTCCAGGCCCGGAAACGGCAACGGCGGCCCTTCACGAGGCAGGAAGTCCTTGTAGTTGGCCACTATATCGTCGTGGACGCGTTCGAGATAGTCCACGACCGCGGGGAGCGCTTCATAGGTGCGGCGGAGCGTTTCAAATCGGACGGTCAGCACGTTGTTGACGAGCTGTCGGTCCATGTCGCGGCGGCGTTGTTCGGCTTCGTGGTCCAGCGCATGGACGCGGACATAAAATTCCCGGATCTCGCTTTCAAGCGCCTTTCGTCTGCCCTCGAGTTCTTTGCGCTCCGCTTCGGAAAGGCCGGCTATTTCCTTGTCCGTCATGGGACGGCCCGCCTTCAGCGGCACCAGGCTGAACCCCATGGGCGTTTCCTCGAAGACGAACCCGCGCATGCGGCCGAGATCGGTCAGCTCCTTGAAGAGCGCCTTTTTCCGGGTTTCCGCCTCCTCGAAAAGTTTGGCTTTGGCTTCAATATACGTCGCGCTTTCGAACAGCTTGGGAATGTCGCGGCGCAGGCCCTCGATCAGACCGGCCATCGCCTGTTTGAACGTCCGGCCTTGGGCCGCAGGGAACGAGAGGCACCGGGGCCTGGAGGGGTCCCGGAAGTTGTTCACGTAACACCAGTCCGGAGGCGGCGGAGCGGAGTGGGCCACGCGCTTGACCATCTCCTTGGCGACCGACCACTTCCCCGACCCGATCGGACCGGAGACGTAAAGATTGAATCCCGGGCTCTCCATACGCAGCCCGAAGTCGATGGCTGCGACGGCGCGTTCCTGTGCGATCGGTTCCTCCAGCGGGGGCAGCTCGCTGGTATCCCGGTAGCCGAGCTGCCCGGGGTCCACGGCGGGTGAGAGGGCCTCGATGGGAAGCTTGAGCGCCTCGATCATAACTTTGTTCTTGCCGTGAGCGGATTCACTGTTGTGGCCTGCAGCCCCTTCTCGCCTGGCTCCGCGTTGAAGGCCACTTCCGTCCCGTCTTCCAGCTCCTCGAATCTCAGGCCGTGCAGTGCGTTGCGGTGGAAATACACTTCGCCGCCGCCGTCCTGCAGAATGAATCCGTACCCCTCCTCCGGGAACAATTTGCAAATCACCCCCCGCATGGGAACCGGTGCAACCCGCACCTCACGCGAGGCGCGCTTCTCGCGGTACCGCCGCAGTTCCGTCTCGACCGCGAAGAACGCCGTGCGGATCGCTTCTTCGAACGTTTTGTCCTCCTTGCGGGAGGTGATCGTGTGGCGTCCCGGCAGGGTGACCACCACGAGCGCTTCGGCCACCTTGACCGCCTTTCTATGGTGGCGATTCTTGGTCAGGGTGACCCGCCCATGAATGAGGTCGTCATGGCCGGCCTGCAGGCCGGCCATCCGCTTCTCGATCTCGCTCTTCCACCGTGGCGTCATCGCCACGTTCCGGCTTTCGATCTGGAGCTCCATCGTTTCTCCTTCTTCTTTCCTCCTACCTGCGCCGTCGTCGCCTGACCTTCGAAAAAGGTCGTCGGGAGGCGTAAGATCCGTGACTTGCCGACGGTATGAGCCTCAGACTTGCAGGGAAACAAAACACATGCCAAGACGTGACCCCACGTGGGGCGAAGTCGTTAGGGTCCCAGGAACGGGCAACTCCTTAAATCAATCAGAGAGATGGGCCTCCTTCCGGCTTTGTCCCCCTTGCCGGACCGGGCCCTACGAGTGTGGTCTTTGGCTACATCGGCAGTCTCGACCTGTAGCAGGATGACGCATGGCGCTTCTCCATCGTAAACACCTGGAGGAATACCTGCGGCAGCGGTTCGGCCCGACGGTCGAATTGTTAGCCTATGGCCCCATCGGAGAGGAGACAACAGGCCCGACGCTCAAAGGCTACGGCTACGGCGCCCCGGTCCGGCTGGTGTTCCGCCTGGGGCGCACAACCAAACGCGCCGTCCTTGAGACGATGAAGCCCGGTCCGTTCGGGCATGAGCACCCGGCCGACCGCGCGCAGGCCCTGCTCTGGGACTTCGACTCCTACGGCCGCTTGCCCCATCACGTGAGGGCGCTGGACGTAGGCGCGTTCACCGCGGACGGCTCGATGTTCTCCGTCGCGCCGGCCCGGGAATTTTTCGTGGTGACCGAGTGGGCCGACGGCACGAGCTATCATCAAGATCTCGAACGGCTGGCCCGGACCGGCCGGCTGCTGAGGGTGGACCGGGAACGGGCGAATGCGTTGGTGGACTATCTGGTCCGGATCCACCGGGTCCGGCGCCACGACCCCGATCTCTATCGGCGTCGGGTCCGGGAGCTCATCGGTCACGGCGAGTGCATCATGGGACTCACCGACAGCTATCCCGCTCGGTTCGGCTTCATCACCCCGGTGCTGCTCCGATCCATCGAGGAAGCTTGCAACCGCTGGCGCTGGCGCCTCCGGGCGCGCACGTCCCGGCTCGCGCAGGTCCACGGCGACTTTCATCCCTATAATGTCCTCTTTCGGTCCGGGCGCGCGCGGCGGGAGTTCACCGTGCTGGACCGCTCCCGCGGAGAATGGGGTGAGCCCGCCGATGACCTGACGGCCATGACGATCAATTATCTTCAGTTTTCCTTGTGTCGCTGGGGGAAATTACACGGGCCGTTCGAGGTCCTGTTCCGAGGGTTCTGGGACCGGTACATGCGCCGGAGCGGAGACCGCAGTGTGGCTGAAGCGGCTGCGCCCTTCTTTGCGTTCCGGGGCCTGGTGGTGGCGAGCCCCCTGTGGTATCCGCACTTGGCGATGAGCGTGCGCCGATCGCTCTTTCGTTTCATCCAGAACGTGCTGGCAGCCGAGCGCTTCGATCCGGCCGATGTGAATCGGTATTGCTCCGAATAGGCGCGAGGCGCGGGGCACGAGGCGCTTGGCAAGAATCCGATGAACTCTGATCTCACCCCTCACCCCTCACCGGGACCCATTGCAGCCTCTGGAGGGGCACCCATTGCATTCCCGGGAGCAATGGGTCCCGGTGCCCCCCCTCACGGCTCCGCGTTTGCGGTCTGGGTCACCGGGTTGCCGGCTTCCGGGAAGAGCACGATCGTCGCCGCGTTGCGCCCGCGCCTGGAGGCGTTGGGCTTGCGCGTGGAGGTGCTGGGGTCGGATGACGCGCGCCGCCTCCTCACGCCCGCGCCGACCTACTCTCATGAGGAGCGCGAGCTGTTCTATCGGGCGCTGGCGTTTGCGGGAAGCCGGCTGGTGGCACACGGCATCACGGTGATCTTCGACGCCACCGCCAACCGGCGGGCCTACCGGGACTTCGCCCGGAGCTTGATCCCGCGGTTCGTGGAGGTCGCGGTCGAGTGCCCGCTCGACGTGTGCATGACACGCGATCGGAAGGGGACCTACCTGAAGGGCCGGACGGGTAAGTCCGTGACGGTGCCGGGGCTGCAGGACCCGTACGAGCCGCCGCTCACTCCGGCAGTCACGATCGATACCACGCGGATGGATCCCAACGCGGCGGCGGAGCTGATCGTAGCCGCGCTACGGGCTCGGCGGTGGGGTCCCGCGGCGTAGCGATCAGCGGTTCGAGCGAGCATGCCAGATCCCTCACCCTGACTCTCCCCCCGACGGGGCGAGGGAATCCCCAGATTGACAATATGCCGGTCGTCAGCTTGACAATACCTTGACAATTCCGGCTATCGGTGGCCATGCGGTTGGCGAGAAGATTGACAATTTGAAATTAGCTATATTGACAATATATTGACAATGTGTCACCCTCTGCCTCATGGACCCCAAGCGCAGAATACGCGCCTATCTCGGCCGGCGACCCTCGGCGACCGGCGGGGAGCTCCGGGCCCATCTGGGGCTCAGCCGGCAAGCCCTGAGCGTGCACCTCCGGAGCTTGATCGGCGCCGGACAGGTCGTGCGGTCCGGTACGACCCGGGGCGCTCGCTACTGGCTGGCAAGCCGGGCGCCGGCTGCGACGATCGTCGCCCGCTCCCTGCGCATACAGGGCCTTGACGAGGATCGTGTTTGGGAAGACCTAGCGAGGTACCTGAACCTGCACCGCGTCCTGCGGCCAAATGTGGAAGCAATCATCCGCTACGCCTTCACCGAGATGCTCAACAACGCGATCGAGCACTCGGAGGCGGACCGGTGTACGGTCCGCTTCAGCCTGGAAGCGGGTGCAGTCTCGTTCGAGGTCCGTGATCCAGGGATCGGAGTGTTCCATTCCATTGCGTCCAAGCTTCGCCTGCCGGACGAAGAGACGGCCCTCATCGAGTTGGTAAAGGGCAGAACCACCACAATGCGGGAGGCGCACACCGGAGAAGGAATCTTCTTCACCTCGCGGGTGGCGGATCGGTTCGTGCTGCGATCCCACCGGATCGAGGTCGAATGGGACTCGGCCAGGGAGGACTTCTTTGTGTCCAAGCGGCGCCTTCTGGCCGGCACCGATGTCCGCTTCGAAGTCCAGCGCACCACCCGGCGGCGGCTGGAGGACATCTTCAGAGAATTTGCGCCCGAAGAGTACGATTTCCAGTTTCAAAAGACCAAAGTGCTCGTCAAGCTATTCCGGCAGGACTATGTCTCCCGCTCCGAGGCCCGGCGACTGTTGGCGAACCTGGAAAAGTTCAGCGAGATCGTGCTCGACTTTCGCGACGTCCGATCGGTAGGACAAGGGTTTGCCGATGAGGTGTTCCGGGTCTTCGCCCGCCGATATCCGACGATCGCCATCAGGACCGAGAATACGACCCCCGTCATTGACGCCATGATTCGCCACGTGGCGTCGGGGTAAAATGGGCACCCACGGTCTCAGCCCACCCGCTGAAGCCCCGCCATGAGGCTATCAGCGTTCAGGGTCCGGTCATCTGAACACTAGGACCGGAATGGTCGAACGGTGGAGCACGCCGTGCGAGACGCTGCCCAGGAGGAAACGGGACAGCTCCGAGCCGGCCCGTGAGCCGACCGCGATCAGGTCCGCATTCAGCGCCGTCGCCTGCTGGATGATCACGGTGGCCGGCGAGCCCATTCCGACGAGGCCGGAGGCCTGGTAGCCGAAGGGGGAGAGCTGTCCCGCCAGGTCCCACACAAACGCCCACGCACACCGGAGCGTCTTCTCCCGCAGCGACTCGGTCTGTGAGATCCCTCCCGGCCAGATGGGCTGACCGAGCGGAAGCACGGTGAGGGCTGTGACCTCCGGGCAGTGCCTGAACGGTTTGAGCGACAGCACGCGTCTGGCTGCCTCCACATCCTCGGGGCCCTCCACCGCCAGAACGATGGATCGCAGGGATGGCGCCGGCCCATTGACCACCAGCACGGGGCACGGCGCGTTCGCGGCGACCCGATGCGAGACGCTGCCCAGCATGACCTCCTCGATCGCGCTGCGACCGCGAGTCCCCATGAGGATGAGGTCGGCGTGCTCCCGTTCCGCGACGGACACGATCACCTCGGCCGCTTTTCCCACTTCCAGGCGCGTGGAAATCGGCCCTGTGTCCGCCGGCAGGAGCGAGGTGACGCCCTTGAGCAGGCGCTCACCGTCCTCCCGCATCCCTTTCTCAACCGTCCGGTAGATGTCTTTCGCCACCTCCGGCATCATCATCGGGTACCCCGGCCTCGGCGCATCCAGCGCGTGCAGGATGGTCACCCGCTCGGCCGGAACGAGATGGGCCATGAATCGCGCCGCTTCCTGGGATTGCTCTGATCCATCGACCGCCAACAGGATGCGCATCTTGATCCCTCCAATGTGTTTCACCCTCTCCTATCTCCTCCCCCTTGAAGGGGGAGGACAGGATGAGGGCTCACGGCTTCATAGTATTCCGCGCACTCCGCCTCACGGCCGCGGATAATGCGTTTTCCTCTCAGTGGGCCCCGTTGGGCCGTGATGACCGTGCACTGCTGCTCCCCGCGCCCGTGGTCATAGTAGAGGATCACCCAGTCCCGGGTTTTCCCCATCCGGTGTGCCCGCGCGGTATTCGAGAACAGGGCGGTGTAGTGCCGCTGGCCGCGTTGGGTGTGGAGCACCGGCAGCCACGGCTTGTGATCGGGGTTGAACCGCCGCGGCGCGATCAGGCGGAGCTGGCCGCCCGCCGACTTCTCGCGGTACTCCCGGTCCACATCAAGCAGCTCCTCGATCGAGGGCTCGACGGGCACTGCCCCCTCTCCTTCACCTCTCCCCCTCAGGGGGAGAGGGAGGGGTGAGGGGCGGATGCGCCCCAGGCGACCGGCCAGGGAGTCAATGATTCCGGCCAGCTTCTTGTCGCCGATCCCCTCGATCACGGACAGGCGCCCGTCGTGCGCCGCCATCTCCAGCTCTTCGAGGGTCTCGATGCCGAGATCCTGATGCAGTCGCGCCGCCATCGCTTCCCCGATACCCGGCACAGAGGCCAGGACCGCCACAGGATCGGCCTCGCCCCGGAGGCGGTCCAGCATGGGCAGCCGGCCGGTCACGACCAGGTCCCGGATGGCGCGAGCCAGGCTTTCCCCGATCCCCGGCAGGCGTTGCAGGCCTTCGATCCCTTCGGTCTTCACGATCTCCGCGACCGGCCGGCTCAGATAGCGCAGGGTCTCGGCCGCATGACGATACGCCTGCACGCGGTACGGGTTGGCGCCCTGGTCCTGGAGCAACTGCGCCACCTCCAAGAGACGCTGCGCGATCTCGGCATTGAACAGGTCGCTCATTGATTGACTCTGGCCTGCTTATTCATACCGCAAGGCCTCGATCGGGTTGAGACGTGACGCCTTGTTGGCCGGATAGAGGCCGAAGAAGATCCCGACCGCCACCGAAAAGAGAAAGGCGATCGCGACGGCCTGTGGCGAGACGATCGTGGGCCATCCCGCGAGAGTGGTGAGCAGGCTGGCTGCCAGAGTCCCCGCAGCGACGCCGATGACGCCTCCCGCGGTGCTGAGGATCATGGCCTCCACCAGGAACTGGAGCAGGATGTCCCGTCGCTTCGCCCCGACAGCCATGCGAATCCCGATCTCCCGCGTCCGCTCCGTGACCGAGACCAGCGAGATGTTCATGATGCCGATCCCCCCGACCAGCAGAGAGATGGACGCGATGCTGAGCAGCATCACCATCATCGTGCGGCTCGCCCCGGCCGTGGCCTTCGCGATGTCTTCCATGGTCCGGATCGTAAAGTCGTCCTCCTGCCCGGGCTGGACGCGATGGCGGATTCTCAACAGCTCCCTGATGTCGTTCACCACCTGTCTGGTGTCCTCCCGATGGGCAGTGGCGACGAGAATAATGCCGACGGTCCCGAGAAATTTGGTGCCGAATACCTTGCGCTCGGCGGTCAGGAACGGGATATGGACCACGTCGTCCTGGTCCTGGCCGAGAAACGACTGGCCTTTTGCCGCCATCACCCCCAGCACCCGGAGCGCGACGTTGTTGATTCGAATCTGAGCCCCGACCATGTCCTCTCCGCGTTCGAACAGATTGGCGGCGGCGGTCTGCCCGAGCACCGCCACTTTGGCTGCGCTGTCCTCATCGGCTTGCGTGAAGAAGGTGCCCTGGGCCATAGGCCAGTCGCGGATCTCGGGATAGACCGCGGTCGTGCCCACCACCACGGTGTTCCAGTTCTTGTGCTCGTGCACGACCTGCAGCACCGCCCTCATGCCGTACGAGACGGCCGAGACCCCGGAGACCTTGTGCTCGATGTCCCGCGCGTCCTGCACCGTCAAGGTGGACACGCCGCCGGCCCCCGTCCGCACTCCGCTCACCGTGGTGGCCCCGGGAATCACGACCAGCACGTTGGTGCCGAGGCTGGCGATTTGCGCCCGGACCGACGCGCTCGCGCCCTGGCCGACGCTCACCATCGCCACGACCGCTCCCACGCCGATGACGATCCCCAGCATCGTGAGCACCGAGCGCAGGGGCCTCCGGCTCAGCATCCGGATGGCCAGCCCGATGGTCATGAGCCAGAAAGACATCTTCTTTTCACCGCATTTTCGGCATGCCGCCGAACCCGGGGGGCAGTTCCTTTCCTTCCGTCCCCGGGCTGGTTTCCAGCGCGACGATCACCGAATCCCCCTCGCGGACATCCCCTTCCACCACCTCGGTGAGCATGGAATCCGAGACCCCGGTCCTGATCGGGACCTGGCGCGGCGGGCCTGTGGCGTCAAGGACCCACACGACGGATTTCTTCCGCTCGGTGGGCGTCCCGGGCAGCTTGAACCGCAGGGCGGCATTGGGAACCCGCAAGACCTCCTCCTTGTGAGCGGTGACGATCGCGACGTTGGCGGTCATGCCCGGCTTCAGGAGCAGATCGTGGTTGTCCACGTCGATGATGACGTCGTACGTGACGACGTTCTGAATGCTGACCGGCGCGTTTCGTACCTGCGTCACCGTTCCCTTGAACGTCCGCCCCGGGTAGGCGTCCACAAGGAACTCCGCTTGCTTGCCTTCCGTGACCCCCCCGATGTCCGATTCGCTCACATTGGCGTTGACCTGCATGTGGAGGAGATCCTGCGCGATCAAGAAGAGCGTCGGAGCCTGTAGACTCGCCGCGACGGTCTGGCCGACCTCCACGTTCCGCGACACGACGATCCCGTTCACCGGCGAGCGGATCGCGGTATGCTCCAGATCCAGTTCGGCGGAGACGAGCGCGGCCCCCGCCTGTTCTACCTGAGCCTGACTGACCTCCAACTGGGCCAGGGCGTCGCGATAGTTGGTTCGAGCCGAGTCCACTTCTGATTGGGACACGAACTCCTGCCGGCGGAGCGTTACGGCACGGTCCAGGTCGAGCTTGCGCTGCTCGACGGCGACTTGAGCCTTGGCGAGGGTCCCGCGGGCGGTTCGCAAGGAAGCTCGAGCCTGATCGCGTTTGGCCCGGAACGGCGCCGGGTCGATACGAGCCAGGATCTGCCCCTCCGTGACCCGCGAGTTGAAGTCAGCGTACAGGTGCTGCACCTTGCCGGTCACCTGGCTCCCCACGGGCACCGAGACGGTCGGGTTCAGGGTACCGGTGGCGGTCACTGTGGCGGCGACCGCGCCGCGATCCACGGTCGCCAGCTTGTAGCGGACGGACGGCTCGCGCACCGACGGCCAGTACCACCAGACAAGACTTCCCAGTCCGGTTGCCAGCATGGTCAGCAGGACGATTTTGCTCCAGCGTCCTTTGCGTGAGGGCAGCGCTCGCGCAGGCATCTCCCTGTGAGCCGGGCGTTGCTCCTTCGCCGGGACGAGCGCCGCTTCGGCAGGATCCGGCGCGGACGTGTCCGGCCATTCAGCGGCGGGTCGTTCGTGACCGTCTAGCATCGTCTCATCATGCTCCGGCATCGCTCTCCTGAGACAGCAAGATGAGTGCCCGGAGAGCCGGGGCCGCCGGTGGAAGTTGAGCCGCAATATTGCGAACTTATAGGGGAGCGACCTTCCGTGCATGCAGGATCAGGCGGCGATGGGGAGATTTTCCCCACCGATGGGAAGGGAACTGCGGCGGGGAGGGGCAGCGAAGATGTGAGGCGTTAGGCGAGAGGCGAAAGCTTCTACACCCCTACTTCTGACGCCTCACGCCTGACGAGTTTTAGTGAGGTGACGAGAGAACCATTCAAGGGCCAGATCGGCCACCTGCTCCAGGGTTCCCGGCTCCTCAAACAGGTGCGTCGCGCCCGGCACGATCACCAGTTCCTTGGGACACCTCAGCAGCGCCAGGGCTTCCCGATTCATCTCGATCACGGGCGCATCATGGCCCCCGACGATCAGCAACGTGGGTGCGGAGACGCGGGGCAGGTACGGCGCGGCCAGATCAGGCCGGCCGCCGCGCGACACGACCGCCGACACGGTCTCCGGCGAGCGGGCGGCGGCCTGGAGCGCCGCGCCGGCGCCGGTGCTGGCCCCGAAGTACCCGATCCGAAGCCCGCGCGTGGTCGGATTCTGGGCGAGCCACTGTGAGGCGGCCAGCAGCCGATCAGCCAGCAGATCGATGTCGAAGACGTTCCGGCGGTCGCCGGCTTCTCGCTCCTCCAGGAGATCGATCAGGAGCGTCGCCAAGCCGCCGGCCTGGAGCGCTCTGGCGACGAATCGGTTGCGAGGGCTCAGCCGCCCGCTCCCGCTCCCGTGCGCGAACAGGACGACTCCGTTTGTTTCTCCTCCGTCCGGAATTCCGAGGATGCCCTGGAGAACGGTACGCCCCGCTGCGACTGTGACTGCGTCCTGGTGACCTGCCATGGTCCGATCCGTTCGGGGTCTAGACCCCCAGGGGGACGACGTAGTCTACCACCATCAAGCCATCACACTGTCGGCATCGCATAACGTTCTCCTTTCCCGGCCTCGACCCTGGCACTCTGAACCAGCCCGGGGTTCAGCGGACTGGTTCGGGTCCCTTCGGTGTCGAATTCTGCTTGAGCTCCGGCGGTTGCCGCCTCTGCAACTCTTTCTTCAGACTCTGGAGTTCCTGTGGCTGCGGCGTGCGGGAAGCCCGTTTCATCGCTTCGAGCTCATCAACCGTCAACTCCTTCTCGGATTTGTACAGGATTGGATAGGGTGTAACCAGCAGCGCGGCGAGCAGAGCCAGCAGCAACGCAATGAGCCAGAACCGCAGTCTCCAGAGCGGGTGTGGATGAGAATGGGCGTATCCCTTCTGCTGGACGTAACTGCGCAGCCAGTGCGACTCGGTGATGATCGGAGGAGCGACAGTGGCTCGAGCGATCGAGGCCACCGGTCCGGAAAGGGTACTGCTCCCCGGGCTCCACTCTCCGGGCCGGGCCTCCTTGACGGGCCCTTGCATGATTTCACCGGCACCCAGTTGTCGCTGGATGATGTCGCGGACATCCTGTGCATCGTCGAGCTGCAACAAGAGAATGTCGTCGAGGGTCAGGATCGAGGCCAGCCGCCCCTCTTTGTCCACGATGGGGAGCCGCCGGATCCCGTGCCGGCCCATCATCGCGATCCCTTCGCTGACCTCTGTCTCGCGACTGACCGTAATCAGCGGCGAAGACATGACGTTCCGCACCGGCACATTGGCCGGATCCAAGCCAGCGGCCGTCACCCGCATCACGATGTCCCGGTCCGTGAGGATGCCCACGGGCTTGAGGTCTTCGACCACAATGACGTCACCCACACCCCGTTTGCGCATGAGTTCGGCCGCTTTCCAGACCACGGTCTCCGGGGTCACCGTATAGACCGTCGGGGTCAGCCCTTCCTTCCGTCTCTCCGTCTTTTCTGTACTCGCCGCTGCCATCCCCCACAGACGACGCAAGAGCGGTGCCACTCTGAAGCACGTAAGGGATGACCGGTGAGGGGTGAGGGGTTAGGGGGTTCGCTTCACGCTTCACGCCTGACGCTTCACGCGTGGCTGTGGCCTTACGCTACAGAAGTGGCGGTGCGACTGTAGCAGGACTCCACCCCTGTAAGGATTTGTGGCCGATGGCAAATAGCTTATGGCAAATGGTGCATGGCCGGAACTGCACGAACTATAAGCCATTAGCCATCAGTCATCGGCTGTTCCGGCCATGGCACTTCCCTTGCTCACGTGACCGGCAGAGCCAGCAGAAGAGGTGCGCGAATGGCGTATGACGAACGGAAGCTCTGTGTGACCTGCGCGTGGCGCGGAACCTGCCAGTTGAAATACAGCATGCCCGGGGGTGTGGCCCTCCACTGCGTGGAATACACCCGTGATGTCACGCTGAAGGAGCCGGAAGACCAGTTCCGCAAACGCAACGTGCTGATCGTCGGTCCCGGCGGGATCGGAAAGACGACGCTGGTGAAGCGAGTTGTGGAGCGGACAGGGTTGCGGTCCGGAGGCTATCTCACCCGCGAAGTGAAAGACGGGCTGTTCAAGTCACACGTCGAACTGGCTCTGTTGCCCGATGGCGTGCGGATGGTCACGTTGACCGACCCGAAGGCGGTTCCCGGCTGGGTCCGAGCGGGAAAGCAGTATGTCAACGTGGCGGCGGTGGAAGCCGTCCTCGTGCCGGCGCTGCAGGAGGCGGTCCGCTCCGGCGAGACCGACCTGATCGTGCTGGACGAGGTGTCGCGGCTGGAATGCCTGTCCGAATTGTTCCGCCGGCAGGTGGTGGACTGCATTACCTCCAGCAAAAGCATCCTGGCGACCATGAGCGTGGGCGGCCGCGATGATGAATTCCTGCTCTCACTGGAATCGCGGTCGGATGTGACCGTGCTGCCGATCGGGTACGAGAATCGGGACCGGCTCGTGGAACAGGTGGCGTTCATGTTGACTGGAGAAGAGGTGATGAAGTGACCATGTTTCGCAAGATCCTGGTCCCGGTGGATTTCTCCCGCTGCTCCGAGGAGGCCTTTCGCGTGGCGTTGTCGCTGGCCCGCCTGTTTCAGTCACAGGTGCTCCTGCTCCATGTGGTGGATACCAAAAACCTGGGAGCGCTGAACGCGCTGGGTCTGGCGTTGCCCTCCGAGGAGGCGGCCCAGAAAAAGCGCCTGCGGCACCACGCCCGCCTGAATGCCAGACGCCTGCTGCAGTCCGAGGAAGCGAAGGGGCTCGAGATCCGACGGCTCCTCGCGGAAGGGACGCCGTTCGTGGAGATTGCGAGAACGGCCCGCGCTGAACAGGTGAACCTGATCGTGATGGGCAGCTACGGGGGACAGACCGGGAATGTCGAGAAGATCTTCTTCGGCAGCACGGCCGAGAAAGTGGTGCGAACGGTCACCTGTCCGGTGCTCACCGTGCCGATCCTCGGCAAAGTGATCCCCCGGACTGCCAAGAGGAGTTGAGATGCCTTTCCTGAAGCGAATCCTGTTTGGCACCGATTTTTCCGATTGCGCAAAGCTGGCCGAGGCCTATGCCAGACTGCTCGCAAAAGCCTGTGCTGCGAAGCTGGAGATCCTGAATGTGCTGAACCTCCAGCCTGGCATGGACCCTGAATTGCCGGTGAACCGGCTCTACTTCGAGCAACTTCGTAAAGAGACCGACCGAGAGCTTGCTGAGGCGCTGGCCCGGGCGGCGGCGGCCGGCGTGGCGGCGGCAGGACACCAACTGCCCGGGCTCGCTGGCCAACGGATTGCCGGCCTGGCCAGAGACATCGATGCCGATCTGGTGGTGCTGGGCACCCACGGGCGAACCGGGCTCGGCCGCTTGCTCCTGGGCAGCACCGCGGAAGAGGTGGTGAAGACTGCGCCATGCCCGGTGCTGACGGTTCGGATGGCCGAGGACCCTCCGAGCATCCGACACATCCTGGTGCCGGTGGATTTCTCCGACTACTCCCTGGAGGCGTTGGAGTATGCGGTGCAGGTCGCCAAGCTGTTCGGAGCCGCGGTCACGCTGCTGCACATCCTGGAGCCCGCCTCCTATGGCCTGGACTTGACGCTGAGCCATGCGGCCGAGGAGCGCAAGATGCGGCAACGGCTGGAGCATCGTTTGGCGGACCTTGCCACGTTGCTGTCCTCGCACGAGTTGAGCGCCCGTCATGCCATGGACGCCGGGGCTCCGGGCGAGTCGATTGTGGCATGGGCTCAGGAGCAGCGCTGCGACCTCATTGTGATGGGCACGCACGGCCGGCGCGGGCTCTCGCATCTCGTCGCCAGCAGTGTCGCGCAGGCGGTCCTGCGTCATGCGGCGTGCCCGGTGCTGACGATGAAAAGCCCGAAGTTTGAGCCTGGCCACCAGCGGGTGATAGCCTGGGCCGCGGGGGAGACCGGAGGGAGAACATCATGAAGAAAGTGCGACCGGCCAAGGGTGCGGCTGGCCGCCCGAGGCCACAGCCGGCGAAGCCGATCGAGCTGCCCGAAGGGATGTGGGAGCGGATCGCCAAGAAAGCCTATGAGCTGTACGAGCAGCGCGGAAGGCAGGGGGGGCGAGCCCTGGAAGACTGGCTCGAAGCGGAAGCGATCGTCATGGATGAGATTCATGAAGCTAGGGAATGAGCAGGCCGTGTCGCTGTTAACGGGGTTGATCCCCATCGATGCCTCGCTCGAAGCCGTCTTCAACAGGCTCGACGCAGTGGCGATGGAGCCCGGATTTCGGCTGCAGCGGGAAATCGCCCTGCGCCGGGCGCTCCGGCCCTATTTGTTGGCCGGAGAGGGATTCCCCGTCGCTCCTCTTCCCGAAGAAGTGGCCCTGGCCAAGCTGTATCTCTACGCCGATTTCCAACCGGAAGACGGGCAACTTTCCCTGGTCGAGCAAGTCCGTGACCTGATCGAGGTGCACGTCCCCGAGGAGGAACGCGCCTGGCTCGATCCGCTGCGCCATTCCTACATGGATCTGCTGGAGATCGTCGCGGTCCGCGGGTACCCGTTGCAGACTGGAGGGCAACGGGTGAATGACGGCGAACTGGTCCTGCGCTCACTCGGCGACGGCCGCGAGTTCCATGCTGCAGGGGGGCCATTCACCCGGCAGGTGACGTGTGGTCAGGTTTTGCTCACTCGCTTGATCCGCTTGCCGGATCGAGCCGTCCTGCCGGGCACGGCGGTCGTGCTGTCGGCGGCCGTCGGACGGGCAATCCTGGAGCACGCTCAAGAACAGCGCCGCGAGATGGAAGCGAGCTCCGGCTCGTTTGAATTGGGCGACTGGGACGAGTTCTGCAAGCTGTACGGGTACGGCCTGCTCTGGATTCTGGTTCAGGCACGGGTCGAGGCGGTGATGAGGGCGGATGCCAACATTCGCTATCTCACGCCCGCCGGGGAGCCGTTCCTCTACGCGCTTGCCCTCTACGAGCACCACGAACTTTCTCGCCTCATGGAAGGCCTGAACCGGATTGAAGGCCTGCAGCCCGAGCCCCTCACCCCATCCCTCTCCCGGGGACCCGTTGCTCGGGGTGCCCGTTGCTCTTCGGGTTGCAACGGACCAACTGCAACGGGTGATGGGAGAGGAGAAGGTGAGGGGGATTATCAGGGCAAGGCCGAATCCGCTCGCGTGTGGGTGCAGCGTGATGGCCCCTCCGATGCTGTGGTGGCCAGGCTGACGCTGAGCCGGGCGCAACTATTCGTGGAATGCGATTCCCCGGACCGCCTCGACCGCCTCAAGCACCTGCTGGCCTCCACGTTCGGCTATTCGCTGCATTTCAGGGCTGGAGCCGCCGCGCCGCCGGCCCATCCGGTTCCTGAGGTGGATCTGAGCCAGGATGGATGGCCCTCCCTCACGGTGGTTGTCACGCCAGAGGAAGAGCAGCGCCTGCTCAGTGTGTTACTGGAATCAGCCTATCTTGAGTGGGCGGACCTTCCCTCACCCGGATTGCAGGGCCGCACGCCCCGGCATGCTGCCGGCGATCCCGAGGCTCGGGCTGAGGTTGCCGGGTTGATCGATCAATTGGAGCATGATGACCCTTGCCGGCGGCGCACCGGTCGGCCGGGGTATGACTTCGATCGGCTCCGGGCCCATGTCGGCCTGTAGCAGGATGCTGAAAAAGGCCCCCAACTTTGTTCTCGTCGGACGTCTCCCTGCGACGTACACACAACAGTACGCCTCGGTCGCCGTCCTTCCTGCGGCCTCGTTGGCCGGCCTTTTTGAGCATCCTGACGGAAGGATAAGCAGTGAAAGAACAGGCTGAAATTCTGTCTGCTGTTTTGGAGGGGTGCCGGATGCGCCCAACCAATATCCTGCAGACCCTGTTGGCGGTCCAGGATGCGCTGGGGTATGTCCCGCCGCCGGCGGTTCCGGCTATTGCTCGCGCCCTGGAAATGAGCGCAGCCGAAGTGGCCGGTGTCCTCTCCTACTATCCGGACCTCCGGACCACGCCGCCGGGATCGCACCTCATCCGGGTCTGCCTGGGAGAATCCTGCGTCGCGAATCACTGCAGCCGTGTGCTCGATGCGGTGAGAGGCCACCTGAAGCTCGATGTCGGTGCGACCACGGCGGACGGCCGGTTCACGCTGGAACGGGTGTACTGCATGGGGAATTGTGCGGTCGCTCCGACGGTGGCCGTGGACGACA
>CAYZKG010000037.1:17342-21208 GCA_964478915.1 uncultured Nitrospira sp.
ATGACTCGTCTCTATCTCTCAAACGACACGTCGGCCCTGGCCGCAGGCGCCGAGAGGCTTGCCGAAGCGTGGGCGGGCACGCCCGCGGTGGAGCTCGTTCGCACCTCTTCTCGCGGAGCATTCTTCCTCGAGCCGATGGTCGAGCGCGATATGCCGGAAGGCCGGACGGCGTGGTGCAATGTCCGTCCCGAGCAGCTCCGGCAAATTTTGGCGGGGCGGGGGGGAACTCCGGTGGCCGGCATCCCGTTCCTGGCCGGCCAGACGCGGATCACCTTCGGCAATTTCGGGATCACTCAGCCGTTGTCGCTCGATGAATATGTGGCACACGGGGGGTTCAAAGGGCTGAGCCGAGCTTGTGAGCTCTCTCCCGATGCCGTCATCTGGCAGCTAAAGGCCTCCGGGTTGCGCGGCCGCGGCGGCGCGGCGTTCCCGGTCTGGAACAAGTGGCAGGTCGCGCGGGAGACCGCCGCAGACCGTAAGTTCGTGGTGGCCAACGCCGATGAGGGAGACGCCGGCACCTACTGCGACCGCATGGTGATGGAAGGCGAGCCATTCCGCCTGATCGAAGGCTTGTTGATCTGCGCGCGGGCCATCGGCGCCGAGTCGGTCTCTATCTATTGCCGCCGGGAATATCCGGCGGCAGCCCGGACGGTGCAAGCGGCCATCGAGGCGGCGGATCGGGCCGGCTTCCTCAAGCTGGACGGTCGCCGCATCCACTTCGAGCTGGTCCTGGGGGCGGGGTCCTATGTGTGCGGAGAAGAGACCGCCCTGCTGGAGTCATTGGAAGGACGGCGCGGAGTGGTGCAGGCCAAGCCGCCCTATCCCGCCGTCTCGGGGCTCTACGGGAAGCCGACCGTGCTGAGCAACGTGCTGACCTTCGCCACGGTGCCGGGCATTCTGGCCCACGGCGGAGACTGGTACGCGTCATTGGGGACCGAGCGCTCCCGCGGCACGATCCCGCTTCAGATTGGAGGCCGCGTAAAGCAGCCGGGCCTGGTGGAGATTCCATTCGGCGCGACGCTCGAGGAGGTCCTGGAACGATTCGGCGGGGGTATGGCGGACTGCAGCCGATTCAAAGCCGTTCAGGTGGGAGGACCGCTGGGAAGCCTCTTCCCCGCGTCGCGGCTTGGCATCCCGATCTGCTACGACGCGTTTGCTGAAGCCGGCGCCGTGTTAGGCCACGGCGGGATCGTGGTGTACGACGACCAAACCGACATGGTCGATCTGGCCCGGCATTTCATGGCGTTCACCGCCGAGGAGTCCTGCGGCAAGTGTACCCCGTGCCGGATCGGGTCTGTGCGGGGGCGTGAGATTCTCGAACGGATTCAGGCCGGCGCGGGGTTGCCGGGGGACCTGGAGCTGCTGGCAGAGCTCGGTGACACGATGAAGGCGGCCAGCCTGTGTGCGCTTGGAGGACGGGCGCCGTATCCCGTGCTGACCGCGATCGAGCATTTTCCGGAGGAATGGGCAATAGGCAAGAGGCGATAGGCAATAGGCAGGACAAGAAACGATCGCCCAAGAACCTATCGCCCATCGCCTATCGCCCATAGCCTGAAAAGAATCGCCTTAAACGAAAAGGAGCACTTTCATGGCAAAGCAGCAGACATCATCCCCCAACAAGCTCACGTTCAGCGTCATCAAAGCGGACATCGGCGGATGGGTGGGCCACTCCGCGATTCATCCTGACCTTGTGGAATCCGCGACAGAGGACCTGGCGGCGGCCAAGAAAAGCGGGTCCGTTCTGGACTTTCACGTGACGGCGTGCGGCGACGATCTCCAATTGATCTTCACGCACCGGCACGGAGTCGATAACGAGAAAATGCACCGGCTGGCCTGGGAGGTCTTCACCAAAGGCACCAAGGTCGCGAAGGGCCTCCACCTCTACGGCGCGGGCCAGGACCTGCTCTCCGATGCCTTCAGCGGCAACGTGAAGGGTATGGGACCGGGCGTCGCCGAGATGGAGTTTGTGGAACGCGCCTCCGAGCCGGTGCTGGTGTTCATGGCCGACAAGACCTCGGCCGGGGCGTGGAACCTCCCGCTGTTCAAGGCCTTCGCCGATCCGTTCACCACGGCCGGCCTGGTGATTGCGCCGGCGCTGCACCAGGGATTTCGCTTCGAAGTCCACGACATCAAAGAGCACAAGAAGATCTTCTTCGATTGCCCCGAAGAGATGTACGACCTGCTGACGTTCATCGGCTCGCCGGGCCGCTTCACGATCAAGCACGTCTTCTCGCGGGCCGATGAGACCATCGCCGCCGTGACCTCGACCGAGCGGCTGTCGCTGATCGCCGGCAAGTACGTCGGCAAGGATGATCCGGTGATGGTGGTCAGGGCTCAGCAGAATTTTCCGGCGGTCGGCGAGGTGCTCGAACCGTTCCGGTATCCGTGGATCATCGAGGGGTGGATGCGCGGCTCGCACCACGGCCCTCTGATGCCGGTCTCGGTGGACGAGGCGACGCCGACCCGATTCGACGGTCCGCCGCGAGTGGCCTGCGTCGGCTTTCAACTCGCCGATGGCCGGCTGATCGGCCCCCGGGACATGTTTAAGGATCCTTCATACGACGAGGCCCGTCGCCAGGCCAACAGCGTCGCGGACTTCCTGCGGATGCACGGGCCGTTCGAGCCGCACCGGCTGCCGCTGCCGGACATGGAGTACACCTCCCTCCCCCAGGTCATGCGAAAAGTCGAGGCGCGATGGGAGAAGCTATAGGGCAGGGCACGAGGCTCTAGGCGAGGGGCGATGGCAGAACGGATCACGTTAACAATCGACGGCCGGCAGATCACTGCTGTGCCGGGGGAGACCGTCTTGACGGCGGCGCGCAAGGCCGGAATCCGCATCCCGACGCTGTGCGCCTCGAGCCATCTGGTGCCGTTCGGCTCCTGCCGGCTCTGCCTCTGCGAGGTGGAGGGCGCGGCGGGCACCCCGGCTTCCTGTACGACCCCGGTCCGGGAAGGCATGTCGGTCCTCACCGACACGGACCGATTGACTCGCCTGCGGCGAAACATCATCGAGCTCTATTTGTCAGAGCAACTTGTTACTGTCGGGGGGAGAGGTGAAGGTGAGGGGGAGCTGCAGCCGCTACGCGCGCTGGCCGCGGAGTTTGGGGTCGAGAGCGTCCGGTATGCAGCCGCCGGAGGCATTCAGCGTCGCGCTCCGGTCCGCGACGATTCCAACCCGTTCTTCTCGTTCGACAACGCCGCGTGCATCTCCTGTGCCCGGTGCGTCCGGGCGTGTGACGAGATCCAAGGCACCTACGCGCTCACGATGGTCGGGCGGGGATTCGAAGCGCGCCCGATGGCCGGCGCGGCCGGCTTTGCTTCTTCCAACTGCGTGTCGTGCGGCGCCTGCGTGAAGGAATGTCCGACAGGCGCCTTGCAGGAACGATCGGTCGCGCGGTTCGGCGCGCCGACCCACACCGTCCGGACCACGTGCGGGTATTGCGGCGTGGGCTGCGCCTTCGATGCCGGCGTCCGGGAGGGACGCATCGTCTCGATGCTTCCGGCCGACGACGGGCCGGCCAACCAGGGCCATGCCTGCATGAAGGGGCGCTTCGGCTGGAACTATATCTATGCCCCCGATCGTCTCCGGCGCCCGCTCCTGCGCCACGGGCAGCAATGGGAAGAGACGACCTGGGCCTCCGCGCTGGACCGCATCGCCGCCGAATTGACCCGGCTCAAGTGCTGGTACGGGCCCGATGCCGTGGCGATGATCTCCTCGAGCCGCGGGACGAACGAGGAGAACTACCTCTGCGCCAAATTCATGCGCTGCGTGCTGGGGACCAACCACATCGACAACTGCGCGCGGGTCTGTCACAGCGCCACCGTGACCGGCATGATGGAAGTCTTCGGCGCCTCGGCGGCGACCA
>CAYZKG010000038.1:0-20904 GCA_964478915.1 uncultured Nitrospira sp.
AGAGCACCGACCTTTGGCTCCCCAATGAGAGGGTTTGCCATGAGAGTCTTGACTTGCTCGTCGATGGCCTCTTGGACCGGCCCAGGCAACCGACGCTTCGCTTTTCGGAAGCGTGGGACCTGCTGAACACCCCGTGAAGGCGCACTGCTCACTCAATTCGGCCCCAACGATAGGGTTCCGACAGTCCCGCCCGGCTTTCCTCCAACCCCTCCAGAATTCCTTCGATGAAGTTCATGGGAAGGTCCGGATTCTCCTTTGCAACCATTCCCAGGTGGGCATAGTATTTAATCTGCTCCGAGAGGGAACGCTTGGTGGCCTGAGCCCGAGCTCGGAGCATTCGCACCATTGCCGCATCACCTTTCCCGAATCGAACGGATACCGGAGCGCTGGCCGCTGTGGCAGCTTTCCGTGCAGTCTTCGCCATTCTTCCAACCTCCCGCGGTTGCTTAACTGACTACAATGTAGTCTGAGTTGGAAAGGTTGTCAAGGACGAGACCTGACTGGCCGGGACATCTACTTTCTCTCCGCTTTCGTAGTGACATTCCGTTGGTCGCCGGCAAAGCAGATGCCGAGCATGAAGGCCCCGAGCAGGATCATCGGCGCGCTCAGGACCTGGCCCATGGAGAAGGGCCCCAGCACGTAGCCGAGATGGAAATCGGGTTCCCGGAAAAATTCCACGACGACCCGGACTAGGCCGTACCCCGTGATGAAGCTCCAGAAGAGCGTGCCGGGCGGCGTCGGCCGGCGGTCGATCAGCCAGAGGAGCAGGAACAAGACCCCACCTTCCAATCCAGCCTCGTAGAGTTGTGAGGGATGACGGCATTCCGGCCCGCCGGTCGGGAACACCATGCACCACGGCACGTCGCTCGGCCGTCCAAACAGCTCACCATTGATAAAGTTGCCCAGGCGGCCGAGGCCTAGGCCGATGGGTACGGTCAGCGCAGCAAGATCGGCGATCGTATAGACCGGAAATCCTTTTCGTCGGCAGAACAACCAGACCGCCAGGATAGTCCCCAGCAGCCCGCCATGAAAGGACATCCCCCCTTCCCACACCGCCACGATCTTGGCCGGATGGTCCAGGTAGTAGGGCAAGTTGTAAAACAGCGTGTAGCCGAGCCGGCCGCCGAGGAACACCCCCACCGCGGCGTAGACGATCAGATCGTAGAGCTGTTCCTTGGTGATGGCCACTTGGCGGGCCACTGCGCGCGCTTTGATGATGAAGTAGGCCGCCACCAAGGCAAGGAGATACATCAGTCCGTACCAGCGGAACTGGAGCGGCCCGATCCGCAGGAAAACCGGATCAATACTGGGGTAGGGGATCATGGCGGGGACATCCTAAAGAGGAACGCCCTTCTTTTGCAAGGTACTCAACTCGTGCCCGGAATTTCTTGAGGTTGTCCTCTCCTCCTTTTTCCTTACTCCTCACCCCTTACTCCTCACGCCTCACGTCCGCATGTGTTTGCTTTGTGAAACGCCACAGCTCGAACTGTTGTCAAAACCGCACACCCTGCTTCGGGCCTGTGAGCTAGGGACTTGGCGACGCTTTATTTGTTGCAGGGATCGGTGACATCACATCCTTGGCATGGTTAGTGCTGTCATGCAGGAGTAGTCATCACTCAGCAACGGTCGCTCACGGCGACGTTTTCAAGGAGGGAGCACCATGTCACGAGAGCAAGTGGCCAAACTGGCGGGCGCGATGGCAGGCGGAGCACTGATTGGAGCGGGGCTGGGATTGTTGTTCGCCCCACAGCCAGGGGCTGAGACTCGGCGCAAGCTTCGCGAGTATGCGAAGCAGGTACAGGACAACACGGCTCGGATCGGACGACAGGTGAAAGAGGGAGTGGGCCGTGCGGTCGAAAACGGAAAGACCCTGTTCGGGCAGCATCAAAACAACGAAGCCCAGGACAAGCGCGTGGTCGAAGTCGCCTAAGGCTTCAAGAATCGGGCGGCTGCGCTCAGGACGACCTGCCTGGGAAGAAACCGTTGCACCTGCGCCACGATCCTGTTCCGCCACCCCGTCACCACGAATCGCCCTTGGCCCGCTAAAGCAGCCAGGGACTCGGCGACCACCGCATCGGCAGTTTGACATCCGCCGGGGGACCGGTGCGGTTTCACCCCTGCAGTCTGGTGAAATTCCGTGGCGGTCTGTCCGGGACAGCATGTCTGGATCAGCACGCCGTATGGTCTCGCCTCCATGGCCACCGCCTCCCCGAAGCTGATCATGAACGCTTTCGTCGCGGCGTAGAGCGCCAGGTACGGTAAGGGTCGTAACCCTGCCGTGGACGCTACGTTGATCATCGCCCCGCTGCGGCGTGCGAGCATGTCGGGCAAGAACAGCCGGACCGTCTTGACCAGCGTCATGATATGGAGGCGCACCATCTCCTCGATGCGGGGCATCGGCAGCGCCTGAAAGTCCCCATAGAGCCCAAAGCCCGCGTTGTTCACCAGGACATCAACGGCTGTACCCCGCAGGCGGACTTCGCTGTACAGGCGCTCGGCCGCATCGCTCCATGCGAGGTCCAGCGCAAGAGTCTCGGCAGCAACAGGATGGGCCGCGCGCACCGAGCGGGCCACCCGTTCCAGACGCTCGGCATCTCGCGCGACCAGCAGGAGATCGTAGCCGCGGCCGGCAAGCTGCTTGGCGTAGCTCTCACCGATCCCGCGCGACGCGCCGGTAATGACCGCCAGCATGGAGGTCTTAGCTCGTTAAGATCGCGCCGACATTCAAACGATCCATTCTCGCTAACCCATCATACAGGCCGGCATATTTCCCAGGCCGCACAAATGTTGGAGCCATCTATATTTTTGCAGATTATAGCAGAGCCGACCATGGGGAACACCCAAGTCAGCCGCCGATGACGACGCGGTTGCGGCCGCCGGTTTTGGCTTGATACAGCGCGGCGTCGGCCGCGCGGAGGACGGCATCTCCCGTGGCGCCGTGGGTAGGGAAGAGCGCGACGCCGACGGAGATCGTGACCGACTTGAGGAGCTGGCTGCGGTGCTGCAGGGTGAGGTGCTGGACGGCGTCGCGCAACTGCTCGGCGCGCTGGCTGGCCGCTTCCAAAGTCGTATCAGGCAGGATGAGGATGAATTCCTCCCCGCCGTACCGGCAGGCGACATCCTCGCCGCGGATATAGGTCTGCAGGGAGCTTCCCAATTCGCGCAGCAGGGTATCGCCCGCCTCATGGCCATACGTGTCGTTGAAGTCTTTGAAGTGATCGATGTCCAGCATGATGATCCCTAAGGGGCGCTTGTTCCGGGCCGCGCGACGGACCTCCCGCTCCAGGGACTCTTCCATGTACCGCCTGTTGAACAGACCGGTGAGGGGGTCCCGCACGGACAGGTTGCGGAGGGTCTCGTGCAGTCTGAGGTTGGCCAAAGCCAGAGCGATGTGCTCGGCTACCGTGGCGGTCAGCCGTTGCTTGGTGTCGGTCAGTTGCCCAGGCTGCGTCTCACACAGATGCAGGGCGCCGAGCGTCTCGCCATGCGCCATCATCGGGACGCAGACGTATCCTGGGGGGAGCGGGTTCTGGAGATGCTTGCACACCAAACCGCCCCGCGTGTCTCTCACCGCGTGGATCCGGCCCCGCCGCAGAGCCCAGCACTCGTCCAGCGCAAAGACGCTCTCCGTGATCTGCGCCGGTCCCCACGCCGCGACGACTTCCACCAGGTTCTGAGAATTTCTGACCACCGAGAGCGAGCCGGCGCCGTCCGGAAAGAACTTCTGCACCGACTGGGTGATGACTGCGTAGGCTTCTTCCGCCGTAAAACAGGTCTGCAGCAGGTCGCCCATCTCGCTGAGCAACTGGATCTCGTGCGTGCGCTGCTCCAGCTCCTTGAGCCAGCCTATCAGCTTTTCGTTGGCCTGCTGCAGCGCCTCCTCGGCCCGCTTCCGCTCGGCGATCTGCTCATTCAACCCCGCATTCGCCCGTGACAGCTCGGCGGTCCGCTCATCCACTCGCACTTCCAGTTCGTCCCTCGCGTTCCGGAGCGCCTCTTCGGCGCGAATCCGCTCGGTGACATCCCGTGCCAACGCTTGCGCGGTCTGCTGCAGCTTCTTCCGCTCCCTGACCATGCGGCGGGCCGCCCGGACCCCCAAGATGGTCAACGGCGTAAGGACCAGCAAGCCGATGGTCCCCACGGTCCATACCACCCGATCCACCGGCGCATAGACTTGGGCCCGGTCCAGTCTCACCAAGACAGTCCAGGCTAGGCCGGGGAAGTTCCGGTACCCTTGCGTCCGGACATAGCCGGTCACCACCTGCACCTGGCGCCGGATGTGCGCCTCTTCGAGGAAGCCGGGCACGCCGGGATCCGCGGCGTCGGCCAGGATCGCGGAGGGCAGACCTTTCTCTTTTAAATTTAGGATCATCAGGCCCTCCCGGTTGGAGTCGCTGATGATCACGCCGCGCCGGTCGAGCACGAGCCAGTCATACGACGCTCCGCGCTTGTAGCGCAGGGTGCCGCCATGCTCGACCAGGCTTCGCAGCCCGTCCAGCGGCACCCGGCTGCTGACCACCCCCTGAAACTCTCCGCGGGAGCCTCGCACCGGCGCTGAGAACGAGACGGCGATCTGGCCCCCTACCTCCGGGGCGGGCCGCGCCTCGCCGATGTGCACCAGCCGTGTCTGGCGCACAGTGATGAACCAGTCTTTCTTACTGGCGTCGCTCCCTCGCGAGCCATCGGTCGCCGCGATGATTCGGCCGCTCGCATCGGTCAACCCAAGCCACCCATAATATCGGTTCAGCTCCTTGTAACGACGCAGGGTCCGGACTTTCTCGATCGGGCTTCCACCACGGATTGCCGCATTGTCCGCGAGCGCCTGGATCTCGGTGAATTGCTCGAACAGCAACCGATCGAGCCGATCGGCGACCACCGCCGCCATCACCGCGACATCCGCCCCCCTGTCGCGGATCAGCATGCTGTGCAGGACGGTCAGTGCATACAGGCCTACGACTATCGCGATCCCCAGGCTGGTGACCAGAGCGATGGGAAGGGCGACCTCTCGCCATCTGGCGAGCTGGGCGCGAAGGCGGGACCGTGATTCCGTGTTCATGCTTCGCTCCGAGGACCGCGGTTGACCACCCGTGACGCCGCCTTGCGGTCGGACAGGACGGGTGCGAAGGAAGAACAGATATGACTGAGCCCGGCGTGTCGAGCAACGGAAGAATTCGAGATGAAGGTATACCAGACGGGTGGGGCTGTCCAGCAAGGGCCCTAAAAACTGAGCAGGCGCCGAAGAGGCTGGAGCGTTGCCGGCACGGCAGGGCTGCATTATAATGCCGCGGGACCTGCGGGGATCCTCGCGGCCCGGGATCCTGCTCGATCAACTAGCCCGATCCTGCCTGACGAGCTCACCGCTCCGTGGTACAGCTGGCGGCCGTATCACTGTCACCTTTCCGGAGGCATCCGCATGTTCGACGAAATGTCGCCGTTCGTGTTCGGGCTGTACAAGCTCATCAAGCTGGCGGTGTGGCCGCTCACCTGGATCTGGGCATTGGTGGCGGTCACGGTCATCCTCTTGTTGGGTCGCCCCACAGCCGCTCGACTGAAAGTGGCGAGGCTCGCCGCGATCTCGGCCTTCATCCTGCTCTACGGGCTCAGCGCCGGCCCAGTGAGCGCCTACCTCGCAGGCCTGCTGGAGCAGCACTATCCTCCATTCCAGAAAGTCCCCGGGCAGACATTCGACGCGATCTTGGTGCTCACCGGCGATCTGATGCCGAAGCGAGGTGCGAGGCCGGTGACGGAACTCACCCATACGACCCTGCAACGAACCATGTGCGGTGCTGATGCTTACGCCCAAGGTCTTTCCATGAAACTCTTGCTGTCAGGAGGTTCTCTCGAACCGGGAGGACCCCCGGATGCCGTAGAGATGAAAAAGCTGGCGATAAGAATCGGAGTGCCGGAGCAGACAATCGTTCTGGAGGACCGATCGAGGAATACCTACGAGAGCGCCAAGGAAGCCAAGCAGGTCCTGGGGGAGCGAGCCACGGTGCTGCTGGTCACCTCTGCCATTCACATTCCACGAGCGACGGGGTTGTTCCGCAAGCAAGGGCTAGTGGTGACTCCGTATCCCTGCGGGTATCTCACGGATCAGCTCATCGGCACCTGGCCGCGGCTTGGAATCGCGAGCTTCGTCCCGGACGTCGCGCGCCTCTCGAGAAGCACAGCGGCCATCAACGAACTGTTCGGGCTGGCTGTCTATCGCCTGGCCGGCAAGCTTTAATTCAAAACGTGATACCATAGCGCCCACGGCGGTCGCCGGAGTGGCGGAATCAGGTAGACGCCAGGGACTTAAAATCCCTTGGGCCGCAAGGCCCGTCCCGGTTCGAGTCCGGGCTCCGGCACCACCCACACGTGAACCTGCCGACAGATCAAATCTGGAAACAAGAGGAGCCGCCGGAGGGCGGCTCCTCGCAGATCCTCTGATGTCGGCCCTTACTTGTTGGGCTGAGGGGTGTAGCGGAGGTACGGCTTGACCGCGCGGTGGCCCTTGGGATACTTGGCCGGGATGTCGGAATCCGGCACGGCTGGAGGAATGATGCATTCCTCACCGTCCTTCCAGTTCACCGGCGTCGCCACCTGATACTTGGCGGTGAGCTGCAGGGAGTCGAGAGCCCTCAGCAGCTCATCGAAATTCCGCCCGGTGGAGGCCGGATAGGTCAACATCAGCTTGATCTTCTTGTCCAGGCCGATCACGAACACCGTCCGGACCGTGAGGTTGTCCAGGGCGTTCGGGTGGATCATGTCGTACAGCGTCGCGACTTTGCGCTCGGGGTCGGCGATCATCGGGTAGCTCACGGTGCAGTGCTGCGTTTCGTTGATGTCCTTGATCCACCCCTTGTGCGCATCCAGCGGATCCACGCTGATCGCGATCACCTTGACGTTGCGCTTCTTGAACTCCGGCAGGATCTTGGCCATATAGCCAAGCTCCGTTGTGCACACCGGCGTAAAATCCTTGGGATGCGAGAACAGGATGCACCAGCCGTCACCAATCCATTCGTGGAAGTTGACCCTCCCTTCGGTTGTATCGGCCGTAAAATTCGGCGCCTCATCTCCCAGACGCATTCCCATTGTATCCTCCTTTCTTCAAAGGTTCGTATGACGTGCCAGTCCCCTACCATACTGCATGGCCTCATTGAAGATCAATACTCGATACATCCTCCCCGCCATCCGCGCGATGAATAAAGGCCCAAGGCCAGGGCACTTGCTCATCGTCTGGATCGCGGTGTGGCTCGGCTTGCCGACAGGCACGACCTCTCCGGAAGGACCGAGCGATCACAGCATGGCGCTGGTGCCGGCCGGTGAATTCATCATGGGCAGCCCGGAGGGGAGCGATGGCTTTCCCGACGAGCGTCCGCAACGGCGAGTGTTCGTGAGCGCATTCTGGATCGACCGGTACGAGGTGACAAACTCAGCCTACGAGCGGTTCGTAAGCGCCACCGGGCATCGCATTCCGGCTAATGTCAAGCCGTCCGTTACCCTATGGGAGAACGGCGCGCCTCTACCCGGGAGCCACGACCATCCGGTCGTGAACGTCAGCTGGGATGACGCCCAAGCCTATTGCCGGTGGGCCGGCAAGCGCCTGCCGACCGAGGCTGAATGGGAAAAGGCCGCCCGTGGCACGGACAGCCGGCGCTACCCGTGGGGGAACCAGTGGGACCTCAGCTCCGCGAACAGCGCGAGCTTCTGGGCCGGCCGCACAGTGGAGTTTCAGTCATCGGAAGACTGGCATGCCTTTTGGGTGAACGGGGAAGGCGCGCGCCTGGCGCGCGAGCACGGCCTCAAAGGCGAGGTGCTGACGCTCCCGGTCGGGCGATTTCCGCAGGGGGCGAGTCCCTATGGCCTTCTGGATATGGCCGGCAACGCGGCCGAGTGGGTCGAAGACTGGTACGATCCGGACTATTACATGAAGGCTCCGCTGGACGACCCGCGTGGGCCGGAGCAGGGCACTGTGAAAGCCATGCGGGGGGGCTCTTGGCTCAAGCCGGTCGTGAGCCTCCGCACCAGCGATCGGGACTTCGGAAACATCCAGAGTCGTCCGAGCGGGACCGGGTTTCGCTGCGCGAAGGATTATCCCTAGCTCAGTCGCAGCCGATCCGCCGTCCTGTCACGATCACGCCGTCCGCGTCGGCGACAAATACGAGCTTGCAATCCAGATCCGAGCCGTACATCGGCAGTGTGCCGTACGCATTGGCCTGGCCTTGCATACTGGGCAGCGCCATATCCCACATCATCTCGACGTAGCCATTGTCCAGTGGCAGATCGTGCATATTGGGAGGACCCAACTCGTAAAACAGGTGGTCCCGCCGTTTCCCGATCCACCGCTTGATCACGTCATCCCAAGTCTGGTAGTTCCCTTCCACTCCTGGATCCGGAGGGCCGGTGGCGCAGCCCTCGACGGCACCAGACACGACCAGGGCCATCACGCACACCAGCATCGCCCGCCCTGCCGCCTTTAGCCCTGAACGACTGACTACTGTCCGGCAACGGCCGCTTGCAATCGCTTGCCACGAATAGAGTAGAATACGGGCCATCAGACCTGAGGGCACACTGATGCTCGATAAAACCGCGTCGGCCCACGCGCTCGCGATCCTGGTCGCGGTCTTGTATCTCGGGTTCCATCTCCTCGGATTGGTCTCACGGCAGGCTTTTGTCTTTCTCTTCAACGCGCAGTTCTTCGGGGCCGATGTCGCCTCGCTTCTCCCTCAGGAGTTTTCGCTCAGCGGCTTTCTGGGCACCTTCGTGGCGCTCGTCGCCACCAGTTGGCTCCTGGCGTACGGGGGGGTATGGCTCTATAACAAGCTGAGCGCAGGCGGGAGCTAGACCGCTTTCTTCACCAGCCCGGAACGAAGGCAGCGCGTGCACACCCGAAGACGCCTGGAGGCACCATTGATCAGCGCCCGGACGGTCTGGAGGTTCGGGCTGAAGATTCGCTTCGTCTTGTTGTTGGCGTGACTGACGTTGTGTCCGGATTGATGTCGCTTGCCACAGAGGTCGCATGCGTTCGCCACGTCGTGACTCCTTCTCCTTCGGATCGCGTTGTGTGGAAGTGGGGGGCATGCTACCATACGGTCGCCTGATCTGACAAGGTCCGCTCTTCGCCCAGCGCTCCGCAATCATTCCCCGATGGCAGATCGACTTCAAGAGATCGTCCAGCTTCTCGCCAGGCCGATTCAGTTTGCCAGCCAGGACTCCTACGCCCATCTCTCCACCGTCAAGAAGCTCGGCCCCTTCGTCTCCCACCAGGTCATGCAGGCACTGGCTGAACAAGTGCGATCCTCTTCGGTCGAAGCGGACCTGCTGGCGCTCCGCCAGCTCTTTGCCGATTATGAGGACGACCTCCCGTCCCGCGAGCAGAAACGCCGGCTCAGCCAAGCCCGCGCGATCCTACGGCGACTGGGCGCGAGCTTTCCCGCTCTTCGCGCGGAGCACCTCGCCGAAGAAGACCGACCCCACGGGATCGAGTTGTGGAATCTGCCCATCCGGTTTGCCCAGGGCGTCGGCCCGAAGCGGGCGGCCTTGCTGGAAAAGCTGGGGATCAGCACGGTCGAGGATGCCTTCTGGTTCATCCCGCGGCGGTACGAAGACCGCTCGGCCATCAGCCCAATCGGGGCGGTGGCGCCCGGTGCCCAGGTCACGGTCTGTGGCACGGTCCGACGAAGCCATCTCAAGCGAATTCCCGGCCGGCGCCTTTCTGTGCTCGAGGTGCACGTGGACGACGAGACCGGCCCCCTCCATACTGTCTTCTTCAATCAGCCCTATCTGGAAAAGCTGCTGGCCCCAGGGCGGCGTGTGATGCTGAGCGGGACAGTCGCAGCCGGTCGCCGCGGCTGGACCGATCTTCGGATGGAGGCTCCTCAGTACGAGCTCATTGACGACGATTCGGAAGCACCCATCCATGTCGGTCGCATCGTTCCCATCTATCATGAGACCCGCGGGCTGACATCCCGGCAGATCCGCGCGCTGCTGAAAGGCCTTCTGGAGCGGTACCTCCATGCCGTGGAAGACGCGCTGCCTGCAGCGGTTCGGGAGCGGCATCGTCTTCCTTCCCTTCCGGGGGCCATCGGCGAGTTGCATTTTCCCGGACCCCAGGCCGATCTGAAGGCACTGGAGCGTGGCACCACTGCCTCTCATCGCCGTCTGGCTTTTGAAGAGTTCTTTTTGCTGGAGCTGGCGCTCGCGCTCCGGCACCGAGCCGTGAAAGAGGAGGTCAAAGGGATCCGCTTCCGGACCGGGACAGCCCTGATCGGTCGGCTCAGGGCGCTGCTGCCGTTTCGCTTGACGCCTGCCCAGGAGCGCGTCATCGGAGAGATCCAGCGGGACATGGGGAGCTCGCGGCCCATGAACCGGCTGATTCAGGGCGACGTAGGGTCCGGCAAGACGATCGTTGCGCTGCACGCGATGCTGGTGGCCTGCGGGTCCGGGTATCAGGCGGCTTTGATGGCGCCGACGGAGATCCTTGCCGAGCAGCATTGCATCACCGTACGGCCGATTCTGGAGTCCCTCGGCATCCCCGTCGTCCTGCTGACGAGCGGGGGATCTTCCAAGTCCCGTACCGTGGCGTTGCGACAGATCGAGAGCGGCGAAGCCCCGGTCGTCATCGGCACGCACGCTCTGATCCAGAAGCAGGTCCGGTTCGCCCGGCTGGGGCTGGCCGTCATCGACGAGCAGCACAAGTTCGGCGTGCTGCAGCGGGCGACATTGCGTGCGAAAGGCTACCAGCCCGACGTGCTGGTGATGACCGCGACGCCCATTCCACGCACGCTGGCCATGACGGTCTATGGGGATTTGGATGTCTCGGTCATCGACGCGCTCCCCCCGGGCCGCACCCCGGTTCGCACCTTGCTGTTTTACGAGCCGGATCGTCGGCGCGCCTACCAGTTGCTGAAGGACCAGGTACGCGTCGGTCGCCAGGGTTACATCGTGTACCCGCTGGTGGAGGAATCCGAGAAGGTGGACCTGAAAGCGGCCATGCAGGGCGCCGAGCGCCTGCAGGCGACTCTGTTTCGCACGGAGAAGGTCGGCTTGGTTCACGGGCGCATGCGGGGCGACGAAAAAGAGCGCACGATGGCGGCCTTCAAGGCCGGAGACATCCAGGTCCTCGTAGCCACGACTGTGATTGAAGTTGGCATCGATGTGCCGAACGCCACGGTGATGGTGGTGGAGCATGCGGAGCGGTTCGGCCTGGCCCAGCTCCATCAGTTGCGGGGACGCGTGGGACGAGGGGCACAGCAGTCCTTCTGCGTGCTGCTGACCTCAAAGAGCAACGGAGCAGGGGAGAGTGACGGGGCGCAGCGCCGCCTTCAGGCGCTGGTACACTGCACGGACGGATTCGCCATCGCCGAAGAAGATCTCCGCATTCGCGGGCCCGGAGAATTCTTTGGCGTCCGGCAATGGGGGCTGCCGGAGTTTCGTGCGGCAAACCTGGTCCGGGACGCCGCCCTCCTCACCCAAGCCAGGCAGGAAGCCTTTGCGCTGGTGGCCAGCGATCCGCACCTGACCCGTCCCGAGCATCACGCGTTGAAGGCCGCCATGCTCCGCCGCTGGGCGGCCAAACTCCCGCTGGGATCTGTGAGTTGAAAAGGTGGGCTTCCTGAGGCGAATCAAACAGGATCTGCGGGCGGGCTGGGCCACCCTTCGGCACGGGACGGCGCGGGCCGCAAGCCGCGCTCTCGAAGAAGCCGAGCTGCTGCGTCTCCGCCTGGAATTGCGCAAGGTGGACGAGCAGCTCGCGGACCTCTACCGGGATCTGGGCGAACGGGCTGTCACGCTTCATGACAAAGGAGAGCCTACCGACAGGCTGGTGGCTGACGCCGAGATTCTCCGGCGTATGGACCAGGTCCGCCTGCTGACAAACAGCCGCGCGAAACTGCTCTCCGAGATGGAAGACGTCCGACGTACGGACTGACCGATCGATGCTCTTGGCCGGAGTGGACATCGGAACGCTGACCTGCCGGTTGTTGATTGCCCGGGTCTTGCCGGACGGTCGCCTGCGGGAGGTAGAGGCTGACCGCCGCATTCTCCGCTTGGGCGAGCGCCTCGAGGAAACCGGGAATCTCTCGCCCGCTGCAATATCCCGAGTCCTGGAGACGCTGCGGGACTGGCGCAGGCGAATCGAGGCCGCGCAGGTGGACCGGGTGGTGGCCGTGGCCACCAGCGCCGTGCGGGAGGCGAAAAACCGCGAGGAGTTTCTCGCTCTGGCGAAGCGTTCCGGCTATGAGGTCGAGGTGATCAGCGGGGAAGAGGAAGCCCGACGGACCATGCTCGGCATCCGGTCAGGGTTGCCGGCAGGAATCTCCAGGGTCCTGGGCCTGGACATCGGCGGCGGCAGCACCGAATTCATCCTGGACCGGCCCGGGGTCGGCCCCAAGCTCTATTCGCTTCAGCTCGGAGTCGTCCGGCTAGCGGAGCGGGAATTGCGACACGATCCGCCGACCGAACGGGAGGTGGCTGCGGCGCGCGCCTCGATTCGAGACGAGCTGGAACGCTTGCGGCCGGAGCTTGGCGACCTCACAGGGACGACGCTGGTCGGCACGGCAGGCACGATTACCACGCTGGCTGCCATGGCGCTCGAGCTCCCCACCTACCAGCCGACCCGGATTCACAATTTTCGGCTCGAGATGGAAACAGTCCGTCTACTCGAGCAGCGAGTGCTGTCACGGAGCGTTGCCGAGCGGAAGGGAATGCCCGGCCTCGAAGCCGGGCGTGAAGAGGTGATCGCGGCCGGAACGCTCATTCTTCATGGCGCCATGGAGGCTTTCGGCTTCGCCTCGTGTCTGGTCAGCGACCTGGGCCTCCGAGAGGGCATCCTGATCGATCTCGCCTCACGCCTCCGGCAGCAGTCTTCGTCCTGACCTCCATCCGTTCTCCCTTGCCATTCAGCGATCACTCCGCTGCCGGCGGCAGTACCACGTTCAGCTCCGCAAGGCACGCACGAACCAGCCGCGACGCTTCGGCGGCATCGACGAGGACGAATCGCATCTGATCCCCCGGGATGAGCTGCCCCGCCAAGGGCAGGTCCACCGAGATCACCACGGCGATTTTGGGATAGCCTCCGGTGGTCTGATGATCCGCCATAAGGAGAATCGGCTGTTGGCTGGCCTGGACTTGAATGGAGCCGGCAGGGGTTGCGTCCGTGATCATATCGGCCATGCCTCGATGCGGAAGCGGCGCGCCGCTCAAGCGATAGCCCATCCGGTCGGCTTCCGGCGAGATCGTGTACGGCTCGCTCAGCAGCCGGTCCACCGCCTCGGGCTTGAATTCATGGACTTGAGGGCCGAGGATCATCCGGAGCTGCGGAGCCGGTTCATACCGAGGTCGGGCAGGGGCGGGGAGGGTCTGGCCGATGCGCCGAGCGACGTCCGCCGGGGGACTGGCGGCGTGCAACACATCTCCCTCCACAACACTCCTGCCCGCCAAGCCTCCCGTGCCGCTTCGGGTATGGGTGGAGCGGCTGCCCAGGATCACCGGCACATCGATGCCCCCTGCAACCGCCAGGTAGGCGCGCGCGCCGGTGCGCCGCAGGCCGAACGAGAGAACGCTCTCGGCTTTCACAGCGATCGCCGTCCATGCCGGCACCGGCGTTCCATTGACGGCAGGGGACAGGTCCGCGCCGGTGATCGCAATGACCGCCTCTCCGTCAAACAGGATCTCCGGCCCGGTCACCGTACATTCCAGGCCGGCTGCGCGGTCCGGATTGCCCACCAGCCGGTTCGCGACCCGCAGGGCCAGGGGATCCATGGCCCCGCTCACCGGCATGCCGAAGCGCTGAAAGCCGAACCGCCCGAGGTCCTGGACCGTGCTGAAGATTCCGGGCCGGATGATCCGGAGCCGCGGCGGCTCAGCCATGGCTGATGGCTCTCACCTGCACGCCGGCCTCAGTCAGCGCCCCTCTGATCGACTTCGACAGCCGGGCCGCATCGGCGGTGTCGCCGTGCAGGCAGAGCGTATCGATACGACGGCGCACCTCGGAGCCGTCCACGGCGCGGATCATTCCATCCCGCACGAGCCGCAACGCCCGATAGATCGCCTCACGCTCATCGGAGATGACCGCCCCGGGTTGCCCCCGCGGCACCAGCGTTCCGTCCGGCTGGTACGCCCGGTCGGCAAATCCTTCCTCCGCGGCGCGCAGCCCCAGTTCCCGGCCGGCCTCCACCAGCTTCGAGCCGGCCAGCCCGAAGAGAATCAGCCGGCGGTCCACCGCCGCGACCGCCCGTGCGATCGCCGAGGCCACGGCGCGATCCCGGGCCGCCATGTTATAGAGCGCGCCGTGCGGCTTGACGTGGCTCACCGGCACTCCTTCCAACGCGGCGATCCCCACCAGTGCGCCGATCTGATAGGCCACGAGATTCTCCACTTCCGTCGGGCTTACCGCCAGCTCGCGGCGGCCGAAGCTTGCCGGATCACGCAGTCCCGGATGCGCGCCGACCGCGATGCCGCGTGCACGGGCGAGATGGAGCATGTGCCGCATCAGGTCAACATGTCCGGCATGGAACCCGCACGCAATGGTGATGGACGTGACGTGAGGAAGAATTTCCTCCTCGAGGCGAAGGGCCTCCGGGCTCGACGCTTCGCCCAGATCGCAGTTCAGGTCAATGCGCATCGCCACTCCTGCTCAGGCGGTCGAACTCGGCACGATCAACCCTTACGAACCGGACTCGATCGCCCGCTTGCAGCAGGAAAGGAGCGGGACGCGAGGGGTCGTACAGCCTTACCGGCGTGCGGCCGATCAACCGCCAGCCTCCCGGAGTCCGCTGCGGATAAATTCCTGTTTGGTGTCCCGCAATGCCGACAGAGCCGGCCGGAACCGCCGAGCGCGGAGCCGGCAGCCTGGGCACGGCGATGGCGTCCGGTACGCGGCCCATATAGGGGAAACCGGGGCTGAACCCGAGCATGTACACCCGATACTCAACGGACGTGTGCAGCCGCACCACTTCCTCGGGGGAGATACCGGCCGAAGCGGCCACGTCCTGGAGATCCGACCCGAATTCCTCTCCGTAGCAGACCGGCAGCTCGACGACCCGCGGTACCGTTCTCTGGTGCAGCATCGGGGCGCCGGCGAGAGTCAGAAGCTGTTTGCCAAACGGAATGGCGTCCACCTTGACCGGATCGAAGTAGACCGTGGCGGAGCGATAGGTGGGGACGGTCTCAAGCACGCCGTCGAGCTGAAGCGCCTCGACCGCATCCCGGAAGGTCAGGACACGGTCATTGAGCTCAGGGTCGATGGCATCCCCGAACTCCACCGTCCAGGCGGTGTCTCCGACCGTCAGCAGGCGCGGATAGCTCGGCATCAGATCGTGTATCTGAGACCAGCCATGCTACTTCTGAGCGTACCAACGGAAGCCGGACACTTCGCGGAACGCGGCCCGCGGGGTTCCTCCGGGCTTCTCCACCGTCAGCACCTTGAAATCCCACAGTCCGAACCAGGCGGGGTCAATGGCATCGTGGTAATGATAGCCGGTCAACTTCGGCAGCATGTCGCCGAGAGCCTGGGCCAGTTCCCGCTCGCTATAGGCCCGGATGGCAAAGCTCTTCCCTTCCGCTTCGCAAAAGCGGCGGATCGCATAGGCGGCGCCCGTGCAGAGCAAACGAATGTCGGGACGCATCAGCATGAACTGCGGGAGGGCGTAAAACTTCTCCTGGAACCCGAGCCACCTGGCGGCCTGGCGGAGTTGCGTGAACTGGACTTCATATTCCGTGTGGCCGGGCAGCTTCACGGAAGCCGGAAACCCGTGCTCGATGCCGAACTCGACCAGAATCGCCCGGCCGCCCGGCTTCAGGACGCGCCACACCTCCATCAGAAACCGTAGCGGGCCCAGATTAAAAATGAACTCGGACGGGACTTCGTTGTCGAACGACAGCCTGAGCCGTCGAATCCAGTCCAGGGCTTCTTGATGGAGCGCGGTCTGCCCCTGTCCGGTTTCCAGCTCCCGCCGACTGAGCTTCACCGGGGTCATGTCCGCCAGATTTTCGTTGTCAACAATCAGGTCAATGCTCGCATCGCACAGGGGCAGCCACTCGGCGTTGGCCTGGACCGCCTGACCGCTCCAGCCGCCCTGTTCCGCCAGGCTCACTTGCGAGGCCAGGAACGGTCGCGTGAGGTCGAGCGACAGGTAGCGCACCCCTTGCCGTTCTTCGAGCGACAGTTCGGCAGCCAGCTCTCGTGCGACATATCCGAGGCCGCCCCCCACTTCGAGGATCCACCGCGGTTTGGGCGCCCACCATCCGAGCCGGCGAAGCTGTTTGGCCAAGAGGCGGCCGTAGGTCAGTCCCTGGAGCGCGTCGCTGGGCTCGCGGAACAGATGTGACACGGTGGTTTCGACGGTCTCGAAATGGCTCTCCTGTCCGGGAATGTCTCTGAGGTGGAATTCCGACAGATGCTCTTCGCCTTCAAATTCCTGCGAGCCTGACCATTCCTCTCGAACCCGCTGCAGCAGCAGATCCCATCTCGCGCCGGCTCGGTCTTTCGTCGGGGGCTCCGTCCCGTAGTAGCACAGGGAGTACGCCCGCAACGGCCACCGCTCCAGATGCCACCGCCCGGTTTCGCCGTCCGGCCCGCAGACGCGGTTGCCGAACCGCTCCAGCAGCCACCCCACGGTGACCTTCCCGTCCATGGCGGCCAGGAGTTCCGCCCCTGTCCGGTTCAACCGAACCAGCGGGAGCTGATCATCCAGAGGTGTCAGCCACCACTCCAGCGGCGCGTGCTGGTACACCACCATATCCGGCATGCGCCAAGCCCGTAAGCGCACCACCCCTTCGGTCAACGCCAGCGGTTCTTGAAGGGCGGCAGCCTTCATCCAGCCTCCGACGCGGCCTGCTCGCGACGCGATGCCGCGTCCTCGAATACGGTGCGGTACATGCCGTCCCAAAAGATCCCCCACGCCGCGGCGGTCTGCCGGGCGCCGGCGGCCACCTGTTGCTCATCCTGAGCGCTATGCGCGGTCTTCTGGACCGCAGCAAGGAGCCAGTTGCTGTGATCCTGTTCTTCCTGCAGGTGAAGCTTGAAGAATTCAAGCTCATCCTCTTGGAATCGCTGGTATTTGACCAATCCAGGATAGAAGTAGCGGAACTCCGAGGCCGCGGTCATCTCCACAGCGAGCTCGGCTCCCAGCGCCGTCAGATAGTCGGCCTCGCCGAACAACCGCCGCAACACCAGCAAGTAGGTCGCCACTTCCGGAATGGGAGTGGTCTGCTCCAGTTGGGCTTCGCTCAACCCCGCCGCCCGGGCAAAGCGATCGAGCAACCGGATGTGCGCCTTCTCGATCCGGCCTGCTCCCAGCTCGGAGTACAGAGTCTTGAGCAGCTCGATCCGCATCTCGAGCTGCTCAAGGGGAGTGCGGTACAAGAGCATCTCCAGCAGCTTGACGAAGTGCTTGCAGAAGTACTGGTACTGGCCGAGGAAGGTCCGGAGCTGCAGGTCGCTCAGATGCCGGTCACGGAAGGCTTCGAAGAACGGGTTACAGTTGACCGGATGCTGCTCCAGCTCCCGCGCCAGCCCGCTCAGAAAGGTCGTGTGCGTCGCATCCATGTCGCGCTGACTCGGCTGCGCATGCGCGCTGTTTCAGAAAGGGTACATGAACCCACCCGCTGTCGACAAGCCCTCAGACTACACCAGAAAAGCTTTGCGGAGCCGGATCAAAAACCCGTTCACCCTTTCCAGATCGGCTTCGTGGCGGCAGGTCTCCAAGCGCCGGGCGGCCTCTTGCATCCAGTCCTCTCCCAGGTCGATCACCGCTCCGGCGCTCATCTGGCCCTGCTTGATGCGGCCGATCGTCTCGCCGACGGGGGTATCGGCAATCCGCACCGCGAAGGAATCGGATCTCAGCAACTCGCAGAGGTTGTACAGGACCCTGACATACGCCGCGGCATATTTTTCCGGTCTGCCGTCCTTCTTCTCCAGGAACTTCTTCCGCTGGTTCGCCGCATAGCCGAGAAAGGCATCGTACGCGCGCCGTGCGCTCCACACCGCCGGGAACAAGCCGCGCAGCTCTTTGCCCCATTCGTCCATGGTGGTGACCGGTGCCAGAAAGGTCTCCAGGACAAGCGGGTGGCACTGGACCGCCAGCGCGAGGAACCGCCCGACCTCCCAACTGGCCTCATCCATCTGGCCTTCGGGCCGGCCTTCCCGCAACCGGGTGCTTTCATATTTAAACCCCAGGCGGAACATGTCGGCAGTCGGGATGACGAAGACGCTCCGGAAATCCACGTCGCTTTCCGGCGCCTCCAAGCCATGCGCCTGGGAGCCGACCAATACTCTTAGAACGGTGGTGTGCGTCTTCTCCATGCCCGCCTCCTGCGGCAACCAGCATAGCGGAACGCGTCCTTGATGACCAGAGCCTGAATTGCGATAGAATGGGGCCACCGTGATGGGATTGTGTCGGGAGAGGCACAGGCGAATGCCGGGTGTGTGGTACTGCAGCGCGATGGTCTGTACCCTTGCCGTGCTGACAACGCCGGCTTACGCCTTCCGGATCACTGCGCCGACCGAGGGAGCCAGGCTGAAATCAGGCCAGGAGATCGCGGTCACGGTGGACCTGGGCACCGAGATCGGGATGCGCCGCATCCGGTATTACTGGTACCGTCAGGGTGAGGAACCGGTGGTCGCGCAGCAGTCCCAGCCGGCCCTGATCTCCACCGCCAGCTCCGTTCCACCGTATGGCGGGACCCTTGTCGTTCCCCAGGAAGCGTACGGGGCGATGCGGCTTCTGGCGATCGGAGAGGTGGCCCGTGGCCGCCTGGCTGGCCGGGAGGAATTCGACGAGATCGTCCTGCAGGTGGATACTCCCGCCGAGCTGACCGGCATCGAGTTCGAGGTGGAGAAGCCGTGGCGGCTGGACACGCTCGGCAAGATTCTGGAGGTCCCGGTGATCGGACTGTTTGCAGACGGCGTGGCTCGTCGCATCGGCGGGGCCTCCGGCGGAAGCTCGTATCGCTCGACGAACGAGCAGATCGTCAAGGTGTACCCTGAGGGCCTTTGCCAGGTTCTCAGCAACGGAAGAGCGCAGATCATCGTCACCAACCGAGGCAGACAGGGCACGCTCGATGTAGTCGTCGCGTCGGATGGAGGGCCCAATCGGCCGCCCACCGCCGACGCCGGGCCGGATCTGACCGTCAAATCCGGGAGCACGGTGGTGCTCAGCGCGCTCCGCAGCAGCGACCCGGACGGTGATCCGCTCAGCTACCAGTGGGTCCAGGTCCGCGGCTACAAGGTCTCACTGCTCGATGCCGACACGTCGCGGGCCACCTTCGTGGCCCCGAAGGTCTCGGCCAAGCGCCTGCTCCGGTTCAAGCTTCGGGTCACCGACATGAGAGGACCGGACACGGTCAAGGGCGCGGACAGCTTTCCCTCGTTTGTGAACGTGTGGGTGGAACCCTAACACCTGCACTTCAGCGATTAGTGCCCGGTCCCAGCCTTCGGCACCGCCTACACTTCCCCCTTGCTCGGATAGTAGCATATATGCTATGGTCACTCGCAAGGTTGAATGGGAAGGCCGCATGGTCATCCGTTGACACGTCTTGTTTACGACGGCCATGTTCTCACACTTGAATTCTATGTCACGCCAAACGGTGACGCTCCGGCCGAGGAGTGGCTCGAACAGCTCCCGGTGTCTGCCCAGCAGAAGTTCGCCGCCCTCTTTAGCCGCATGGGCGACACGGGAAAAATCTGGAATGAGCGAAAGTTCAAGCACCTTGCCGAAACGGATCAGATCTTTGAGTTTAAAGTCGCGGCTGACCGAATCCTCTGCTTTTTCTTTGTGGGCCGGAGGTTGATTCTGACTCACGGGTTTAGAAAAGCAGGAGACAAGACTCCGAAGCGAGAAATTGACCGGGCAGAAGCTTACAAGAGAGACTTTGAAGGAAGGGCAAAGCATGAAAAGGAAAACCGCTAGGCAGGGCCAAGGGTGGCTCGCCAAGAAGCTCGCAAGTCCCAGGTTTCGCAGGGGGTTCGAGGAAGAGTCCCAGAAGTTGGCGATCGGCGAGCAACTGACCCGGCTACGCCGAGAAGCCGGACTCACTCAAGCACAAGTCGCGCAACGTGCCGGGACCACTGCCTCGGCCATCAGCCGATATGAGAATGCAGACTATGACCGCTACGAACTCCGAACGCTCCAGAGAATTGTCCGCGCGTGCGGAGGGCGGGTGGACATCATCCTCGAACGTGGACCGAACACTCACCGCGCGGCCTAGCATCCGAGGAAACAAGCGCCGCGAGCCGCGATGTGTGATGAAAAGTCCTAACGCCAGCAGACTCGGCGGCGTCAATTGTCAAAGCCAAGATCCCATTCCATAGATCCTGAGCTGGTCGAAGGACGAACGGACTCAGGACGAGCGGGTCGAAGCCTGCGGTGAGCGGAGTCGAACCGGGTTCAGGGAGTCTTCGCGCACCGGCAGCCGTGGCCGGCGCCCCGGTCCCGGGCTGGCCCTCGGTCCCCCTCACCTTATTCCTCTCCCCGCAAGCGGGGAGAGGGAAGGGAGAGGGGAGGCCGGCCCGAAATCAGGTTGGTGCGCTCTTCGGCTTCCAGAGTGGCAAGCCCGGGATCGGTCTGGACGCCCGCATGACACGCTCCGGGCCACTCCCCATGAGGGACCCGGATTCTGGCCAGCGGGCAGGCGTCTTGGGCGCATCGGAACCCGATGTTGTTGTTCCTGTTCGTGGGAGTGTTCCTGTTCCGGTTCGTGGCTTGCAGCCTATTCGCGTTGTTGTTCCACGACCCGCCACGGATCACCTCAATCGACCGACCCCGCCATGACCCGGCGACTTGGGCCGGGCCACACTCGTTCAAACCCTTGACGTAAGAGACGCCGCAAGCGATGCGTATCCGCATGGTCTGCATGGGCGAGCCAACTCCGTATGCAGTCTCGCGCCTCTTTGACCGACAGCCTGCCGCTCGCAACGGCATC
>CAYZKG010000039.1:0-20290 GCA_964478915.1 uncultured Nitrospira sp.
GCTCCGATCATGAGGTCATGGGCTGAGACCCTGGTTCCCTTCCGTTCTAAGGCCGCCCACAGTTCGGCATACATTCGGGCCGCACCGAGGTCAAAGTCATACAGTGGGAACGAATTCAGAATCTGCTCAACGTAAGCGGAACGGCGAAGGCGCCTGGCAGTGCTCTCTGCTCGATGGACTCCGTGCAGCAATTCAGCGGCGGTTACTACGCTGATTCCTATAGGTTCTTCAGCCCGATTTATCGCAAAGGATTCCAGTGCTGCAGTCTTGCGTTCCCATGCAATGAGGACGCTTGTGTCGAGGATTACGCCCACTTAACCTTCCGGGGTAACCCTGGCGCTTTGCGAATGCTCTTGGAGATATCTCGAGCGAAGCTTTCAGCGTCGTCTCCGAGGGAGGGGAGCTTCTTCAGGAGTTCCGGCAATTCACCGAGCTTGCGTACTACGGGAGCCGCCACGGGATGCAGTGAGGCGATAGGCTTGCCGCCTCTTGCGATCGTATAGCGCTCCCCCCGGAATCCCACCCGGTTAAGAAGTTCTGAAAATTGCCGGGCTGCTTCCGTAGCCGAGATGGTCTTTCCCATTGAAGCCCTCTCCGCCTCACATCGTATCTGATTTTCTGATTTCGGACAAGGTCCCTTGTGGAAAGCCGTTCGAAGAATGAGAGGACTTACCGGGAGCTGTCGCCTTTTGTCCGCTGCAGCGCGGTGAGGAACTGCTGGAGACGGCGTTTGTCCTGGAGCGGCAGGCGGTCGAACTCGAGACCGCACTGCTCGCCATCCACCCACCGGACCTGCGCAAGATCCACAGCTCTGCATTCAACGCTGAAGCGCATGCCGGCGCAGGGCGGAGGGTTGACGGAAGTTTTTGGCATAGAGTCCCTCGATCTGCTTGATCTCGGTATCGGTCAGCGTTGCGAATTCCTTCGTTCGAGCCCGCTTCGAAAGGTGTCCCTGCCCCTGGTGCAGGAAATGATGGAGCATGTCGATCTTCTCATTCGGCATGTCGAGAATGGTCTGGACGCCTTCGGAGAATCGGTCATACGCCTGGAGATAGCTCACTTCATCGAAGGCTGTGAAAAGGGGGTGAAAAGGGGCCGGGAGTCTTTACGTGCTGAGCATGAGGCGGGCGTTGGGTCCACGGTCTGTCAGGACCCGCCGCCGTGGGCGCGCTGAAGCGCGCTGAGGAAGTACTAGCGGATGGGCTGAACTGCGACGCCAAGTTTGAGGCGGGACCACGAGCGATCGGCCGTGAGAGCCGATCGGTTTAGGTGAATAGCCAGTGCGAGACAAGCGCGGTCGCCAAGTGAGAGGCCACGCCGGTGGGTCGAGGAATAGAGCAGGCCTGCCCTGTAGCTCATCTCTTCCTCAAACGGTACGATCTCCAGGCCCAAGCTCCCTACGGCGGTCCGAATCGCTTCCTCCGGCATCCCGCCATCGCTCAGCTTCCCCACGACTTCGGCCAAATTCACGGTGCTGATTGCAGAACCCGGCAGAACGGCTTCCACTTCGCTTCCACCTGGCTCCTCTTGCAACAAAGCCAGCAAGGCGCTCGCATCCAACACTGTGGCCTTCATGTCCGCTTCCCTGCACCGACTCGTGCCGGCTTTTCCTGTTGAGCCTCACGGCGTCGGTCCTCGACAAGCTCACGTGCCAGGCTGCGCTCTTTGGGCACGAACTGCCGCACGAGAGCTTGGGCCCGCTTGACCGCTTGAGCGCGCGGCACCAGGCGCAGTTCGTTCCCTTCGAGTAGAAGAACAAGTGGGTCGCCCGGACGCAGCTTTAAGGCACGCCGGTAACGAGCCGGAATGACGACTCTGCCCCCCTTGTTCAGATGTGTCCGAGTCAGGTTCGTATGTCACCTTGCTTTAGATATGTCAGACAGCCATAGTATGCCACTAAATAATCGATAAGTCACTAAGAGCTGTTTAGCGCCAGTTTTCCTCCAGCGGCAGGCCACGAACTCCAGGCCGCACTGCTCGCCATCCACCCACCGGACTTGGCAAGGTCAATCTTCAACTGGTCGTTTCATGTGACGACTGTGTCGTCATATGTCATGATATTTGACGACATCGTCGTCATTTGGTATCCTCCGTTTCATGAGCGACGCCCCACCCTATATCGAGCGCCTTCTTGACCTGCGCGGGCTCCTTGAAAAGAAATCTCACTTCCTGTTCGGGCCTCGGCAAACCGGCAAGAGCTTTCTGATTGCCCATAGTCTGAAGGGCGTCCGAGTCTACGATCTGCTGGATACGTCGATCTATTTGGCGCTCAGCCAGAATCCTGGCCGCCTTGCGCAGGAGATCACTCCGAAGGAGCACCTGGTCGTCATTGACGAGATTCAGCGCCTCCCCCAGCTCCTGAACGAGGTCCACCGGCTTATCGAACAGCGAGGGCTTCGCTTTCTGCTCACGGGATCCAGTGCCCGGAAGCTGAGGGGCGGAGGGGTAAACCTCTTGGGCGGACGGGCCCGAACGAAATACCTGCATCCCCTGACGTATCGAGAGCTACGTGGCCATTTCGACCTGCAGCGCGTGGCCGAGCGGGGGTTGCTGCCGTCCATCTACTTTTCGGAAGATCCGCGCGCGGATCTCCAGGCCTACGCCGGGTCCTATCTCCAGCAGGAAATCGTGGCGGAAGGGGCGACGCGGAACGTCCCGGCCTTCAGCCGGTTTCTCAAAGTGGCCGCATTGTGCAACGCCATGATCGTGAACTTCACCAAGCTGGCCAATGACGCTCAGGTGCCGCGGACAACGGTGTATGAATACTTCGAGATCCTGAAAGATACCTTGGTGCTCCATGAGCTTCCGGCATGGCGGCGCACCAAGAAGAGAAAGCCGCTGGTATCATCGAAGTACTATTTCTTTGACGTCGGAGTGGTGGCAGCGCTGCAAGGGCGGGCGTTTCGGCTCGGCACGCCGGAGTTCGGCGAGGCCTTTGAAACCTATCTCATGCATGAGCTGAGGAGTTACACCGACTATGTATCTGGGGAGCCGCTCTCCTACTGGCGCTCAACCTCCGGGTTCGAGGTCGATTGTGTCCTCGGTGATCATACAGCCATTGAGATAAAGACCCGGGAAAATCTTTCACCACAAGACCTAAAGCCCCTGCGGGCGCTGGCCGAAGAGCACCAGTTAAAGCGCTATCTCTGCGTCAGCCTCGAACCGCGGCCGCGCCAGATCGCCGGCGTGAGTGTTCTGCCGTTCAGGGAGTTCCTTGATGCGCTGTGGGACGGGGAGTATGCCGGGTAATGCGGGCCAGGGTGGGTCAGAAATAGAAACCGGAAGTTAGGTCCCGCTGCCTTTTCTCCGCTGAAGCGCGTCGAGGAATCGCTGGAGGCGCTGCTTCTCCTGCAGCGGCAGGCGCACGAACTCCAGGCCGCACTCCTGCCCCTCCGCCCACCGGACCTCCGCGAGATCCACTTTCAACGGCGTGGACTGGGCGGGCAACTGGATGTGCAGCGCGAGCGTGGTGCCAGGTAGCAGCAAGTCGTCGCTGACCATAGTGCAGCCATGAGCCGAGAGCCTGGAGACCAGCCCCCCGCCCGCGATCCCCTCCCCGGAGAATGAGACGGGCAGCTCCACCGGCACTCGCGCTGACTCGCGTTTCTCCATGGGGCCGCGCCCTCTCTAGGGTCTTTCACTGTAGCAGGACGGCGGTCTTCGGGCTAGCTGGCACTGCGGAGCCCGGAGCGGGTGTCTCTTGTTCGCTGTTCGCGGGGAGCGTACCATTTCGGCGTGCATCACTGGCTGCACAGCGTCGCCCTCCTTCTGGTGCTGGTCACGAGCAGTTCTGCAGAGTCGGCGGAGAAGGCCCCGGCGGCGGGCGTGGCGCGGGAAGGGCCGACGGAGGAAGGCCTGGAGGCGGAATTTCGCCGGGGCCGTGAACGGCTTCGAGCGTCTCCCGAGTTCAAGGCCAACGATGCCGAGACCCACTTCCACCTCGGAGAGGTGCTCGGCCATAAAGGGGACTTGAAGGGGGCGATCGAGGAGTACCGCGCTGCGATCCGGCTGATGCCGGATTTTGCGGAGGCCTACCGCGGGCTCGGCGTGGTGCTCATGGACCACCACGACTGGCCCGAGGCGGTGGAGGCGCTCCGAGCGACCGTCCGGCTCCGACAAAACGACGGCGAAGCGTTCTACTGGCTGGGCCGCTCGCTGATGGCGCAAGGCGACTGGCCCGGCGCGGCCGCAGCGCTCGGCACGGCGACGCAGCTCAGGCCGGATGACGCCGAGGCCTATGCGGATCTCGGGCTGGTGCGCATGGTGCAGGGCGATGCCGCGGGCGCGGCGGACGTGCTCCGTGTCGCCGTCGAGCTCAAGCCGGACAACCCTAACACGCATCATCTTCTGGAGATTATCGAAACCCATCAGCACGATCCCGAGCGAGTCTCTGCTCGGGCTCGCAAAATTTTGGAGATGATGTTTGCTCGCCAGTAGATCGGATCAGGGGGTCCAGTCGGGTTTTGTTTCAGAAGAAGACAGGACTACCACGTGCACGTCCAGCCGGTGGCCATCCGGTTGGCGATAGGAACGGAACAGCAGACCTTGGTTGTCGCGTAGCTCGATCCAGCCGATCATCACCCAGGCCGGTTGTGGCGGCAGCTCGCCAACGACGCAGCTCTTGCCGCAGAGATTCACCCAGGGATGCCCGGGTTGGCCGGAGCCATACACCCACACCGCGTAGTGACCTTCCGGCAGCTCCGCCCGCGCGGTGAGCGGCGCCATGCCGGGGATGGGCTGGCGGATGGACACGACGCGCTCGGCCTGCTCGCGCGGGACGCCGCAGCGGGTGGCGCTGGCATAGACCCAGTAGGAATATTCTCCGGTCGTGGCTCCGCACTCGCCTTCGGAAGCCTCCACACCGCCTTTCCACTCCGAGGCGCGGATGATCCGGACCGCAGCAGCCTGCTGGGGCGGCGTAGTCTGAGTTTGTTCGGGAGAAGATGCGAATGCGGCTGGGGGAAAGCCGGAGATCCAGAGAAGAGTGGCGATCGCCAGTGCCGGGATCATGACGTCGTCAGGGACCGTATGGTTACGGTTCTTGGGGCTCCTCGATCGGCCCGGCCCATTGGCCTTTGGCGAGGCTGACTTCCTGGAATCCGCCGTCCGGCCATTGGAACTGCCCGACCTCATCCACGTACACGATGAACGGATCGGCTTCGCCGAGCTGGCCACGAAACCAGTACCAGCCCGCCTTCGTCGGCTTTTGATTGCTCCACGCCAGCGCAGCCGTCAACGGAAAGTCTCCTTCGGGCCCGGTAAAATAACTTCAGTCACTACGCGCTTTCTCTAGTCCCGTTTTCGCTTCCCAAGAGCAGCTAAACCGCCAAGATTCAAGCGGTTTCGCCGGTATTTGGCCTTGACTTGCCGCGCCGCGCAAGGGTACTGTAGCACACTTTTCGCGGTGCAGGGCACAGCGCCCTATGGAGAGTCGATGGAACTTGGAGATCCCGGCCTCGTCGAGGCCATTCGAGCCGAAATTGCCGCTACCGGACCGATCCCATTTGCCCGGTTCATGGAGCTGGCGCTGTACCATCCGCGTTTCGGGTACTACACCGATCCGGACCGCGAGACGGAACGCATCGGCTGGTCGGGCGACTACTATACGACCGCCGATGTCCACCCCATTTTCGCCCGGGTTCTGGTCAAGCAGGTCGCGCAGATCGACGCATTGCTCGGCCATCCGTCCCCCTTCACGGTAATCGAGATGGGCCCCGGCAAGGGGCTCTTTGCGCGGGATTTCCTGGCTGCCTGCCGGGCTATCTCACATGGCACACATGGCCCACAGGGGCCGGATGGGCTGCTCCAGCGGTTGCAATACGTATTGATCGAGCGGAGCCCGGCTCTGCAGGCCGCGCAGCAGCGGCTCCTGGCTGCCTCGGACGCGCCGGTCTCGCGAATCTCATGGTCCGAAAGCCTCGCCGCGCTCGATCCCGACAGCGTGACCGGCGTCTTGTTCTCGAACGAGCTGGTGGATGCGTTCCCGGTCCACCGCCTCCGCATCCAAGCCGACGGCCCGAAGGAGATCCACGTGACCGATCGGGACGGCGGCTTCTGCGAGGTCCTCAAGCCGCCGTCCACGCCGGCGCTCGTGGAGTATCTCAACCGGCTGGAGGCGAGGGGGATCGTGCTGCAGGACGGCTACACGTTGGAGGTCAACCTGGAGGCCGGCCGCTGGATGCGCGAGGTGGCGCGGGTGCTCGGCCGGGGGTTCGTGATCACGATTGACTATGGGCATACCGCGCCGGACCTGTACGGTCCCGAGCGGAGCCGGGGGACCCTGCTGGGCTATTTCCATCAGTTGACGTCGGAGAATCCGTATGAGCGCGTCGGGCTCCAGGACCTCACGGCCCACGTGGACTTCAGCGCGCTGGCGGCCATCGGCGAAGAGGCGGGGCTGGAGGTGACGGGCTTCACGAACCAGATGAGCTTCTTCATCAGCCTGGGCGTGGAGGAGATGCTCCAAGGGCTTGAGCCCGGCTCCACCGCATTCCAGGCGGTGGCTCAGCTCCTGCGCCCGAACGGCATGGGCAGCACGTTCAAAATCCTGGTGCAGCACAAAGGGCTGGCCCGCCCCGAACTGGCCGGCCTCCGATGCAAACCGTTCTGGCGCGACGCCCTCTTGGGCGAGAGCGCCTCCGTTGATCAGCAGATGTCGTCAGTTCGCCTCACGCCTCACGCCTAACGCTTTACGGTTTTATGTCCGGCGAGCCTATTCCGCTGAATTACGTTCCGATCCTGGCCTTCATCGGGATCGCGCTGGCGTTCGGGGTGCTCTCGCTCCTGGCCGGCTGGGTCTTCCGGCCGAACCGGCCGTACAAGGCGAAGCTCATTCCGTACGAGAGCGGCAGCCCGTTGTTCTCGGATGCGCGCATCCAGTTTCCGATGCGCTATTACGTCATCGCCATGCTGTTCGTCATTTTCGACATTGAGATCATGTTCATGTTTCCGTGGGCGGTGGTCTATCGGAAGCTGGGGATCGTTGGATTGCTGGAGATGGCGGTGTTCATCGCGATCCTGGTCGTTGGATTCTGGTACGCGTGGAAGAAGGGGGCATTGGAATGGGACTAGCTGGAACAGTAAGGTGTGAGGAGTGAGGAGTAAGGAGTTATGAGTTTTTTGGAAAGACAACTGGAGGCGAACGTCATCACGACCAACCTGGACGCGCTCGTTGGGTGGGCCCGGAAGTCGGCGCTGTGGCCCATGACGTTCGGCCTGGCTTGCTGCGCCATCGAGATGATGGCCACGGTGTCGTCGCGGTACGACATCGATCGCTTTGGCGCGGGAGTCTTTCGCGCCTCTCCCCGACAGTCCGACTTGATGATCGTCGCCGGCACGGTCTGCCGGAAGATGGCGCCGGTCATCCGGCGCATCTACGACCAGATGCCGGAGCCGCGGTACGTGATCTCGATGGGCTCCTGTGCCACCTCGGGGAATCACTACAACAGTTACAGCGTGGTTCAGGGCGTGGACCAGATCGTCCCCGTGGACGTGTACATCCCCGGCTGCCCGCCGCGCCCGGAGGCCTTGCTGGACGGCTTGCTGAAGCTGCAAGAGAAAATCCAGCGGGAGAAGGTGTTTGTGAAATGAGCTTATGGCGAATCAGCCGAGCCATCAGCTATAAGCCTTAGCTATACGCTCTTGTGATCATCATGCAGCCATTAATAGATAGACTTAAAGCGCAATGCCCGGAGGCGGTGCTGGGCGTGCACGAGGACAAGGCCCGCGCGGAGCTGTCGGTTCAAATCGAGGCGAGCCGCTTGAGAGATGTCTGCGGGTTCCTCCACGACGATCCGGTGGCGGCCTTCGACCACATTACCGATATCTGTTCCGCGGATTACCCGGACGATCGCGAGCGTTTTGAGGTCATCTATCATCTCCTGTCGCTCCCGCACCGGCGCCGCATTCGCCTCAAGGCCAGGGTAGCCGAGAGCGATCCGTGCATCGAGTCGGTCACGGGGATCTGGCGAGGCGCCGAGTTCATGGAGCGCGAGGTGTACGACCTCATGGGGATCCGCTTCCAGGGGCATCCCGATCTCCGGCGCATTCTCCTGCCGGAGGACTACGACGAGGGGCATCCCTTGCGGAAGGATTTTCCGACGGAGGGCAAGGGGTGGCGCAGCCGGTTCGACTTCCTGCCCAAGCTGGACGAGCCGCCGATGGAGCTGAAGGAAGCGGAAGTCCCGGAAGAGGAGAAGCAGGCCTTTCGGGCCGGTACCGTGCCCTCCTCCTATGGACGGCGGACGGAAGAGCTGCTGCTCAATATGGGGCCGCAGCATCCCAGCACGCATGGGGTGCTCAGAGTGGTCCTCGAGCTGGACGGCGAGCGAATCATGAAAGCCACGCCTGATCTCGGGTATCTGCATCGCGGCGTTGAGAAGCTCGCCGAGGGGTTGACCTACATGCAGGTCATTCCCCACACGGACCGCCTCGACTATATCTGCTCGATGACGAACAACTACGCTTACGTCCGGGCGGTCGAGAAGCTCTTGGGCATTCAGGTGCCGGAGCGAGCCGAATATATCCGGACCATCGTCGCCGAGCTGCAGCGGATCGTCGGGCATCTGTTCTGGCTCGGCACCCAGGCGCTGGATATCGGGGCCATGACCGTCTTCTTCTGGACCTTCCGCGAGCGGGAAGTGCTGCTGGACATTTTCGAAAAGCTGTGCGGGGCGCGCTTGACCCTGAACTACTACCGGATCGGCGGCGTGGACAGCGATTTCACGCCGGAGCTCATGGCGCGGGCCAACACGTTTCTGGACACCTTTGGGGACCGCATCGGGGAGTACAACGAGCTGCTGCTCACGAACCGGATCTGGAGGAATCGGACCAAGGGCGTGGCGGTGATCTCGGCAACCGATGCCATCAGCTTCGGGCTGACCGGGCCGGTTCTCCGGGGCTCCGGTGTGGCCTACGACGTGCGGAAGTTCGAGCCGTACGGCGCCTACGACAAAGTGGAGTGGGAAGTGCCGGTGGGCAAGGACGGCGACACCTACGATCGCTACTGGGTCCGGATGGAGGAAATGGTCCAGAGCGCGAGGATCGTCCGCCAGTGCCTCGCCCAGATGCCGGAAGGGCCGATCGTGGCCGATGTGCCCCAAGTGATCCCGCCGCCGAAGCCGAAAGTGATGCGGGACATGGAGAGCCTGATCCATCACTTTATCATCTTCACGCAGGGCTTCCGGCCGCCGAAGGCCGAAACCTACTGCGCCACCGAGGCTCCGAAAGGGGAGCTGGGGTTCTTCCTGATCAGCGATGGCGGGCCGCGGCCGTACCGGATGAAGATCCGGTCGCCGTCGTTTATCCACATGGGGGCGTTTGATCATATGGCGCGGGGCTACCTGGTCGCGGATATCATCACGATCTTCGGGACGTACGACATCGTGATGGGGGAATGCGATCGGTAGGCGAGAGGCAATGGGCGATGGGCAATAGGCACGAGACCGTATTACCCATAGCCTATCGCCTATAGCCCATAGCCAGAGAGTATTAGGGACAGTATGTTGTCGGAAAAGTACAAGGACGAAATAGCCGATATCCTGTCGCGCTATCCGGTGCGGCGGTCGGCGCTGCTGCCGCTGTTGAATCTTGCGCAGCGGGAAGAAGGCTACGTGAGCGAGACGGCGATGAAGGAGATCGCGGGCATTCTCCGCCTGACGCCGCCGCAGGTGTACGAGGTGGTGACGTTCTACACGATGCTCCACCTCAAGCCGATCGGGAAGTTCCATATTCAGATCTGCAAGTCCCTGATGTGCGCGCTCGTGGGCTCGGACCAGTTGCTGGAATGGCTCCACCGGCTGCTCGGCATCAAGCCGGGCGAAACCACGCCGGATCGCCTGTTCACCCTGAGCACGGTGGAGTGCCTGGCGTCGTGCGGGACCGGGCCGATGATGCAGATCAACGACGACTATTACGAGCGGCTCACGGAACAGAAGGTGGGCCAGATTCTGGCCGATCTGCGGCGGGAGGGGACCTCGCCGTTGAAGAGCGGGCCGTTCATGCTCCCCGAAGCGGTGAGGGGGCACCCATTGCATTCTCGAAGCAATGGGTCCCCGGGGTGAGGCGTAAGGGGTAAGACGATTCATGGCGGAGTACGAGAAGATCTTGCTGAAGAACATGGAGCAGCCCCGGTACACCGGCTCGCTCGCCGACTATGAGCACGCCGGCGGGTATCAGGCTCTCCGGAAGGTCCTCGGCAAAGTCGAGCCGGCCGCGGTGACCGAGATGGTCAAGAAGTCCGGTCTTCGGGGGCGCGGAGGCGCCGGATTTCCCACCGGCGTGAAATGGGGCTTCCTGCCGAAAAATCGCGACGCGACGTACCTGTGTTGCAATGCCGACGAAAGCGAGCCGGGCACCTTCAAGGACCGGCAATTGATGGAGCGCGATCCGCACCAGATGCTGGAGGGCATCGTGATCGCCTGCTATGCCATCGGCGCCGAGATCGCCTACATCTATATTCGAGGCGAATTCGCGTTGGGGACGGCGATCGTGGAACGCGCCCTCGCCGAGGCCCGGGCCGCCGGCTACGTCGGGCGAAATATTCTCGGCACCGGCGTCACCGTTGACGTGTGGGTGCATCGCGGCGCCGGGGCATACATCTGCGGGGAGGAGACGGCGCTGCTGGAATCCATCGAAGGAAAGCGCGGCCTGCCGCGCGTCAAGCCGCCGTTTCCGGCCACCCACGGTCTGTACGGCAAGCCGACGGTGGTGAACAACGTCGAAACGCTGGCGAATCTGCCCCACATCGTCAACAGGGGCCCGGAATGGTTCGCCTCCATCGGGTCGCCGCCGAAGAGCACCGGCACGCGCATCTTCTGTGTCAGCGGACACGTCCAGCGTCCCGGAAACTACGAAGTGCCCATGGGGATCACCTTCCGGGAATTGATCTTCGAGCATGCGGGCGGCATGCGGTCCGACAAGAAGCTGAAAGCCATCATCCCGGGCGGCGCGTCGGCGGCGTTTTTTACCGATCAACACCTGGATGTCAAGCTGGATTTCGAGTCGGTGGCCCAGGCCGGCTCGATGCTCGGCTCCGGCGGCGTGACGGTGATGGAAGAGGGGACCAGCATGGTGTGGGCCGCGCTGCGGCTGATGGAGTTTTTCTATCATGAGTCCTGCGGCAAGTGCAGTCCGTGCCGTGAGGGCAGCTCCTGGCTGGTGCAGACGTTGCGGCGGATCGTCGCGGGGGGCGGTCGGTGGGAGGATCTGGACACGCTGACCGATCTTTGCCAGAACATCGGCGGCCGCACGGTCTGCGCGTTCGGCGATGCCTTGATTGCGCCGGTCGTGAGCACGATCAAGCACTGGCGGCATGAGTACGAAGAGTTGATTCAGGAGGCGGAGGCGAAACGGGTCTCGCCGCTGGAAGCGGCGATCTTGGCGCATTAACGCGCCGTGAAGCGTTAAGCGTGAAGCGAGATGCGAACGACGTTCGACGAGAGACGAATCTAAGATGGCAACGACGACAGAGACGGTGAATTTGACGATTGACGGGATCAAGGTCGCCGTCCCGAAGGATACGCTCGTCATCGAGGCGGCGCGGCGGGTCGGGGTGATGATTCCGCATTTCTGTTACCACCCGAAGCTGGAGCCCGACGCCAATTGCCGGATGTGCCTGGTGGAGGTCGAGAAGATGCCGAAGCTGCAGACCGCCTGCAGCACCCCGGCCACCGAAGGCATGGTGGTGCGGACGTCCACCACGGTGGTCAATGAGGCGCACAAGTCGGTGCTGGAGTTCATCCTCGCGAACCACCCGCTGGACTGCCCGGTGTGCGATCAAGGCGGCCGGTGCGATCTGCAGGACTTTTCCCACCAGTACACGCCGACGACCAGCCGGTTCATCGAGGTCAAGCGGGTCTTCGAGAAGGAGTATTTCAGCCCGCTGATCGAGAAGGAGATGAATCGCTGCGTCCAGTGCCTGCGCTGCGTGCGGTACTGCGACGAGGTGATTGATGCCAAGGCCCTGGCGCCGGCGGGGCGCGGGACGATGACGGAGATCAAGCATTTCACCTCCCATCCGCTGGACTGCGAGTTCTGCGGAGGCTGCGTGCAGATCTGTCCGGTAGGGGCGTTCACCAGTAGGCTGTCCATGTACGAGTTCCGTCCCTGGATGACCAAGCGGGCCGATACGGTGTGCACCTACTGTGGAGACGGCTGCTCGATCACGATCCAAACGAAGGACGCTCAGCTGATCGAAGTCAATTCGTTCCATGGAGGCGGCCGCAACAACGGCGATCTATGCGCCCGGGGCTTCTTCGGCTATCACGTGGCGACGCATCCGGATCGGTTGCGCCATCCGCTGATTAGGCGGAACGGCGCGCTCGTCCAGGCGACCTGGGAGGAAGCCCTGGAGCACGTGGCCGAGGCCTTGATCCGTCTCAAACTGCAACATGGCCCCGAGGCGTTCGCCGGCCTGATCGGCGCGCGCTGCACGAACGAGGATCTCTACGTCTTCCAGAAATTCATGCGGCTGGTCATCGGGACCAATCAGATCGACAGCAGCGCCCGATACGGCCAGATCAACGGCGTCCGGGCTTTGCGACGCGTGCAGGGCACGCATCGCTGGACCGTGACGTTCGAAGATATCGTCTCGGCCGATGCCCTCCTGCTGGTCGGGACGAATATCACCGAGACGAACCCGATCACGGGCCTGAAGGTCAAAGAAGCGGTCAAGAAGCGGGGGGCCACCCTGCTGACCATCGAGCCGTTGCTGCCGGCCGTCGGCACCATCAGCAATATCGCAAATCTCTCGGCGCACCACTTCGTGGCCCATCCGGGCCGCTCCGGGAACGTCGTCCTGGGGTTGATCAAAGCCGTCGTCGAGCAGGGCCTCATTGATCCGGCGCTGTCCGGGCGCGCGCCGGGCTACGTCACGGCCGTCAGTGGGGCGGTCGGTGCCCTCTCGTGGCCGGCGATTGAGGCGGCGACCGGCGCGAAGGTGGACGCGTTGAGGGAAGCGGCGCGGACCTTCGCGAAAGCTTCTCGCGCCGTCGTGCTGGTGGGCCAAGGCGTGCTGCGTTTCCCGGCAGGCTGCGGCGTGACGGCCACGCTTCTGGATCTGTTGCTGTTGACGGGGCACCACGGACGTCCGGGCTCCGGCCTCGGGCCGTTGGCCGAGGAGAACAACGACCAGGGCGCGATCGAGATGGGCGCCGTGGCGGAATATCTCCCCGGTCCCAGTCAGCTCAGCGATGTCCGGGCCCGCGAGCGCTTGGCCGCACTCTGGAAGGAAGAAGTCCCGAAGGGTCCGGGTCGCCCGCTCATGGAGTTGCTGGAACAGGCCCGCCGTGGCGCGATCAAGGCAATGTTCGTGGTCGGGGAGAATCCGGTGGGGTCGTTGCCACCGGACGCGAAGGCCACCGAAGCGTTGGAGCGGCTGGAATTTCTCGTCTGCCAGGAGCTGTTCCTGACCGAGACCGCGGCGTTCGCCGATGTGGTGCTGCCTGCCTGTTCCTATGCCGAGAAGACCGGCACCTTCACCAACACCGAAGGGCATGTCCAGGCGGTTCGGCAAGCCATCGAGCCGGTTGGGGAAAGCCGGCCGGACTGGGAAATCTTCTCGGCCCTGTCGGTGCTGATGGGGTATCCCATCGAGTATGGGGATGCCAAGGAGATCCTCAAGGAGGTCCGCAGCGCCATCCCCGGCTACGGGCTGTTGGGTCCCGCGCCGACGCCGCCGCGTCCCGATGCTGCGACAGTGGAGCGCTACCTGCAGGAAGGGTATGCACAGGATCTTGCAGGACGGTATCGGCTTGTGGCCAGGGACGAGACCGCCGGCACGGACATGACGCTCTGGCTGGCCCAGTCGTTGTTCCATTCCGGCAAGTTGTCCACGCGGGCCAAGGGGCTGCTCCAGATTCAGGCCGGCGGCGCTCTGGCGCTCAATCCGCGGGATGCCGAGCGGCTCGGGGTGGTCGAGGGGGACCGGGTGCGCGTCTCGAATGCCGCGGGCGAGATGCTCACGAGCGTCAAAGTGCTGGGTCGCGTCCCGGAAGGGCTGGCGGTGTTTCCGGAGCATTTCGATGCGGATGCCCAACGGCTGCTGTACGTCGTGACGGATCCGGAGACCAACGTGCCGTATGTAAAATCGGTGCGGGTGAAGGTTGAAAAGGCGCTATGAGGAGGGACCGTGGTTGAGGCTGGGATCAAGATGGGGCTGGCGCTGGCCCAGATCGCCGTGGTGATGGGCGTCGTGCTGGTGACGGTCATGTTCCTGACGCTTGCCGAGCGAAAAGTGCTCGGCTGGATGCAGGATCGGATGGGACCGATGGAGGTCGGGCCGTACGGCATCCTGCAGCCGATCGCCGACGGCCTCAAGCTGTTCTTCAAGGAGGACATCATTCCGGCGGGCGCGAACAAGTTCCTGTTCAGCCTCGCCCCTCTTCTGGCCCTGGTGCCGGCGCTGATCGGCTTCGCCGTCATTCCGTTCGGCCCGAACCTCACCGTGGAGGTGTTCGGTGTGAAGTTCCAGCCGTTCGTGATCAGCGACATCAACATCGGCATCCTGTACATTCTGGCGTTTACCTCGATCGGCGCCTACGGGATCATCCTGGGCGGCTGGGCCTCCAACAGCAAATATTCGCTCCTGGGCGGCTTGCGCTCCGCGGCGCAGGTGATCAGCTATGAGCTGAACGTGGGCTTGGCCATCGTGGGGGTGCTGCTGCTGGCCGGCTCGCTGAGCCTGGTCAAGATCACCGAGGCGCAGAGCGGCTGGTTCTGGAACTGGTTCATCTTCGCGCCGCCCTTCCCCCAGATCTTTGCGTTCGTGGTGTACGTCATCTCGGCCGTCGCCGAGACCAACCGGCTGCCGTTTGATCTCCCGGAAGCCGAAAGCGAGCTGGTGGCCGGATTCTTCACCGAATACAGCGGCATGCGCTTCGCGTTTTTCTTCCTGGCTGAGTACGCCAACATGATCCTCGTCTCCTGCATCGCCACGGCCCTGTTTCTGGGCGGGTGGAACGCCCCGGCGCCGTTCCTCCAGTTCCACGGCTCTCTCGAGCATCTGGTGTGGCTGTCGGGCGTGTTCTGGTTCACCAGCAAGGTATATTTCTTCCTGTTCCTGTTTTTCTGGCTGCGTGCGACGCTCCCTCGGTTGCGCTATGACCAGCTCATGCGCTTCGGGTGGAAAGTGATGCTCCCTATCGCGCTGGGCAACATCATGGTGACGTCGGTCGCGGCGTATCTGTTTCCGCGGTAAAGGAGGCACGAGGCGAGTGGCTATGGGCAATGGTCATCCGGTCTCGATGAAACTGCGGTCGTGGGTCAAGACCATCACGTTTTACGAGATCCTGGTCGGGATGAAGGCCACGCTGATGCACCTGCTGCGCTACCGGCCGATCACGCTCCAGTACCCGCACGAGAAGCGCCAGTTGCCGGACAACTATCGGGGCATGCTGGCGCTGCTCCGCTACGACGACGGGACCGAGAAATGTGTGGGCTGCGACCTGTGCGAAGCGGCCTGTCCCTCTCGGGTCATCAGGGTGATCAGCGCCGAGGTACCGGGCGAACCCACCAAACGCTTTGCCAAAGAGTACTACATGGACATGACGCGCTGCCTGTTTTGCGGCCTCTGCGTGCAGGCATGTCCCGTGGACGCGCTCGGCATGACCGGCGAGTATGAGTGGTCCGTATACGACAAGCGCCACCTGCATTTGAACAAGGAGCAACTGCTGGCCATCGGAGATCGGGCGTTTCCGGTCCGCGAGAAGAAACTGGAATTGCAGCACCCCAACGTCGCGTTCTTCAACGTCGCCTACAAGCATCTTCCCCCCAAGGAAAGCTGAGCCGCGACGTGGCCACTTTCTTCTTTTTTTATTTCGCCGGCGTCATCGTTCTGACCTCCTTCCTGGTCGTCGCGCTCCGCAACCCCGTCTACAGCGCGCTCTCCCTCCTGATCATGTTCTTTCACGTGGCTGGCCTGTACGTGACGCTGCATGCCGAGTTCCTGGCCGCCGTCCAGATCATCGTGTATGCCGGGGCCATCCTGGTCCTGTACCTCTTCGTGGTGATGCTGTTGAACGTCAGGCAAGAGCAGCGCTACCACCCTCAGGTGAAGTTGGGGGTGCTGCTGGGTGTCACTGTGCTCGCCGAGGTGTTGCTGCTGGCGTACTATCGCAGCTTCGTGCCGCCCGTGTTGGACGCCGCTCCGGCCGGAGTGGTCGAGTCGACGGGGAACACCGAATCCATCGGCGAGCTGCTGTATTCCACGTACCTGTTTCCGTTCGAGGTGGCGTCGCTGATCCTGCTCGTGGCCATGATCGGCGCCGTCATCCTCGCCAAGAAAGATCTCTTCAGTGAACAGTGAGGAGTAAGGAGTGAGGTGAGTGCGTGATTCCGCTGAGCTACTACGTCATTCTGAGCAGCATTGTGTTCGTCACCGGCTTGGTGGGGGTCCTGATCCGCCGGAACATCATCATCATTCTGCTGTCGGTCGAGCTGATGCTCAACGCCACGAACATCAATTTCGTGGCGTTCTCCCACTTTTTCCAGAACATGACGGGCCAGGTGTTCGTCTTCTTCGCCTTGACCGTCGCGGCTGCCGAGGTGGCGGTGGGCCTGGCCATCATCATCGCGCTCTATCGGAGCAAGAACACCATCAACGTGGACGAGTTCCAACTCCTCAAATGGTGAAAGGCGTCATTGGTCACTGGTCATTAGTCAATTGCAAGAGAGAGATGGTGCCGGCCTTCACGAATGACTAATGACCGCTGACTATTGACGTGGCTGCCATGATCTACGCGCTGATTCCGCTGCTGCCCTTCGCCGCCTTCCTGATCTTGGGGCTGTTCGGCCACTGGATCAGGGAGCGCGCGCACCTGGTCGCCGTGCCGGCGGTGCTGGGGTCGTTCGTCCTGTCGCTCGGGGCTTTCGCGGCGGTGGCGGACGGCCAGACGATCTCGGTGCTGCTGTACACCTGGCTCACCTCCGGCGATCTCCGCATCGAAATCGGGCTCATGGTGGACCGGCTGGCCGCCGCGATGCTGCTGCTGGTTACCATCGTGAGCGGGCTCGTGCACGTGTACACCATCGGGTACATGCACGGCGAGCGGGGCTACGCCCGCTTCTTTTCCTACGTCGCCCTGTTCACGTTCTCGATGCTGATGCTCGTCATGGCCGACAACTTTCTCCAGTTGTTCGTCTTCTGGGAAGCGGTGGGCCTGTGCTCCTACCTGCTCATCGGCCACTGGTACGAGCGGCCGTCGGCCTGCGCGGCGGCTACGAAGGCCTTCATCGTGAACCGGGTCGGAGACTTCGGCTTCCTGCTCGGGGTGCTCCTCGTGGTGCTCAGCTTCGGCTCGCTGGAGTATCGCCATGTCTTCTCTCAAGCCGCGGACCTGGCGGGAGAGTCCCTCAATCTGCTCCGGCCCGTGGGCGGAAACTGGGAGGTGCCCACCCTGAGCGTCATTTGTCTGCTGCTTTTTCTCGGGGCGATCGGCAAGTCGGCCCAGGTGCCGCTGCACGTGTGGCTTCCAGATGCCATGGAAGGCCCGACCCCGATCTCGGCGCTGATCCATGCCGCCACCATGGTGACCGCCGGGGTGTTTCTGGTGGCCCGGTTGGCGCCGCTCTACAACCTCTCGCCCGCCGTCATGACCATCGTGGCGGTGACCGGCGCCGTCACCATGGTGCTGGGGGCCAGCATCGCCCTCACCCAGTTCGACATCAAGCGGGTGGTGGCCTACTCGACGGTGAGCCAGCTCGGCTACATGATGATGGCCTGCGGGCTCGGCGCCTACACCGCCGGGATTTACCATCTGTTGACCCACGGGGCCTTCAAAGCCCTGCTGTTCCTGGGCTGCGGCTCGGTGATCATCGCGCTGCACCACGAGCAGGACATGCGGCGGCTCGGCGGGCTCAAGGACAAGATGCCGGTCACCTACTGGACCTTTGTCATCGGCGCGCTGGCGCTTTCGGGCTTTCCGTTGACTGCCGGCTTTTTCAGCAAGGACGCGATTCTGGTTGAGGCCTGGTCGGCCGGGGGGCTCGGGAAGATCCTGGCGCTGTTCGGGGTGCTCACGGCCTTTCTCACCGCCTTCTATAGTTTCCGGCTCGTCTTCGTGACCTTCTGGGGCGCGCCCCGATACGACTCGCAGCATACCGGGCCGGTCCACGAGCCTTCGAAGACCATGACGGTCCCGCTGCTCATCCTGGCGGCGCTGTCCATCGTGACGGGGTATCTCGGCGTTCCGGCTTTTCTTCAGGCGGTTCTCTCGCCGCCTGGGATCGAGGCTGAGCCGCCAAGTGGGTCGCATGGTCCGGCGGCGTGGGGCTTGATGTTGCTGACGACCGCTGTGGGGCTTGGAGGCATCGGCTTGGCCTACCTGGCCTACGTGCGGTCGCCGGAGCTTCCTGATCGGCTGGCGCGGCAGTGGCAACGCGCCTATCGCCTCTCGTTTCACAAATGGTACGTGGACGAAGCCTATGACCGGACGGTGGTGCGTCCCACCGTGATGCTCGCGGACCGGCTGTGGGAGCGGGTGGATATGGGCGTGATCGATGCCGCGGTCAATGGGGTGGCGCGGACGATTGCGTGGTGGGGATGGCTCATGCGGCTCATCCAGAGCGGGCAGGCGCAGCACTACGCGCTGGGAATGACGGTCGGGGCGGTGCTCTTGCTGGGTGTGTACCTCTTGTTCTAACGACGTGATGAACAGTGGGTTCTTCAGACCCCTAACGCCTGACCGGGACCCATTGCACTGGGGGCACCCATTGCATTCTTGGAGGGGGCACCCATTGCACGTTCTGAGCAATGGGTCCCGGTCCCGGCAATGGGTGCCCCGCCTCACGGGAGCGAGCGATGAGTGACGAGATGGTGCAGAGCGGCGGGTTCCCCTGGCTGACGGTGGTGGTGTTTGTGCCGCTCGCCGGGGCGATCCTCCTCTTTCTCCTCAAGGAGGCAGCGGTCCGGTGGACCGCACTGACCGTTGCGCTGGCGGACTTCGCCGTTTCCTTGCCGCTCTGGTTCCGGTTCGACCCGTCGAGTCCGGGCATGCAGTTCACGGAGCGGACGGTCTGGGTCACCTCGCCCCCGATTCATTATCACCTCGGCCTGGACGGGATCAGCTTGCCGCTGGTGCTGCTCACCACCTTGCTCACGCCGCTGTGCGTGCTGGCGTCATGGCGAGCCATCGAGACGCGGGTCAGAGAATTCATGGCCACTCTGCTGATCATGGAGACCGCCATGCTCGGCGTGTTCGTGGCGATGGATTTCGTGCTGTTCTATGTCTTCTGGGAAGCCATGCTGATCCCGATGTATCTGATCATCGGGATATGGGGAGGCCCCAACCGGCTCTACGCGGCCGTGAAATTTTTCTTGTACACGCTGGCCGGGAGCGTGCTCCTGCTCATCGCGATCCTGGCATTGTTCTTCAAGGGCGGCCAAACATTCGACATTCTGCTCCTCAGCCGCGTCGAGTACAGCCCGACGGTGCAGAACTGGGTGTTCGGGGCCTTTTTCATCGCTTTCGCGGTGAAGGTGCCCATGTTTCCGTTCCACACGTGGCTGCCCGACGCGCACGTGGAGGCCCCCACGGCCGGCAGCGTCTTTCTGGCCAGCATTCTGTTGAAGATGGGGGCCTATGGGTTCCTGCGGTTCACGCTCCCCATGCTCCCGGATGCCACCGAGACCTTTACGCCGATCATCGTGGGGCTCTCGCTCATCGCCATCATCTACGGCGCTTACATGGCGCTGGCCCAGGTCGATTTGAAAAGGCTGGTTGCGTATTCCAGCGTGAGCCACATGGGCTTCGTGACGCTGGGCATCTTCACGCTGATCCCGCAGGGGATCGAGGGGGCGGTCCTGCAGATGGTCAACCACGGCATCACCACCGGCGCCCTGTTCCTGTGCGTGGGCGCCATCTATGAGCGGACCCATAGCCGAATGATCGCGGATAACGCCGGTCTTGCCAAAGCGATGCCGCGCTATGCGACGGTGCTGGTGATCTTTGCCCTCTCGTCCCTGGGGTTGCCCGGGACGAATAGCTTCGTCGGTGAATTTCTGGTCCTGCTCGGCACGTTCTTCTGGAGCAAGGCCGCTGCGGTGGTGGCAACGCTGGGGGTCATCCTGGCCGCGGTCTATCTCCTGTGGATGGTACAGCGGGTGGCGTTCGGCCCGGCGCATGGCGGGGCGGGGCTCTGGGATTTGAATCGGCGGGAGATGGCGACCTTCGTGCCGCTGGTCGCGCTGGTCTTCTGGATCGGATTCTTTCCGAACCCCGTCCTGACCAGGATGCACACGACCGTGAACCACCTGGTCGAGCGCGCCGAACCGGAAGAGTCCATCGGCGCAAGC
>CAYZKG010000040.1:0-20177 GCA_964478915.1 uncultured Nitrospira sp.
GGTCGCGTTCTCGCCCGATGGGCTCCGCTTGGCGAGCGCATCATGGGACCGCACGGTGAAACTCTGGGAGGGAGGGGCGGGGGGCTGACGTCACTCCTCGTCGCCGGGACGGTCCTTGGCGGTAATCCCGTAGCGCTTGCACTTCTCCCAGAGCGACTTCCTGGAGAGACCGAGAATCCGAGAGGCGACTGTTTTGCTTCCTTGCGTCTGCTCGAGCACGTCGAGGATGTACTGGCGTTCGAACTCCTCACGGGCTGCGGTGAGCGTTTCCATGGCGCCGGTGCGCGCTTTCGCACCGGTCAGCCCTTCGCTGCAGAACCCGCAGGCGTCCTGAGGCTTCCCCCCCAAGAACGGACAAGGAGGAAACCCGCACAGGTCCCAGGCCTGGATCTCCTCGCTGTGCCGGCTCAGCGCGACGGCGCGTTCGATGGTGTTCTCGAGCTCTCGCACGTTCCCAGGCCAGGAGTACCGGAGCAAGAGTTCCCGGGCATTCTGCGAGAATCCTTTCAACGTCTTGCGCATGCGGGTCGAGCAGGCCTGGAGAATGTGCTCGGCAATGACCAAAATGTCGTCTCGCCGGTCGCGCAAGGGCGGCAGGACGATCGGCACCACGTGCAGGCGATAATACAGATCTTCCCGAAACCGGCCTTGCATCACCTCTTTTTTTAGGTCCTTTTGGGTGGCGCAGACGAGCCGCACATCCACCTCGATCGTCTCGTTTCCCCCTACCCGCTCGAATTGCCGCTCCTGCAACACGCGAAGCAGCTTCACCTGCACGAGCGGGGATACCTCTCCGATCTCGTCCAGGAACAGTGTACCCTTGTGGGCCAGCTCGAAGCGCCCTCGCCGCTGGCGCAACGCGCCGGTGAACGCTCCCTTCTCATGCCCGAACAGCTCGGCCTCCAGCAGCGTTTCCGGCAGCGCCGCGCAGCTCACCTTGATCAGTGCATGGTCGCGCCGGGGACTGTTCCGGTGAATGGCATTGGCCACCAGCTCCTTCCCCGTTCCGCTCTCTCCGATAATGAGGATGGTGGAATCCGTCGGGGACACCAGCTTGACCTTCTCGAGGACTTCCTGCATCCGCTCGTTCTTCCCGACGATCCCCTCGAAATTGAACTTGCCCTCCAGCTCCTCGCGCAGGATCAAGTTCTCCTGACGAAGGGCCAGGACCTTGGAGGCCCGGTCCACGATCAAGAGCAGCTCATCCATCGAGAACGGCTTGGTGATGTAATCGTAGGCACCGCGCCGCATGGCTTCCACGGCGGTCTCCACCGAACCGTGAGCGGTGATGACGATGACCTCGGTCCAGGAGGAGCGTTGCTTGCAGGCCTGCAGCACCTGAATGCCATCCGCGCCGGGCAGCCGGAGATCGGTGATGACGATCCCGAAGGAGTCTTTGTTGACGGCGTCGATCCCTTCGTCGCCGGTGGCGGCGGCCTTGACCTCGTAGCCGACGGCTTTTAAGGCATCCATCACGGACAGCCGCATTAACGGCTCGTCATCGATGATCAAGACCGACGGTGGTTTCACACGCTCCTCCCGACCAAGGATCGATCTCGACTGATGGGGAGCCGAACGGTAAAGACGGTTCCCTTTCCTACTTCGCTATCGACCAGGATTTGCCCCCCGTGGCGCTCGATGATGCCCAGACTGACCGATAAGCCCAACCCTGTCCCTTCCCCCGTCGCTTTCGTCGTAAAGAAGGGATCAAAAATGCGGGGCAGCGCCTCGGGTGGGATCCCGCAACCGGTATCTTCGATCTGAATCAGGCAGGTATCGTCGCTGGCTCGAGTCCGAATGGTGATGACCCCTCCCTCCTTCATCGCCTGAACGGCGTTCAGGATCAAATTGGTCAACACCTGCTCCATCATGTGCCGGTCCAGCATCAACACTGGAAGGTCCTGCCCGAGCTGCCGCTCCAGCCTGATGCGGTTCGCCACGATGGCATGATTGGTCAACACGAGGACCTGCTCCACGACGGTATTGACGTCGGTCAGCACCAGTTCGGGCTCGTGCTGTTGCGAGAAGTCCAGGAGCTGCCGGACGATCCTCTGGACCCGACGCAGCCCGTCCTCCATGGAAGCAAGGTACTCCTCCTGGCGCGCCGGCGATAAAGCGCCTTTCCGGAGGTTGTAGAGGCAGTTCAGGATGCCGCCGAGGGGGTTATTGATTTCGTGCGCGACCCCAGCAGCTAGTTTCCCCACAGACGCCAGCTTCTCCGCGGAGCGGATCTGATGTTCGAGCTTTTTCATCTCGGTGATATCGCGGGCGATTCCCAGGACTCCCAGAATCCTCCCCTCCTGGTCTCGAAGCGGCGAGACGCTGACCATGACCGCCCGCAATTCGCCCGTACGGCTCACCACCTCCACGTCGTACACCCGCTTGGCGCCGATATCCAGGGTGCTCTTCAGCCGGCGGCCTCGGTGGCGCTTCGAGAGCAGCGACAGGTACGGACGCCCGATCAAATCTTCTTTCCGATAGCCCCACGTCTCGACCTTGCTGTTCACGTACGTGAAGACCTGATCGCGATCCAGGGTGTAGATGACGTCGTTGGCGTTCTCCAGCAGGTCCTCGAGATACTTCTTCGTATCCTCGATCTCCCGGGTCCGCTCCTGTACCTTCAGCTCCAGCTCTTCGCTGTACTGTTGAAGTCGAAGCTCCAAACGCTTGCGCTCGGTGATGTCCCGGAGCTGCACCATCACCGATGGTGCCGCCTCGTCTTCGATCCGGATCAGATCCATTTCCACGGGCGTGGGCTTGCCGAGGCGATGGTAGACCTGGATCTCATGGGTGGGAACCTTGCGCTCGCCCAGCACGATCTTGTCGAGGAGAGCGCCCGTCACATCGTGATACCCCGGAACGACGACATCCAGGAATTTTCGGCCGATCAACTGCCGCTCGGCATACCCCAGGGTCTGCTCTTGACGCTGGTTGACGGCCTCAATGACACCGTCCGGATCGACCATGAAAATCGGGTCGGCCGCCAGATCGAACAGGGCCTTGTAGCGTTTCTGGGATTTTGAGAGCTGCTGCGTCCGCTCCAGAACCTCCTGCTCCAGCTCCGTCGTGTACCGCTGGACCTTCTGCTCCAGCAGCTTCCGCTGCGTGATGTCCCGCACGAACGCCCGGGAATGGACCAGCCCGCCGCCTTCAGGGTCAAGCAGCGCGGTGGAGTGGATCTCCACGTCGATGGGCTTGCCGTCGCAGGTCAGGAACACCGTCTCGATGGTGCCGCGGCCTTGGGAGACCAGTCCTTCCAGGTAGGCCAAGATCCTGGCCTCATGCCCCTTGGGGACGATGTCCCAGAGGCGCATGGCGAGCATCTCCTCCAGCGAGTAGCCGAGTTTCTCCAGTTCGGTCTTATTGACGTGCACGAACTGGCCGGCCTTGTTCAGCTGGTGGATCATCTCCGGCGAGTTCTCGATCAGGTCCCTGTACTTCTCCTCCAGGCGGCGGATCTCCGCCATCCGCTGCTCCAGCTGGCTGAACGACTGTCGCAGGTTGGCCGCCATGCGGTTGAACGCGTCGGCCAGATGCTCGATCTCGTCGCCGGTCTTGAGGGATAGACGGTGGTCGAGACTGCCAGCCCCGAAGCGCTGCACTCCCTCGTGAAGAGTCTGAATCGGCCGAGTGATCCGTTTGGCAACGACGACCCCGGTCATCCACAGGGCAGCCAGGACGACGACCCCGTAGGCGGCTACTTTACTCAGCAGCTCTTTGAGAGGGGCGTACGTTTCCACGGGATCCTGTCGAACGAACGTCAACCATTGCTTGCCGCTCAGGCTCTCCGGGGACAGGTTTTCGCCCGATCGGACGCTCGCAAAACCAATGATCGAGTCCTGCCCCCCATGGGCATCATCAGCGGCGACCGCCCACCCCGTAGGTGACCGGGTGAGTTCACTGACCAGTGCAGGGCCGACCGAGTGTTCTTCAGGCGAGAGCAACGGACAGATCAGGATGGTGCCATCGCTGCTGACGAGCATGCCATGTCCGGTGGCGCCGATGGTCACTTCCGAAATGGCATGAAACAACGAATCCCGCCGCAGCAGCACCGTGACCGCGCCGACCGCGGTGTTGCCGGTTTCATCCAGGATGGGGACCGACACGTTGAGCACATAGGTGCCGAAGCCCGGATCGAAATAAGGGTCGCTGACATAGATCTGCCCGCGCCCGCGGTTGTACACGGTCTGCCACCAGGCGGTCTTGCCGTAGTAGTACTCCACCTGGGGAATGGAACTGATGGCCAACACGCCTCGATTGTCGGTGATGAAGATGGCGACGTAATCGGACCGGCGGACGTCGTGCCACCGGATCAGATGGTTCGTCACGATGCGATTGACGAAGAGAGGAAACTCATATTGCCGTTCCCGCTTCCGCCAGCGCTGCTGCCAGTCCCGGATCCCGGATTCGATGATCTGCTCTCCCTTCCCCACATAGCTCCGGTTCGCCTCGATGACCGCCGTCCGCAGAAACGGCACCGTGGCAAGCTGCTGGGCCTCGCTGACACCCCGGCTGATCTGCGCCTCGATGCGGCGGGCCGCTTCCACCGCGATCTCCTTGAAATTGGTTCCAATGGTCTCGCGGAGGGCTCGGCGTTCTTCGACATAGGTCAGGACAAGGGAGAGGGAGAGGGGCAGGAGCCCTACCATCACCATGGCGATGATGGTCTTGCGCTGGAGATTGTGCGCGCTCCAGAGTTTCATTTTGGTAACAACATGGGGGTTGTCTAAGTGGTTATTTTCATTGCTGAAGGGGAGAAATGTCAAGCTGTCGTAACAACTCGGGCGACTATCCGCGCTTGAGAAGCCGCCCTTCGCTGCCCGGCCAGATCACCAGGATGGGACTGGCGACAAAGACCGACGAGTAGGTCCCGACGATGACCCCGACCAGGAGAGCCAGTGAAAAATCGTGCAGCATCTCCCCTCCGGCCAGGGTCAGGGGGATGAGGACCAGCACCACCGTGAGGCTGGTCACGATGGTCCGGCTGAGGACCTGGTTGACTCCGTTGTTGATGATCGTCTCGATGCGATCCCGGCGTCGGGCTCTGAGATTCTCACGGATCCGGTCGAAGACGACGACGGTATCGGTGAGAGAATAGCCGGCCAGGGTCAGCAGCGCCGTGACCACCAGGAGGGTGATCTCCTTGTCCAGCACATAAAACAGCCCCAGCACGGCGAGGACGTCATGAAAGGTCGCGATGGCAGCCGCAATGCCGAACCGGAACTCGAACCGCGCGGCGATGTACAGGATGATGCCGGCAAAGGAAATGAGGATCGCGATCAAGGCATCCTGTTGCAGCTTCAGGCCGACCGTCGGACCGATCTCGGTGCTGGAATCCACGACGAACCGGTTCTGCGGAAACTCGGTGTTGAAGACCGCCACCACCCGGTCGGCAATCTTCTCTTCGATCGTCGTGGCGGCTTTGACCCGGATCAGCAGCTTGTTGTCCTGCGTGAATTCCTGAAGCTCGGCGTCCCGTACCCCCCGTGACTCGAGCACCTTGCGGGCATCCTCGATTCGAATCGGATCGTCGAATTTGAGCTGGACCGCGGTGCCCCCCGCAAAATCGATCCCCAGGTTCGCCGCGCCTCGCCAGATCTGCACGAGCGCGAGCAGCCCGAGCAGGATCATCACGCCGGAGAAGACAAACGCGAGGTACCGCTTTCCCATGAAATCGATGTTCGTCTTCCCCAAGATCTCGATCATCGGCATCCTTCCGGAATGAACCGCGGCCCTGAAACCCTAGATGCTCAGTTGCTCCACCTTGCGGCGGTTGGCGATATCGAACACCACCTTGGTACCGACCAGTGCCGTAAACAGGTTGATCGCGATGCCCAAACACAGCGTCACGGCAAACCCCTTGATGGGACCGGTTCCGAACAGGAACAGGGCAAGCCCCGTGATCAGCGTGGTGACGTGGGAGTCCACGATCGTGAGAATGGCTTTATCGTAGCCGCTGTCCACGGCCAGGCGAACCGGCTTGTTCTGCCTCAGCTCTTCGCGGATCCGCTCGAAGATCAGGACGTTGGAGTCCACGCCCATGCCGATCGTCAGGATGATCCCGGCGATACCCGGGAGGGTCAAGGTGGCATTCAGGCCGGCCAGCGAGCCGATGAGACAGACCAGATTCAGCGCCAGCGCAAAGTCGGCGATGACCCCGGAGAGCCGGTAATAGAACGCCATGAAGAAGACGACCAGGGCCCCGGCGAACAGGGTGGAGCGGATGCCCTTCTCGATCGAGTCCTTGCCCAACGACGGCCCTACGGTGAGATCCTGGATGATCTTCAATGGCGCCGGCAACGCACCGGCCCTGAGCACGATGGCCAGATCGTTGGCCTCCTGCGTCGTAAAGCTACCGGTAATCTGGGCCCGGCCGCCGCCGATTCGCTCCTGGATCACCGGCGCCGAGTAGACCGTGTTGTCCAGGACGATGGCCATGCGTTTCTTGACGTTTTCCGAGGTGATCCGCTCGAACTCACGAGCCCCCCTGCCATCGAAGGTGACCGAGACATACGGCTCGTTGAACTGCCCGATTGAAACCCGCGCGTCGCTCAACACGTCCCCGGCGAGCATGACGCGCTTACGGACCAAATACGGCACCCGGCTCTCCCGGCCCGTGTCTTTGTCCACCAGCTTCTCGAACAGGATCTCGTCGCCCTCGGGAATCTTCCCTTCGAACTCTTTGAGGACATCGGCCTCCTTGCCCTTGGGGACCCGCTGGGGCAACTCCAGGGCCAGCTTGCTGGCTTCATCCAACATCTTGAACTCCAGAAGCGCCGTCTCCTTGATCAAAGCCTTGGCTCGCTTCGGATCTTTGACACCGGGCAGCTGGACGACGATCTCCTTCAGCCCTTGTCGTTGGATCAACGGCTCGGCGACCCCGAACTGATCGATCCGGTTCCGGATGGTCTCCAGCGCCTGATTGACGGCGGACTCTTTGATCCGCTTGATCTCCGAGTCACGCAGCTCGTACTCGAGGACGGTCTCCGTGGCGGTCGTTTCCGCAAACGTCGGGAAGGCATCGTCCACCAGCTTTTGAATCTGGCTCTTCGTATCCGTGGACTGGAACGCAAACCGGATCTGCGTCGGCTGCACCCGCTTCACGGACTCGACGACGAGCTTCTTTTCGGTCAACAGCTCTTGGACGGCGTTGACCGCACGATCAACCGCGATCTCCACGGCACGGTCCTCATCCACCTGCAGGACCAGATGGATCCCTCCTTGGAGGTCCAGGCCAAGGGTGATGCCCTTGTTCGGGAGCACCGACTTGGCCCAGGCCGGAAGGCGTCCGTACAAGGCGGGGTAAGACGGCAGGAAAAACACGATTGACAGAACGACCACGACGCCCAGGAGGAGCAGTCTCCCACCCACCCTCTTCATTCAACACGCCCCATCATTTTCCTCCGGTTTCCTCCTCTTCACGCAGTCTGGCGATGTGATCGCGCTGGATGCGCACCTTGGTGTTGTCGGCGATCTGGAGCGTGACCGTATCGGCCTCCTTATCCAGGTTGGCCACGGTCCCCCAGATGCCGGACGATGTCACGACTTTATCGCCCTTCTTCAAGGCCGCCAGCATGGTCCTGAGTTTCTTCTGACGTTTCTGCTGGGGCAGGATGAGCAGAAAATAGAAGATCACAAAGATCAGCAGAAACGGCACCAGCGACACGAGGGTCCCGCCCATACCCCCTCCCGCTCCCGCCTGTGCCCATGCCAGCGACATCAGTCCTCCTGACTGGCCGCGGACGGTAAGGCATGCTCGGCCTTTTCCCCATCGCTGGGACGCAGGGCATGAAACGCCTTCCGGAACTCCTCATAGCGCCCCGCCTGGATGGCCGCCCGCATCTCCTGCATGAGGCTCGCAAAGAAATGCAGGTTGTGGATGGTGTTCAGGCGGACACCGAGCATCTCTTTCGCCATGAAGAGGTGCCGCAGGTACGCCCGGGAGTGCGTGCGGCAAACCGGACATCCGCAGCGGGAATCAACGGGACGCTCGTCACGCGCGTATTGGGCGTTCTTGATGACGATCCGCCCGAACGAAGTGAACAGCCAGCCCGTGCGGGCATGTCGCGTCGGCGCCACGCAGTCGAACAGGTCCACGCCTCGGGCCACGCCTTCCACCAGATCTTCAGGGAGCCCGAGGCCCATCGCATACCGCGGTGATTCCTCCGGGAGTTCTTGCACCGTCACATCGAGCATGCGGTACGTGGTCGCCTTGTCCTCCCCGACCGAGAGCCCGCCCACCGCATAGCCATCGAAACCCAACGACACGATCTCGCGGGCAGCCCGCACTCGAAGCGCAGGATCGTGGCCGCCCTGAATAATCCCGAACAGCGCCTGATCCGCCCGGTTCCTGGCCGCGAGACACCGCTGGGCCCAGCACTGGGTGCGGACCACGGCCTCCTCCACGGCCCGGCGTGACGACGGGAGCGCCAGACACTGATCGAACGCCATGATGATGTCGGCCCCCAGGGCTTCCTGAATTTCGATGGCCCGCTCCGGGGTAATGGAATGTCGCGAGCCGTCGAGATGGGACTGAAAGACCACCCCTTCACCGCTGACCTGGCACAATTCCGCGAGGCTGAAGATCTGAAAGCCCCCGCTGTCCGTGAGGATCGCCCCTGGCCAGGCCGTGAACGCGTGCAGCCCGCCCATCTCCGCCACCACTTCGTGCCCGGGCCGCAGATAGAGATGGTACGCGTTGTTGAGAATCAGCCCGAAGCCGAGCGCTTGGAGATCCTCCGGCCCGATGCCTTTAACCGCGCCCAGCGATCCGACCGGCATAAAGGCGGGGGTCTCGACGATCCCGTGGGCGGTCAGCAGTGCTCCCGCTCGAGCCCTTCCGGCGAGGTCCGTGTGCTGCACTGAAAAGGTTGGCACGCCGTGCTCCTACATCCGCTCGAGCGCAGAAATTCCCAGGAGGCCAAGACCGTTTCGGATGACCCGCTGGACTTCCCGCATCAGCACCAGTCGCGCCGCGGTCCGCTCCGGCGTGAGGCGCTCACGCAGCCTGGCGGACGGGGCCTCCGCCTTGAACCCGGCCAGGTCTGGGAGATCCGCCTCAGCCACCGGCAGAATGCGGTGCTTGTAATAAAACGTGTGCAGGAGCCCGGCCAGGTCCTGCAGGTAACCGGTGATGCGATGCGGCTCGAGGGCTTCAGCGCCGCCCTGGACCACGGAAGGATAGATAGAAAGCTGCCGGATCAGACGGAACTCGTCGGGATCGGCCAATTCACGCAGGGCGGCGCCGCTCGGCTGGGGAACCGGGATCCCGCGCTCTTCCGCCACCCGGAACAGGCTTGCGATCCGGGCGTGCGCATACTGCACGTAGTAGACCGGGTTTTCGGCCGACTGCTGCTTCGCCAGCTCGAGGTCGAAATCCAAATGCGTATCGGATCGCCTCATCAGGAAGAAGAATTTCGCCGCATCGGCGCCGACCTCCTCCATGACCTCCCGCATGGTGATGAATTCCCCGGACCGCTTGGACATCTCGACCTTCCGGCCTCCCCGCATCAGGTTGACCATCTGTACCAGCACGATCCGCAGCCGGCTCCGGGGATATCCGAACGCCTGCACCACCGCCTCCATTCTCGGAATGTACCCGTGATGGTCCGCGCCCCAGACGTTGATGAGCAGATCGTACCCGCGCAGCAGCTTGTCCCGGTGGTAGGCGATATCCGAGGCCAGATAGGTGTAGTCCCCTTCGCGCTTCCGGATCACACGATCTTTCTCGTCACCATACGCGGAGGAACGGAACCACAGCGCCCCGCCCTCCTCGAACAGGAGGCCTTGCTTCTGAAGCGTCTCCAGCGCCTGCTCCACCGCTCCAGACTGGACCAGCGAGGACTCGGTGAACCAGGAGTCGAACTCAATCCCCAGCTGACAAAGGTCCTGACGGATAACTTCCAACAATTCCTGGTAGGCCAGTTCGGTGCAGCGGCGCTCGGCGTCTTCTGCAGGGATATCCAGGAGGGCCGGACCGAGCCGGTCCTGGATCGCGGCCGCTACGCGCTCGACATAGGCTCCCCGGTACCCTTCCTCCGGGAATGTCGTCGGACGCCCCTGCCGCTCCAGGTAGCGGGCATGGATCGACGCCCCCAACAGCTTCATCTGCCTGCCGGCATCGTTGACATAGTATTCCCTGGCCACCCGGTAGCCGCTCGCCGCCAGGAGGTTGGCAAGGGCATTCCCGAACGCCGCCCCTCGCCCGTGCCCGACATGAAGCGGTCCGGTCGGATTCGCGCTGACGAATTCAATCAGCACGCGACTCCCGTTGCCGAGATCGGATCGCCCGTAGGCCTCGCCCTGGTCTTCGATCTCACCCAACACCTCGAGCCAGAGATCGCGCTTCACGGTCATGTTGAGGAAGCCCGGGCGGACGATCTCGATGCGATCGAAGATGGCGTCACGTTGCTCAAGGTTGTCGCAGATGATTTGAGCGACCTCCTCGGGGGAGCGTTGTTCGGAAGGGGCCAGCGTCATGGCTACGGTGGTTGCCAGATCCCCCCACTCTGGCCGTTTGGGGAGATCCAAGGGAACCGTCGCCGGAGTCAGCGACTTCAGCTGTCCCTTGAGCCTCGCGTGATCCAGCGCGTGCCGGAGGGCCCCGATCACCCTCTCTCTGACGACGCCTTGTGACACCGGAAAGTCTCCTAAGTCTGCATCGCTGCGTGTAAATCTCGAAGGCAGGGGTCGGACTCTAACACACCTTTTCTGACCAAGGCAAGCGAGGTTCAGGCGCCCGGCGTGCTGCGAGACAGCCCTCGACTGCGGCCACGATCTGCTCCACCGGAATATCCAAACACGGCCTGAGCCGGCATGGCTCCACCTGCTGCCACCCGAGGCAGGCGCAGGGCGCCCCGCGGAGAATGATGACCCGTGGCCCGCGGGGAGCCCAGCGTGACGGATCGGTCGGGCCGAACAGGGCAACGGTCGGCAGGCCGAGCGCAGCCGCCAAGTGCGTGATGCCCGAATCGTGCCCCACAAAGACGTGGACCTTCCCCAGGGTCACAGCCACGGTGATGAGGTCGCGGTTCAGGATCATCGAGGTCTTCACTCCGGCAAGATGCCTCTGAAGCTCGGCAATCTGCGTGTCATCGGCCGGGCCGCCCAGAACGAGGAGCGTACGGGCCCCTTTGCCGGTCAATGAACTCATCGCCGAGGCCAGACGCCGGACATCGCAACACTTCGCGGGGCTGCCGCTTCCCGGGTGCACCGCAAGGACTTCGGCATCAGCGGGCCGATCAGCGGGATCGGGACCCAGGTGGGCAGGTCGGGGGATCTGAAGGACAGGAGGCCGGTCCGCGGGACGAAGTCCCCACGGCCGGAGACTCTCCAGATAGCGGTCTGCGGCATGCACACCACGGAGCGCCGGGGAATGCGGCGATTGCACGATGACCTGACCGACGCCCGACCGCCTCAACGTTGTCCGGAGCGCACCCTCCTGATCGCTCATCCAGCACACAGCAGCCGTACAACGGCGAAGCCGGGCCGCCAGGCCGGGGGGCAGGGCGTCCGGGCCGGCCAGGAGCTGAGCCAGCGTGGAGCCCTCGATCGGCAAGGTCTGGTGGACCTCTCCACAGGCGCGGAGCAATCCTGCCACCTCGCCCCGGGCCACCAGGGTCAGGTCGTGGGTGGGCCAGGCGCTGCGCAAGGCCCGCAGGGCCCCCAGGGACAGCAGGACATCCCCAAGCGAGCCGGGATGCACCACAAGAAGCACCGGCGGGATGTCGGGCTGCACGGCGATCCCTCCCTAGCGGACCAGCTTCCTGGCCAACTCCAAATCCGCCGGGGAATTGAGGTTCAGAAACGACAACAGATGAGGATCCAGGGATCGAAGCTCATCCTCCGGGATGAGCCGGACCGACAAGGCTTCGGCGTCGGTGATCTCGTGTAGTGTCAGATTCCCCCCTCGGGCCATACGCTCCAGGATCGGGAGGCACCGTTTCGAATAGACAGCATGCAGAGGCTGCAACCCGGTCGCCAGCCGGACCATGACCACGTCAGCCATGGGGTCAATCGTGACCAGATATTCGACCACCTTCGGGTTCAAAAACGGCATGTCGCAGGCGGCGGCGAACACTCGTGAAGATGAGGCATACGACAGGCCAGTGTACAAGCCGCCCAAGGTCGCGCACCCGGGGATAAGATCGGTCACGACCCGATGGGTCAGGTCAGCCAACTGCGGCGTTGCTTCTGCCACGACGACCAAGATTTCGGAAAACAGCGACTCGAAGACCTCAAGGGAACGATCCAGGAGGGTCCGGCCGCCGAGCTCGATAAACCGCTTGTCCTGCCCCATCCGCGAGCTTTTGCCGCCCGCCAGGATGATGCCGCTCAAACTCTGCGTGGAGGTACCGGTCATCGTCCGATAAAAAAAGGGGGTGGGTCGCCCCACCCCCTTTTCTTTCCCTATTCCGGAACGGGCTTACGCCTTCCCCTTCTTACGATTGGCTCGCCGCACCAGCACCCAGCCTTCGACAATGACGATGCCAAACGCAATCAAGGTCGGGTAGATGTACGTCTCCTTGGGAATGGGGGGCTCGAGAATCGTGTAGTAGAACGCCGAGACCGCCAGCTTCCGGCCGGCGTCGCCGTTGTGGCCGTCCCAGGCAAAGAACACCGTGGGGATGTACTTGCCCATCTCAAAGTAGGTGTCCTCGTCGTAGTCGCCCTTCCGCGGCCGCTTCATGATGACGGTCCACAGACCTTTGTTCCATTCCCCTTTGAGCAGGGACATCTTTTCGGTGAAGTCATCCCGATCCTCAAGGTCCTGGTCCCAGCCGGTGCCGGTGTACGCCTTGAGGCTTCCGTCGGCCATCCACTTCATGATGTCCACGGGATATTTCGAGTCGCCCCAGAAGTACCGTGGCTTTTCGGGAGGCGGAATCTCTTGCCATTTCACCGGGAACTCGATGGCCACGGCATCGTTGTAAACCGCGAAGGTATTCTGCCGCGCCGCGATCGACCCCGGCTCTCCGGTCTTCGGTTCTTGCTCCTTGACGTACTCTTCGAGATTGACCTCATTCGGCTCAAAGGGCGGCGGCTCCGTCGCCACGCTCTTGGTCCGATCATCCCACTGAATCATGAACGCGATCTCTTTGTCGTTGTAGAGAGACCGGACCCAGAGATCATCAATGCGATTGACGAAATTCCTCGGCTTGTGGGTGATCTGGCCGCCCAAGCCGACGAACCGGCGGTCGCGGTCTTGCCAGAGCTTATGCTCGGGATCGGCGGGGATGTCTTCCTGGATGAAACCCGAGCGGACGACGAAATTGATCTTGGGCTTGTCGGTCAACGGGTCCATCTCCAGCGGATTGCCTTTCGCATCCCGTTCACAGAGCGATTGCACGAAGTTGGCGATGTGCCAACGCTCTTCGATCGTGGTGCTGTCGGCAAACGACGGCATCGGCGTGCCATTCACGCCTGTCGAGAAGGTCCGGAAGATGGTCTTCACGTTGTAGGGGTCTTGACGGGTTCCCCTGAAGTTCCAGCACTTGTGCCAGTTGGCGGGCTGAATCGGGAACCCCCAGTCGTCCTTCAGGTTGAAGGCGTTTCCATCGCCACGGCCGTTATCTCCGTGGCACTCGATGCACTTCTTGTCCACGATGAGCTGAGCGCCTTTCTCCAGGCTTTCCTTGCTCGGGGGAATCGGCTTGATGCTGTCGAGCTCGAGGATGGTGAACGTCTCCGTGTCCTTATCGTCGAACTTTCGGTCCTTGACCAGCTGGGTAGTGACGAAGGCGATGACGTTCCGGCGCTGCTCCTCGGTCAAAATCCCCTCCCACGAGGGCATCGCTGAGCCGGGAAGCCCGTGCGTCACCGTCTGAAAGAGGTCTAACTGAGGCAGCGGAAGCTCTCCGCTGGCGGTGTGCCGGATCTTGAAGGTGCCCTGGTTGAAATTGCGGGGGCGCGGCCACAGCCGGTCCGCCCCTGGCCCATCCCCGGCGCCATCTACGCCGTGACACCAGACGCACTTCGTGAAATACACGCGCTTTCCGGCTTCAATCTGTTCGGCGGCGGGCATGGGCGGGAAGTCGCCCTTCTTGAAGCCGACTGGGAGACCGTCTGCGCCGCCTTCCTGGGCAAACGTCCAGACCGCCGCGCTGCCGGAGACCACCACGCTGAGGCCCACGGCGGCCATCAGGAGGATGATTCTTTTGCTCTGAACCCGAATGTCACGCATGGTATTTGCCTCGTCTTATTAAGGATTAGTCCCACGTCCGGGGATAGTAACCCGTGTGCCAGTATTCAAAGAGAATGACCTTCCAAATCTCGTCCGTGGTGAGGTGCTGCTCCCAGGGCGGCATGACCGAGGCCCAGGGGAAGGCTTCTCTGGGAAGTCCGATCCCGCCCTTCGACACGCGCCAGAACACGAAGGTTTCTTGGAGCTGGGCCAGGGTCCCAGGGTCGGTAAAGTTCGCCGGAATCGGGTTAAATGCAAAGGCCATCATGCCGCGGCCATTGAGGTTGTCGCCGTGGCACCAGTGACAATTCTGAAAGAACACTTCACCGCCCTCCCGGACATACTTCATGTAGCCGGCCGCGTTCGGATCCCAGGGGTTGGCATTCGGCTGCAAGAGCCGGCCCATACCCTGATCCGTGATCAAGCGGTTGGTGTATTCCTGATCGTACTTGCCTTCCGGGTTGACGCGGAACGGGCTCTGCGCGACCTGAAGCACAAACGTTTTGCCGTGGACCTTGGTGCTTGCAGGCGGAGCCGGATGGACCGTTCTCAATTCGATCGGCTCTTCAAGGCTCGGCAGGAACGAGTTGTACGAAAAGCCCCATAACAGAATGGGAATGGCGATCAGGTAGAAGGTGCGCAACGCCTTGTGGAACGGCGTGACGGCGTCAAGCACATTGAGGATGGGGCGTCTGAACTCCTGCCAACTCTCCTCGCTCCCCGACATCCACATGAAGATCGCCACCAAGGCCACGGTGCCATAGATGGCTCGCACGCTGAAGGGGATCGGAGGATAGATGCGGTACTTCAAGTACAAGACGATGAAGACCCAGAAAAAGATTCCCTGCCAGAACTGGGGAATCTTGATTCCGGCCTTCGTCGCGAGCAGATAGCTCATGAGCGCAAAGACCCCTACGCAGAACGCCAGCTCGATGAGTATCTGCATCGGCATGTAGCCTTCGATGAGTTTGATGGTCGTCGAGGGGAGCAGGCCCAGCGAGATGATCAAGATGATGGCGAACCCTACTCCGCCTACGATGGCGCCGATCCACAGTAGAGCTGATTTCATCGTTCGATTCTCCTTTTACACCGACGAGCCAAGATAGTCGTATGAGATCATGTGATCTTTGGAGGTGCCTTCCCTTCTTCAACCTGAGAGAGATAGTCCACGATCTTGTTCAGAGCGCCGGCGCTGAGCTTCTGCCCGAAGACCTTGGGCATCACGTTGTCAGGGAACGGCTTGACCACGTAAGCACCGGGTGAGATCACCGATTCCGTAATATACTCGCGGACTGTTTTGGCGTTTCCCTTGTACACAGGATCCTTGAGGCGGTTCGGGGCATTGGTCTTCTCGACGAGCTTGGGGCCCACGGTCCCCATGGCGCCCGGGATCCCGGGGATCGTGTGGCACACGACGCATTGCGCCTTGGCAAAAATCTGATCTACCGGCTCCGACCCGTCGGCGAGGACCCCACCCGCCGCTCCCGCGGGCTTATCTTCCTGCTGCTTGGGCCTATCGGCCTCCGGAATGAACTTCTCATAGGCCTTGACGATCTCTTCGAAAGGCGGCGGCTCCTTCCCTTCGCGGACGTACATCCACGTGTCCACTGCCGCGAGCTCACCCAGGGTCAAGGAGATCGGCGGCTTGTGGATCACGGGCATCGGACTTTCCTTATCATTCGTGCCTTTTACCCCGAACCCCGCCACCACGAAGCAGCTTGGGCAGGCATGCGACTCAGAGATGTACTCCTGACCACTCTCGCCCGTTCCGGCCCCGGGGAACGACTCCTTCTGGGCCGTGTCACGCTCAGCCGGCTTGCCCTTTTTATAGCGTGGGTCCTCCAGCCGCTGTTTGGACCGGTCCGGAATGCCGAAGAGGTTCGGAGCCCGTTCGCTCAAGAACCCCTCGTTGAACCCGTGACAGAGCGGGCACTGCCCCTTGCCGATCGCCCCCTGGACCTTGCTCTGCCCGATCCCGCCGAAGATGATCTTCTCCCCTTCATCCGCCAGTTGCTGCGCGGTCATGCTTCCGAAATCCAGCTTGACCTCCGGCGGCGGAAATCCACCTTCCACCTGTGGCAGCCAGTTGCCGTAGCCCGACAGGGCCGCTGCCACCAAGAACATGAAGCCTCCGATCTTGAGCAGCGAGCTGACCTTGGCAAAGTACAAGGCCAGCATGAAGGACAGGAGGGTGATCATGGCGAGCGAGACCGGGAGAAGGCGGGAGTTACCGAAGAAGTTCAACTTATAATTGGCGATGGCGATAAACACCATCACCGTGGCGATCATGCCGATAAAGGTTTTGAAGGCTGCACGCTTATCTTTCTTGACCGCCAAGAAATAAACAAGAAAGCCGGCAAGGACGAGAAGCGGCCACATGCCGAGAGCTAACGCTGCGCCAAGTAACTCAATCACGTGTTACTCCTCCCCGGCTGCGCCCCGGTAATGCGGGGCGCAGCCATACAATCACGCTCTGAAGCCGATTCTACGGTTAGTGGCCGACGGCAGGCTCTGGCGCCCTTCCAGGAACCGGAACTTTCGCCTCGACCGGCGCCTTCTTCGTCCCCAGCGTGCCGAGCCAGAAGACGAACAGGATGCTGAGCCAGAAGAACAACACGTTAAACGAAATCATGTTGGCGGCAAACCCCGTGGTATGCGTGTAGGCCCACGGTGAATTGTCCCGCATGATCTCATTGACATGCCAGAACAGACGGACCGACGACCGGATGTACCCCATGAGCCCCATCATCCAGGTAAAGGCCGTAGCCAGCATGATCAACGCATACTGAGACCGCGTCGAAATCTTCCCCCACTCCACCGCCCCGCTGGTCTTGGCGCCCTTCAACATGACCAGATTGAGAGCGCTCATGAAGAACAAGCAGGACAGCGTTGTGGCCACCTGCGGCACCGACAGTCCCACTCGAACGTTGGCCGGGATGTAGTAGCCGTAAATCGCCAGCCAGATGATGTTCGCATAGGCCATCCCGAAGAAACATCCCATAAAGATGTTGCCGAACTTGGCCCACGATACGACCGGCACCTTGTTGCCACGCATGTACCAGATGAAGGTCAGCACGGTGGTGGTGATGATCACGTTGATGCCGCCGTTCTTGGCAGACATCACGCCGTAGTTCCCGAGCACCGGGTGCTGCTGCCCTCCCATCGCCTTGAGCTCAGCCGGTGTCATCACGATGGTGTGCGGCGTGATGAAGATCAAGAAGCTGACAACCAGCACGAAGACCAGATACTTGATATAGCGCTGGTACTTCCGGGCTCCCGCCATCCGCCCCATGGCCTGCCACAGATAGTAATTGGCGCTCAGGAACAGGATCCCGATCATCGTCGCCTGAATGATGAAGAGCCACGCCAGCAGGCCGCCCATCAGGGTGATCCCCATCTGCTGCCGATACGCGTACACCTCGCGCATCAGCCAGTAGCCGGCGAACGGCAACGGGATCAGAAACGCGACGCCGATGGCCATCGCCATGTAGCCCATCCAGTCGTAGTGCGCCCGCTCCTCATCGGTCTTGGCCGACAGGAAGCGGTACGCCGCATACGCCGCCACGACACCACCCCCGAACGCCATGTTGCCAAGGAGTCGGTGGACGTTCAGCGGGTTCCACAGGGCCGTATGGATGACGTGCCAGATGTTCCCCAGAAAGCGGCCCTGCTCATCCACGCCGGCCGGCGACATCATGAACCCGATCCAGGAGTTGGCCAGGAACATGAGCACGGTGCCGATGACGTTGAGAACGACCGACATGCTCACGTGGAGCCATTTGAGCAGTCCCTCCTTCATCTTGTCCCACGCGTAGTAATAGATGTAGAGGGTGCCGCTCTCGGCCACGAACAGCAGGGCGTAGATGTGCATGACCGGACGGAAGATGCTGGAGAGATACCCGAAAAACGCAGGATAGAGGGTCAGGAACGTAAAGATCAGAATGCCGCCCAGGATTGCGGTCAGCGAATAGGCGGTCAAGCTGATCTTCACGAAGTCATAGGCCAACTGGTCGTATTTCTTCGCCATGGCCTTGTCTTTCGTCACGACCCCGATGAACTCGATGATCATGCAGAAGATCGGGACGGCCAGGACGAAGCTTCCGTAATAGAGGTGCTGCTGATTGGCGAACCAGAGAAGGACACGGCTCTCGAAATTGTAGCGAGGATAGTACTGAGGATTGTCCGCTGTTTTCGGAGCCGGCGCTCCGGACACGATCCCCTCGACCTTGTAATAGACGTCACGCCCCTTTTCCACCTTCGGCGCTTTGGCGGCGTCACCGCCTTCCGGGGCTTTCACAGCGTCTGGCGGGGGACCTCCAGCCGCAGGCGCAGCGCCTCCTGCCAGCGCCGGTAGTGACGTGAAGATCGGCATCAGGAGCAAGCTGATCATCGTCACGACGGCTACGATCGACCAGAGTTTATTGCGGGCTACGCGATTCATATAACTGATCATGAGGACCTCCTTCGAAGACGGCTGGAAGCCGGCTCTCCTCGGACGCTGCGGCCACGACGGGCCGCAGAGGCTATTATTTCCTGAACAAGTACCAATAATCGAGTCCCTGCATGTCCATCAGATAATGATCGACGATATGAAAGTAAGCGACCGCGATGATCAAGGAAATGGTCACGGCCACGATGGTATTGTCCAAAAGGTTCATCTTCTTCGCCACAAACAACAGCACCACACCGACCACCGTGAGAGTAAGCCAGAACGTCGGATTAGTAAGAATCATTAGTGGCTCCCTAGTTTGATCGCATGGGGCTTAGCACGGGCACTGAATGCCGGCGAACCAGTAAAAAAACCACAGACCCAATGCGCAGGTGACGTAAAAAATCATTTTCCCGATTTTAATCTTGATGTCCTCTTGCGCCGCTTGCACCTCAGCCATTTTGTCGTCTCCAACCTTTCAGAAGGGGTTAATAATCTTGACGATCCTGCCTTGACAGCGTGCTCACGCTATGTTAAGGGTTTTCCTCGCTTTTGTGGTTCTGTGCAAGAGGGCAAAACATGACTAAAAATTCGAAATTGTTCGACATTATAGTTTTGGCAGGTATGGTTGTCAACATAATTTTGGCCGTGTTCCTGATTCTCTACTATTTCGATTTCCTCTGATTTCCAGCCAAGTTATATCTTTCCATTCCCTCCGTCTCCAGACCCAGAAACGGCGCACCGAAAGCCGATGGTCTCGTCCCGAAAATCAGGAACCATGCGGGTCCGATTCGTGATGCGAAGGTCCTTCCCCGTACTTGTGTAGCCTCCCCCTCGTAAAACCTTGTAGAAGCCGTGGTCGGGCCCACGAGGATTTTTCACAGTGGGCTCGCGGTAGGCGTCTTCTCCGTACCAGTCCGCCACCCATTCCATGAGGTTGCCGGCCCCGTCATACACGCCGAACGGGCTCTGATCTCGCTTGAACGAGCCGACCGGTGCCGTGGCTTCGAAGCCGTCATTGGAGCTCCCGAGGTTTGCAGCCAGAAGGTCCGGCTCGTTGCCCCAGGGCCATAACCGGCCATCCGCACCCCGCATCGCCTTCTCCCATTCGGCTTCCGTTGGAAGGCGCTTGCCCTTCCACCGGCAGAACGCGTCGGCATCTTCCCACGAGACATACGCGACGGGCTGGTTAACGCCGGACATTTTTGCCAGATTCTTCGCATACCGGGACGGCGGCGCCGCCTTGCGATGCCCGGTGGCGGCAATGAAGGCACGATAGTGGTGATTGGTCACTTCGAACCGATCGATCCTGAACGCATCCAGCTCGATGACGCGCTCCGGCTGCTCGTTGTAGCCTCCGGCACCCGTCCCGCGGATGAAGGGGCCGGCGGGAATTTCCACCATCTCGTCGGCGACCGGCGTGGCGCTCAAGTCCGCCACGTCACCGTGCTGGGTGGGAACTCCCGGTTCTTCGATCACCGGCTTGGACATATTCATATTGATGATCCCCATGACCGGCAGGCTCGTCAGGAAGACGACGGTCAGGAATATCGCCCACTTCACTCT